>NZ_JAHUTS010000059.1:0-1863 GCF_019209835.1 Enterovibrio paralichthyis | reverse complement strand
GTGGGGTTCTAGGGATTTTCCCCTCTAAAAAGACATAATCCTCTGTAGACCACACCAATAAATGGCTGCGGAGGTGGTTTACTTTCAGCTTGGAGCCTAATCATCCACTATCGGCCTTGTTATTTCGCCAATATTGGGCAATTTCCCAGTATTAGTGAAGTTATACGTTCCGCTTAAGTTGATATTTTGCCACGCAACGGGCGAAACAGCACGAGTGATACCCGCTTTCTCTTCATCTCCTCTCGCTTCAAAGTGTCCCAGAAGATGACTCAGTATCGCGGAGTTGAAGTAGATGATCGCGTTGGCAAGCAATCTTGCGCATTCATTCCAGATAGCGATTTCAGACTCGTTTTTGCCACGGAACTGATCACCATTCACCGACGCAATGGCTCGTCTAAGGAAGTGCCATGCTTCTCCCCGGTTCAGGGCACGTTGCACATACTGCCGCAAACTGGCATCGTCGATGTAGTCAAGTAAATATTGCGCTTTAACCAGTCGATTATACTCCGTCAGAGCCTGTAATATTGGGTGTCCAGAAGGGTAACCAGACAACTTTCTTACCAGCATTGCTTGTGTCGTCCGCTTTGTCTGAAGTGACAGAACAATACGCCTGATATCTTGCCATCCCGTTGTAATAACATTCGTTCTGATAGGCTTCTTTAGCGCCAGTATGGTGCTGCCTTGTTCACTTTCAGTCACATCAAACAGATCATTGATGACACTACTGAACTGCGCGTATCGCGGTGCAAAACTGTAACCGCATAGATCCAGTAAGGCGAAGTTAACATGATTGACACCGTGTGTATCTGTCGAGAGTACGTCAGGTTTGATTTCACTGCTGTTGGATTGTAACAGGTCATAAATATAGTGTGATTCGTGCTCGTTGGAACCGATGATCCGAGCATTGAGGGCGCTGTGGTTGGCCACCAGTGTCATGGCCGTGATCCCTTTGTTGGTGCCGAAATACTTAGAGGAGTACCGGGTTTTAAAGGTTTCCAGATGGGTTTCGAATTTCTGACCATCCGCACTGGCATGCAGCTGGTCCTCCTGAATATGGTAGTGGCGGAAGATGGGTAGCGCTGCAACCGCATTATTGATCACGTCGCTGGCGTCATGCAGCGTTTCAGGCCGGATATAGTTGGCCTGCACCGTACTCAGGTGTTCATAGCTTCGATCGGAGATCTGCGCCATGCCATACACACCACGGTGAGTGGCGTTGGCAATCAGAATGGCCAGTAAATCATCCTGATGAGTGAACCCTTGTTTTTGTATCGGAAGTACATGAGTCAGACATTTCATGAACCCGGTTTCGCGCTCTACATACCGCAGTACATCCGCGATACCGACCGGTTGCATTCGCTTAAAAAAGGGATTGTTGACCAGAGATGTAGCGCTTTTGGTCGGCAGACGCCAGCGGGTACCGGTACGATTTTTCATGATCACATTTCGATTGTCTCCCTCATCAATATGGAGAGCAACGTCTTTGAGTGCACTTTCCAGCCGGTGTTGTTTCTCCTGTAACAATAACTCTGCGGGCTGTTTTAGTCTGTCCAGTGTTGATGAGGCCAGCAAGGTATCCTGCGATGTCTGGGGGATCAGGTCGTCTTCCAGTGCGCGGTATTTGGTAACATTTGGCAAATAAATGCGTCCATTCAGTCGTGAGGTTAACTGCCGGTAGAGCAGCCATTCGTAACGTTGCGGGTTAACGTTATCCTGTTTAACCAACCATGGGAGGTGCTTTTTCGGGATGAGCGACGTATCCATCGTCTTCAGTGGTCCACCGAATGCGATTTCCGTCTGCATCTGTTGAAGTTGGGCGACGACGGCTTCTGAGCCTTTACCGGCCTCACATTCAAGGCACAA
>NZ_JAHUTS010000058.1:0-2432 GCF_019209835.1 Enterovibrio paralichthyis | reverse complement strand
TAAATTTTCAGCGTTGCTGGCTCCCCGTCAGCCGGATTGGGTTGCATCGCAGGGGTGTCGAAAGAGTCAACTGCGGTCCAAAGCTGTTGGACTTGGGTGAAAAGGGCGTTTATTCTTCCTATACGTTCATTAGGTCATCTAGCCTTTCTTCCGCAGGTTTTGTTCTTGGTTTTTTAGGGGGTAATGTCATAGGGTTTGTCTCTTAATATCTTGTGCTAAAAGCAAATCTGATAGGGGTATCATAGCACTTAATATTGATATGCTAAAACTTAGCTCGCTGGTAGCTTCGCTATTTTAACTATCTTTTTGGTGCTTCTATAAAAAGATAAAATAAATACAATCAATAAAACATACATTATCGCACCAATCATCCATATCCAGCCATCCCAACTTGCCAGTGTTTGACCAAAAATAAAGCTAAATAATAATGGGCCGATCACCCCCGTCGTATTGGTTAAGCTGACTAGAACGCCTTGTAGCTTACCTTGGTTAGTTTGATTGACTTGAGCTGACATTAACCCCTGTAAGGCTGGTAGCGCAATACTGCCGCCGGCGAGTAAGATTAATGTAGGGTAAATCATCCAACCCTTTGTCAATAATGACAAAATAATGAATGCTGCTCCATCAACAACAAAGCCCACAATAATCGTCACTTTTTCATTGAATTTCTTGGCGATTGCGCCCGCTACAAATGCTTGGAACAAGGCATGCATGATGCCTAACCCCGCTAAAGATAGGCCGATCTCCATACTGCCCCATTGAAAACGATGTTCCGTAAATAACACCCATGTCGTTGCTGGAATTTGCCCTATCATTTGAGTCATAAAAAAGATAAATAACAATAGTATGACTGGCTTGATCACTTGCAGGAAAGGTCGCGAATTTTCTGCTGTTTCTGTGGTGTTTTTTTCAGTATTTTTGATTTTATTATCTTTAAATATCAACATAATAACTAAAAAAGAGAGCGCATTTAAAATGGCAGCAATAATAAAAGGAAGATGAGCTGAGAATTGCCCTGTAAAGCCGCCAATTGCAGGGCCAGAGATTAACCCGACACCAAAAGCCGCCCCTAAGCGTCCAAACCACTTAGTACGCTCTTGTGAAGCAGTATTGTCAGCAATAACAGAAGCGGCGACCGCACCTGTTGCGCCAGTAACTCCAGAAATTAATCGCCCAACGTATAGCATCCAAAGTGAGCTAGATAATGCAAGCAAAGTGTAATCCACAGCAGCGCCTGCAAGAGATAGTAGTAATATTGGTCGGCGCCCGAATTTATCAGACCATTTGCCAAGTAGAGGAGCAAAAAAAACCTGCATGATGGCATACAGTGCCAGCAGGATACCGTAATGATTTGCTAAATTTTCAGCCGACACGTATTCACGTAACAATGTAGGCAATACAGGCATGATCAAGCCGATCCCCATAGCATCTAGGGCGGTGATCGTTAAAGCGGTGATCGCAAATTTATTCATCGTTTTTTCTCTATCATTGATAGAGTTGGAATATATCCCTATCAGTGATAGAGTGTCAATAGAAAAAAAGAGAGGGCAGTATGGCGCGATTAGATAAAGAAACCATCATCACAGTGGCATTAGAGTTGCTAAATGAAGTGGGAATGGAAGGGCTGACAACGCGAAAACTAGCTCAAAAACTGGGCGTAGAGCAGCCTACACTATATTGGCATGTGAAGAACAAGCGCACATTGTTGGATGCATTATCTGTTGAAATGCTAAAGCGTAATCATCGTCATTCATTACCCGCAGTTGGGGAAACGTGGCAACAATTTTTACGTAATAATGCATTGAGCTTTCGTGATGCATTATTAAGTTACCGTGATGGCGCAAAAGTGCATTTAGGGACTCGCCCGAGTTCAGACCAATATGACACCGTAGAAATGCAGTTGCAGTTTATGGTGGACAATGGTTTTTCATTAAAATGTGGGTTATATGCAATAAGCGCGGTTGGTCATTTTACGTTAGGTTCTGTGTTAGAGCAGCAAGAACATATCGCAGCACTTAATGATAGGCAACAAATAGCAGATGATACGATGCCTCGACTATTAAAAGATGCTTTGCAAATTATGGATCAAGATGATGGCACAGAGGCTTTTTTATTTGGTTTAGAAGCATTGATTAATGGTTTCGAAAAGCAGTGATAAGGTGTCTGTGTTTTTAGGCTCGCACAATAGGGGGGATTTGTGCGAGTGGTGGATTTATTTAGAACATTGTTTTTCAATTTGGCGTTTTTGTTCTACCAATTTTTTAGCTGTTGCCATCGCGAGTTGTTCATCGGCTTGCATTTTTGCTAAACACAGTATTGCAAGGACGCGGAACATGCCTCATGTGGCGGCCAGGACGGCCAGCCGGGATCGGGATACTGGTCGTTACCAGAGCCACCGACCCGAGCAAACCCTTCTCTATCAGATCGTTGAC
>NZ_JAHUTS010000057.1:0-2781 GCF_019209835.1 Enterovibrio paralichthyis | reverse complement strand
GTCAACGATCTGATAGAGAAGGGTTTGCTCGGGTCGGTGGCTCTGGTAACGACCAGTATCCCGATCCCGGCTGGCCGTCCTGGCCGCCACATGAGGCATGTTCCGCGTCCTTGCAATACTGTGTTTACATACAGTCTATCGCTTAGCGGAAAGTTCTTTTACCCTCAGCCGAAATGCCTGCCGTTGCTAGACATTGCCAGCCAGTGCCCGTCACTCCGCGGTCTTCACTGCGTGATCGAGTTGATCGACACCCGCCGTGACACGCTCCATGAAGTGCCTGCCTGCGTCTGTTAGCCGAACGCCCCGCGCATGGCGCTCAAATAGCAGGACACCAAGGTTATCCTCCAGCGCTTTCACACGCGCGCTGACGCTCGACTGGCTGATACCAAGTGCCTTGGCCGCATGCCGAAAATTCAGATGCTCGGCGACGGCGATGAACTGAACAAGGGAAATGAGCGGTATCCTGCCAGACAGGATACCGACATTCACGAGGTTTCGATGGTTAGTGCGCCGCATCGGAGCGGGCCTGCTACCAGTCGTCGGTTAGACGACTGGCGACTTCTCGGTGGCAGCCCCACGGAGCCGAAGGAGCACCAGCCCCAACGAAACCAGTACCGCCATCGCCGTGGCGTAACAGATCACGGGCCACGCTGTGTCACCGTTTAAAAGTGCCACCGCCAATGTCCCGACAATGCTGACTATCAGGCTTTGAACGCAGAAGTAGAACGCGACCGCTGATCCCGCGATGTCGTCGAACTCTGCCAAAGCGCCGTTCGCGGTAACGGACACCGTGAAGACAATACCGACCGCGACAACCCACATCGGTAGGATGAAGGTGAGGAATGACGGCGAGCCGTAAAGTTCGCCGATCCCCAACAGGACCGCTCCGCAAACAAGCAACGCCATCCCACGCGCCACGCATCCTGCGATGCCCCATCTGGCGACAAAGGACTTCGCGAAACGGGTTGTCACGATCATTACAAGCGCGACAGTGGCGAAGGCAAAGCTGAATCCGATCTCGGAATATTCCGCTTGGCCTATGAGCACACGGGGAGCCGTCGAGAAGAAGACGAAGAAGGTGCCCATACCGGCGCTAAAGCCGACAGTGTAAACCCAAAAAGCCGGACTCGCGAAGATCGGCAAGACAGATCGGCGCGTCTTGACTTGATCCAGAGGGCGGGTTTCGTGCCACCTGAAACCCGCATTTAGGAGTGCGAGCATCGCCAGTATAGCCAAAGTAATGAATATCGCCTGCCATCCCAAGAACTCGCCGATCAATGCTCCGGCGATAGGGCCGAGCGCAGGCACGAACGCCAGCATCGAACTGAAAAGGCCGTAGATGACGACACCCTCAGGACGGTTGGCATAAACGTCGCGAACCGTCGCGAACGTCGCCACCAGCATGGCCGACGCGCCCACTGCTTGAAGTAGACGGAAAGCGACAAAGGCCGGTGCAGTTGAAGACCAAGCTGCTCCCAGAGACGCAATGACGAAAGCCGTTGCGCCCGCAAGTAGAATTGGCCGTCGCCCGATTCTGTCTGAGAGCGGACCAAAAATCACCTGGCCCACGCCGAGCATCACCATATAGAGGCTCAACGTGAGTTGGATCATAGCGGGCGTCGTGTTCAGGATGCCGGGCATCGCTGGAACGACAGGGAGATAAATATCCATCGCCAGTGAAGCGAGGATGTCGAAAGGAGCCATCAGCAGCAGTGCTGCCGGCAGCGTATAGGCCCACGCGGGGCGTGTGGTGGTCATGACGAATCAACCCTCGATTAAGGAATACCGGGCGACGTCTGCTCGTCAGCAATCAGATGAGACTAGCCTTACAGAGCGCCGCAACAACAATACTGGTTGTTGCGGCTTACTTGTCTGCTGACTTGGAATTTCCCATCTGATTACTCCACGCTTACGAATATGAATTGCTACATTTTATCCGATTATCTTTTGCTTCGCAATGCGGCATGGGCGCACTCAGCGTTCCAGCCCCCTCTGCCGCCCTAACTGCCACGACACCGACCCGCCCTGCACGATGCCCATAACCTCGCGGCCGAGTTGGCGGTCGATGATCGGCCGCCACGGGACAAGGGTGAACTCATGGGATTTCTCGACCACGGCGAACTTGCCGCTCGATAGATGCACGGTTCCGGTAAACTTGCCGCTGACGCTCTCGCCGTCCGTGGCGGCGCGGAACGGCAGGCCCTTACTCAAAGCCATATCCGATCCGACGCCGGCTACCTCGCGCTCCCGCAGGATGGCGAGAAGGTTGCGCCGGTAGAAGACGCGGCTGTCCCGGCTGCGGGTGGCGTCGCCCTGTTCGATATGGTGCTCGCGGCGCTGGTCCATGGCTTCGCGGACTTGTTGCCCGAAGCCGGTTGGCGCAAGGTCGGCCGTCTCGCCGTGGATCAGCCGCCGGTCCAGCCAGGTCGCGCCGTCCGATCCGATCTGTTTGTTCAGATCGACCGGGGAAAGGACGCGAACGCTGGCCTGACTGTCTCGGCCGGCGTCATGGGCGGCGGCACGGCTGACCAGATCATCGGGGATGCGCCATTGGTCGGCGTCGATCCGCTCGACGATACCGGCCCGGCGTAGCGCCTCCAGCCGGCGCACATGGGCATCGACATAGCCCTCATAGTCGCCGCCTGGAACGCGGCACGTATAGGAAGAATAAACGCCCTTTTCACCCAAGTCCAACAGCTTTGGACCGCAGTTGACTCTTTCGACACCCCTGCGATGCAACCCAATCCGGCTGACGGGGAGCCAGCAACGCTGAAAATTTAC
>NZ_JAHUTS010000056.1:0-2920 GCF_019209835.1 Enterovibrio paralichthyis | reverse complement strand
CCTATCTACGTCGTAGTCTCCAACAACCCTTTAGAGAGCTTATAGCTCTAGGGATGACTCATCTTGAGGCTCGCTTCCCGCTTAGATGCTTTCAGCGGTTATCGATTCCGAACTTAGCTACCGGGCAATGCCACTGGCGTGACAACCCGAACACCAGAGGTTCGTCCACTCCGGTCCTCTCGTACTAGGAGCAGCCCCTCTCAATCATCCAACGCCCACGGCAGATAGGGACCGAACTGTCTCACGACGTTCTAAACCCAGCTCGCGTACCACTTTAAATGGCGAACAGCCATACCCTTGGGACCGACTTCAGCCCCAGGATGTGATGAGCCGACATCGAGGTGCCAAACACCGCCGTCGATATGAACTCTTGGGCGGTATCAGCCTGTTATCCCCGGAGTACCTTTTATCCGTTGAGCGATGGCCCTTCCATTCAGAACCACCGGATCACTATGACCTGCTTTCGCACCTGCTCGAACCGTCATTCTCGCAGTCAAGCGGGCTTATGCCATTGCACTAACCTCACGATGTCCGACCGTGATTAGCCCACCTTCGTGCTCCTCCGTTACTCTTTGGGAGGAGACCGCCCCAGTCAAACTACCCACCAGGCACTGTCCTCACCCCAGATAATGGGGCCAAGTTAGAACATCAAACATACAAGGGTGGTATTTCAAGGTCGGCTCCAACGCAACTGGCGTCACGTCTTCAAAGCCTCCCACCTATCCTACACATGTAGGCTCAATGTTCAGTGCCAAGCTGTAGTAAAGGTTCACGGGGTCTTTCCGTCTAGCCGCGGGTACACAGCATCTTCACTGCGATTTCAATTTCACTGAGTCTCGGGTGGAGACAGCGTGGCCATCATTACGCCATTCGTGCAGGTCGGAACTTACCCGACAAGGAATTTCGCTACCTTAGGACCGTTATAGTTACGGCCGCCGTTTACTGGGGCTTCGATCAAGAGCTTCGGTTTAACCCTAACCCCATCAATTAACCTTCCAGCACCGGGCAGGCGTCACACCGTATACGTCATCTTTCGATTTTGCACAGTGCTATGTTTTTAATAAACAGTTGCAGCCACCTGGTATCTGCGACTGCCCATAGCTCCATCCGCAAGGGACTTCACCGCGGGCAGCGTACCTTCTCCCGAAGTTACGGTACCATTTTGCCTAGTTCCTTCACCCGAGTTCTCTCAAGCGCCTTGGTATTCTCTACCCGACCACCTGTGTCGGTTTGGGGTACGGTTCCTGATAACCTGAAGCTTAGAGGCTTTTCCCGGAAGCATGGCATCAATGACTTCATCACCGTAGTGACTCGACATCGTGTCTCAGTGTATAGCGTCCCGGATTTGCCTAAGACACCCACCTACGCACTTGAACCTCGACAACCGTCGCGAGGCCCACCTAGCCTTCTCCGTCCCCCCATCGCAGTTATCAGCAGTACGGGAATATTAACCCGTTTCCCATCGACTACGCCTTTCGGCCTCGCCTTAGGGGCCGACTTACCCTGCCCCGATTAACGTTGGACAGGAACCCTTGGTCTTCCGGCGAGGAGGTTTTTCACCCCCTTTGTCGTTACTCATGTCAGCATTCGCACTTCTGATACCTCCAGCAGCCCTTACAGACCACCTTCAACGGCTTACAGAACGCTCCCCTACCCAATACAATAAATTGCACTGCCGCAGCTTCGGTGTATCGCTTAGCCCCGTTACATCTTCCGCGCAGGCCGACTCGACCAGTGAGCTATTACGCTTTCTTTAAATGATGGCTGCTTCTAAGCCAACATCCTGGCTGTCTGAGCCTTCCCACATCGTTTCCCACTTAGCGATAACTTTGGGACCTTAGCTGGCGGTCTGGGTTGTTTCCCTCTTCACGACGGACGTTAGCACCCGCCGTGTGTCTCCCGGATAGTACTTACTGGTATTCGGAGTTTGCAAAGGGTTGGTAAGTCGGGATGACCCCCTAGCCTTAACAGTGCTCTACCCCCAGTAGTATTCGTCCGAGGCGCTACCTAAATAGCTTTCGGGGAGAACCAGCTATCTCCGAGTTTGATTGGCCTTTCACCCCTAGCCACAAGTCATCCGCTAATTTTTCAACATTAGTCGGTTCGGTCCTCCAATTGATGTTACTCAATCTTCAACCTGCCCATGGCTAGATCACTCGGTTTCGGGTCTACGTCATGCAACTCATTCGCCCAGTTAAGACTCGGTTTCCCTACGGCTCCCCTATACGGTTAACCTTGCTACATAACGTAAGTCGCTGACCCATTATACAAAAGGTACGCAGTCACCCCACAAGGAGGCTCCCACTGCTTGTACGTACACGGTTTCAGGTTCTATTTCACTCCCCTCACAGGGGTTCTTTTCGCCTTTCCCTCACGGTACTGGTTCACTATCGGTCAGTCAGGAGTATTTAGCCTTGGAGGATGGTCCCCCCATCTTCAGACAAGATAACACGTGTCCCGTCCTACTCGTTTTCACGTTAAACAAGCCGTCGTGTACGGGGCTATCACCCTGTATCGCGCCACTTTCCAGAGGCTTCCACTAACTCATAAAACGCTTAAGGGCTAATCCGGGGTCGCTCGCCGCTACTGCCGGAATCTCAATTGATTTCTTTTCCTTCGGGTACTTAGATGTTTCAGTTCCCCGAGTTCGCCTCCACACACCTATGTATTCAGTGTGGGATACTGGCTTATGCCAGTGGGTTTCCCCATTCGGAAATCCCAGATTCAAATGGCTGTTACTGCCTTATCTGGGCTTATCGCAAGTTACTACGTCCTTCATCGCCTCTGACTGCCAAGGCATCCACCGTGTACGCTTAGTCACTTAACCATACAACCCCAAGAGGTTTCGTATGTTTTCGTTTGCTTTCACTTTTTGAAAGTGAAGACAAAACAGCAACCAAGGTTGTTCTTAACAAGAACA
>NZ_JAHUTS010000055.1:0-2958 GCF_019209835.1 Enterovibrio paralichthyis | reverse complement strand
TCGCGAGGGTAAGGGCTGTGGTCAATTGCAAAATAAAAGGCTCTAAGTATGGGGACTTAGAGCCTTTATAAGCCATCTGTTGGATCGTTCAACCGATCATTTATCTCTTAACTGATCGGCATTAAGCCTGGGCTGCCTTTTTCATTTCTGCCTGTCACAGCCCTTTTTTGATCAGATAGCGAAACGGACTGTTATCAGACTCGTGCGCAACCAGGGTGTGATCCATAAAGCGACAGAAGCTTGGAATGTCACGGGTGGTCGATGGGTCATCTGCTGTCACCAGCAAAGTTTCACCCTCCGCCATGTTACGGATTGTCTTCCTTACCATCATTACCGGTTCCGGACAGCGCAGGCCTTCTGCGTCTAAAAAGTGATCCGGGTTTTCAAAAACTGAGCTCATATGCATCTGTCACATTAAAAACGTCGACCTGATCATACTTATGAAGAACAAATATTCAACAGGGCTTGGAATTGTAAAAATTACGTGTAGTTTAATTAACAAGTTGTTAACGAATGATTCGGTAAGGCCGAATCTGGCGCTACAGCTAGGCTAACTCACTCATCGACTACACTCACACCCAGTTTTCTTGGGCTTCCCCGCTTTAATGCGGGATTTTTTTATCTGGCGTTTGCCAGCGTTCGAAAACTTAGGCTCTGAACATCGATTGCCATGGGTATAATGGCAACGTTATCACTCTTTGGGCTGAGTATGGAACTTGAAGATATCTACCGCCGGGATTTAAACCTGCTGATTGCACTGAGAGTGCTGCTGGAAGAAGGCAGCGTCAGCAAGGCTGCTGTGCGTTTAAACCTGAGCCAGTCTGCCATGAGCCGAGTTCTCGGACGTTTGCGCACTTTGACCGGTGACCCTCTGTTTACCCGCCATGGACAGCAGTTGATTCCTACCCAAAGAGCGCTGGAACTTAATGCATCCCTGACGGCACCGCTGGATGCCCTTTGCCATGTGTTGACCCCGGAAGCGTTTGACCCTGCCTCCTGCGAGCAGTCATTCAAAATCGCCACTACCGACTACGCCATGCAGACTATCTTGCCGTTTGCCTTGCCGCGTATTTATGAAGAAGCGCCGGGACTCTCGCTGGAGTTTGCGCCGCTGCAACACGACCAGTTGATGCGCCAGCTCACCACCGAAGGGTGTGACATGGCGATATGCCGGCCGACTGGGGCGGTCGATCCCTTACAGTCCGATTGTCTGGGTCTGGTGAGCGTATTCTGTCTGGTTGCGAAGAACCATCCGTTGGCGGACAAACCGCTGACGTTGGAAGATTACCTTTCCTATCCTCACGCGGTGATAGCCATCAGTGATGGGGTGAAAGCCCTGATTGATGAAGCGCTACGTGGCTATCCGACTCCTAAACTGGCATTGCGTGCGTATCACCTGGAAGCAGCTGTCGCCATGGTAGAGAGCTTACCGCTGATCATTACTGTCCCTGCCGACTTGGCGTATCTGGTGGGTGAGAAGCACGATCTGGTGATCAAGCCGCTGCCGTTTGAATTTAAGCCTTTTTACTATTCACTGATCTGGCATCCGCGCACCGAACACTCGGCAGCGCAGATTTGGCTGAGGAACCTGATCAAAGAGGAATGTGGCAGGCTGATCGCGACCCGAATTAAAGACATGGGATTTGTATAAACCAGTATCCTAAAAACAGAAAACGGAGCCGATTGGCTCCGTTTTCAATTCCAGGGAAAGCTTACAGCTTGATCACTACGCGGCCGGTGATTTGGCCGTTAGTGATGGCTTCTGCCGCCTCTGGTACCTCTTCCAGCGAGATTTCACGGCAACCTGCCTCGTAGTAGCTGGCTGGCAGCAGTTCAGCGATGCGCTGCCAAGCTTTCTGGCGGCGCTCGTAAGGCGCGTAAACAGAGTCCACACCCAGCAGCTTCACGCCGCGTAGGATAAATGGCATCACAGTGGTTGGCAGGTCGAAACCACCCGCCAGGCCACACGCTGCAACGGCACCGTCGTAATCCATCTGTGCCAGCACTTTTGCCAGCATCTTGCTGCCTACGGTATCAACCGCACCGGCCCAGATTTGTTTTTCCAGCGGACGGGCAGGTTCATCAAATTCACTGCGCTCAACGATTCGGGATGCACCCAGCGCTTTCAGCCACTCGCCGTTTTCGCTGGCACGTCCTGTCACTGCAACCACTTGGTAACCCAGCTCAGCCAGCAGGGTAACCGCCACCGAGCCGACGCCACCGCTTGCGCCGGTAACCAGGATTTCGCCTTTCTCTGGGGTAATGCCAGCGTCCTGCAACGCCTGAACACAAAGCATGGCCGTTAAACCGGCAGTACCGATCTTCATTGCCTGAACACCAGAAAGTTTTTCCGGTAACGGTACCAGCCAATCCCCTTTCAAACGCGCTTTTTCAGCCATGCCACCCCAGTGACCTTCGCCCACGCCCCAGCCGGTCAATACCACTTTTTTGCCTGCGGTGTAGCGGTCATCTGAAGACTCGACAACCGTGCCGGTCAAATCAATGCCCGGCACCATTGGGAACTGGCGGCAAATCTTTCCCTTGCCGGTAATAGCCAGACCATCTTTATAGTTCAGTGACGAATAATCGACGTCGATGAGCACGTCGCCTTCCGGCAGTTGGCTGATGTCGAGCTGTTGAATGCTAGATGAGGTGATTTTGTCTGCTTGGTCCAGTACCAGTGCCTTGAACATGGAACGTCCTCCGAAAGGGGATAAAAGGTATGAAATACAGTGTAGATCCAATATCGACATGAAAATAATGAAACTAAATCATTTCTGATATGCATAGTGCGCATATATATGTCGCCATTAAAAAAGCCGGGCTAACTACCCTAATGCCGATCAGTTAAGAGATAAATGATCGGTTGAACGATCCAACAGATGGCTTATAAAGGCTCTAAGTCCCCATACTTAGAGCCTTTTATTTTGCAATTGACCACAGCCCTTACCCTCGCGA
>NZ_JAHUTS010000054.1:0-3871 GCF_019209835.1 Enterovibrio paralichthyis | reverse complement strand
GTAAATTTTCAGCGTTGCTGGCTCCCCGTCAGCCGGATTGGGTTGCATCGCAGGGGTGTCGAAAGAGTCAACTGCGGTCCAAAGCTGTTGGACTTGGGTGAAAAGGGCGTTTATTCTTCCTATACGTTGACCCGATTAAGGTGTCAGCCCCTACTAAAAAAAATCTACTCAACACCTAACTGTAATTTTGCAGAACTAAGATGAATTTCATCTTGTGTTTCTAAAGCAAAATATCCATAAGCTAGAGGTGCGGCAGCAGCTCGTTCAACTGCTTGTTCAAACAGTTTATCCCATACTTCTCCACCTTGTTTTTCGTATGCCGCAATTAAATTTTTCAGACTTTCTTCACCGAAAACAGTAACGTGACCTGAAAAATCTTGTGCTATATCGCTGACTTGTGCAGTTGACCAATCAATAATTCCACAAACTTCTCCATTATGATGAGTAAGTGTATGACCTGCATACAAATCACCGTGAATGAATTTTGTAAAATTCGGCCATAAGGCATCATTATCCAGCCATTTTTGGTACCGAAGTTCTAATTCGGCATTTATCCCTAATTCAGATTTCACCAAAATCAATCTTTCAGAAATCTCATTTCTAACCTGTTCAGGTGTCAAAATTTTTAGATTATTACGAAGTACTTCTTCCGTAGGAATTGAATGAAGTTCTATAAGTGCTTTCGCTAATGATGGTATATAAAGGTCGTTTTCTTTAGACATATTCCAGGTTACTTCATAAGTCTCCGCATCATAAGTAAGTGCAGGTTTTCCATCGAGCAAAGGATAGGCTACCAGTTTTTCATTAGCTATACGCCAATCAGGAACTTGAACCGAAAGGTATTTCGACACCAATTGAAGAATGCGTTTCTCATTCGCAATCTGTTCGCCTAAGGTTGTTCTTCTTGGAATACGCAACAACCACTTTGTGCCATCCCTATCTGTAGCGAAACCAACCTTAAAATCAATTCCCATTTCATTAAAACTCATTTCATCCGAAAGAATTAACCCATTTCTTTCCGCTAATTTTTGAATATCTCTATTTTTCATTTTTTTAAATATTTTTGATTTTACCTAATTGCATTAAGTTGCGAGTGCTAAACGAAAGAATACCCACAAGGATTGCCAAACAACCGCTTATGATAAACGTAATGTTTACACCAATAACTTCTGCAATCAGGCCTGTGAATAATAAACCGATTACACTTGGCAAAACTGCCAAACTATAATAAAGTGAAAATACACGTCCTAATTTTTCAGGACTTACCTCTGTTTGTACAATTGCTGTAAAACAGCCATTGAAAACAGACAGGCTGATACCGCCAATGGCTGTTACCATCACAAATCCTACAAACCAACTTGCAGGTAATACACCACTCAAAATAAATGTAAGTCCCAATAATACATACATAACATTGACTGCGACTACTTTTGAGCCTTTCAATTTGAAAATACTCAGGATGACACCGCCAATAAGCATACCTCCGCCCCAAACCACTTCTACAATTCCTATCTCCCATTTTCCTCCTGCAAAATGCCCTGTTGTGAGCAACGGAAACATAATGGCAGCTGGCATTATAACAAAGGTTATCGCCATTGCATAAAGAAAAAGATAACGCAAACCTTTGTTTTTTGAAACAGTCTGAAACCCTTCCGAAAATTCTGTAGCAATAGAATGTGCAGACGATTTTGACTTCGCAACCACATTGGGAATTTTCACCATCACGAGTGAAAGAATAGCCAGCAATGCTCCAATCAAATCCAAGTACAATACTTTTGAAATAGGAAGATAAGCAATGGCTAATGTGCCAATGGCAGGACCACCAATCCTGCAAACCGAATGTAACACCTGATTAATTCCTGCTACCTTTATCAATTCATTTTGGGGTACAATCAGCGGAGCAATTGCCTGTAGTGCCGGAGCGTGAAAAGCATTACCAACAGAGCGTAAACCCAATAAAATGTATATCCATATAAGATTAACATTTTCATTTTGTAAAATGACGAGTAACAAAAGGGCACAGAGAGCTATAAAAGCATCCGAAAAAATCATTACATATTTACGATTGAGACGGTCAACATATACACCTGCTATTAAGCCTATCAATGCTTGAGGCAACATAGCTGCTATTCCTGCGTAGGCTAAAACTTCGGCTGACTTGTACTCCAGACTAAGCCATATAACAATAGCAAACTGAACAGCATAACTTGTAAGCATTGAAGCAAACTGTCCAGCCCATATAAACATATAGGTCTTAAACCATTTACGGTTTTCCATAAAAACTTGATTAAATTATACAACAAAATAATTGTAGCATAATACTAATAGAGTACTATACCATAAAAGTGGGTTTTGAAGAGAATTACCCTAATAATTATTTAATCCAAGGCTTTGCCACGTGTTGTATACTTTTTGGAAGTGAAGCCACAAAAGTACAAATTATTATCTCAAAAAATAAGCTATTTTATCAAAATTAAGCCCAGCAGCTAACATGAACTCGGGTCGCCCTCAAAGGGGACATGCCTGCTGAACCGCGAATATAGAGAAATATCCCGAATGTGCAGTTAACGAATTCTTGCGGTTTCTTTCAGCGCCGCCAATACCGCCAGCCCGTCGCGCAAGGGGCGCGGCTCGTGTGTGCGGATGAAGTCAGCTCCACCTGCGGCGGCGGCAAGCTCTGCAGCGAGTGTCGCGGCCCCGACATCCCCCGGACCACGGCCTGTGAGCGCGCGCAGAAAGGATTTGCGCGAAACAGACAGAAGCACCGGCAAATCGAAGCGCAGCCGCAATTCATCGAACCGCGCCAGCACCGAGAGCGAGGTTTCGGGAGCAGCCCCCAGAAAAAACCCCATGCCGGGATCAAGGACAAGGCGGTTGCGTTTGATACCGGCACCCGTCAGCGCCGCGATGCGCGCGTCAAAGAACGCCGCAATGTGATCCATGATGTCGCCAGCGGGTGCCTCGCGCCGATCTGCCTGCCCGTCTTGCACCGAATGCATAACGACGAGTTTGGCAGATGATTTCGCCAATTGCGGATAGAACGCAGCGTCTGGAAAACCGCGAATATCATTGAGATAGGCCACACCACGCGACAAGGCATAGGCTTGCGTCGCGGGTTGATAACTGTCGAGCGAGACGGGAATGCCATCTGCCTTGAGCGCGTCCAGCACCGGCGCGATACGCGCGATTTCTGTGTCGGACGAAACAGGCGCGGCGTCGGGATTGCTGGATGCCGGACCGAGGTCGATCACATCTGCCCCCTCGGCCATCAGCTTACGCGCCTGCGCAATGGCTGCGTCTGGCGCCAGATACCGGCCTCCATCGGAGAAACTGTCCGAGGTTATGTTGACGATGCCGAAAATGATGAGCGATTTATTCATGGGGGCTTCTATAATAATAATAATCGAGCATGAGTCTCATACGGATGCTCGGGTCGAAAGGGAATCCCCAGGCGAGTAACCTGTTTGCGGTGATCCATTAGCTGCAGGAGCAGAATAGCATACATCTGGAAGCAAAGCCAGGAAAGCGGCCTATGGAGCTGTGCGGCAGCGCTCAGTAGGCAATTTTTCAAAATATTGTTAAGCCTTTTCTGAGCATGGTATTTTTCATGGTATTACCAATTAGCAGGAAAATAAGCCATTGAATATAAAAGATAAAAATGTCTTGTTTACAATAGAGTGGGATACAGACACGCTTGATATGTTTGGAGATGGGGTTCTAGGGATTTTCCCCTCTAAAAAGACTTAATCCTCTGTAGACCACACCAATAAATGGCTGCGGAGGTGGGTTACTACTTATAAGTGTGGCAAATTAGGTAAATATCGTACATTTAATACGGAACAGCCCTGATATGGCCATCAAAAACGAAATT
>NZ_JAHUTS010000053.1:0-4850 GCF_019209835.1 Enterovibrio paralichthyis | reverse complement strand
GCGAGGGTAAGGGCTGTGGTCAATTGCAAAATAAAAGGCTCTAAGTATGGGGACTTAGAGCCTTTATAAGCCATCTGTTGGATCGTTCAACCGATCATTTATCTCTTAACTGATCGGCATTAGGCTTAACGCCCTGTTTTTTTTTAGCTGAATCGCTGTGCCAACATCTTCTTGTTGTAGGCTGCCACCGACCTCTTGAATTCTGTCATCTCACTGCGAGGTACCGAAGTCGCCATAGGAATTTTGGCTTTCATCGGGTTGACTGCCCTGCCGCGGATCAACAGCTCGTAATGAATATGCGGACCGGTTACCCGCCCACTTTGTCCGGAAAGCGCAATTTTCTGACCACGACTGACTCGCTGCCCTTTGCGTACCAGGATCTTACTGTTGTGCAAATAGCGGGTACGGTACTGATTCCCGTGGTCAATCACGATGTATTTACCCGCATACGGATGGTTTCTCACCATCACAACAACACCGTCACCGGTTGAGACCACTGGGGTGCCGGTACGCACCGCAAAGTCTGTACCGTTGTGCGGTGAAACACGACCAGTTACCGGGTGTTTGCGCTTCGGATTAAAGTTGGAGCTGATACGCTCTTTGCCAATGGTTGGATAGCGCTGGAATGCACGCTGCAGACTGTCACCGTTCTGATCGTAGTAGTTGCCATCACTGTGCAGGTACGCCGTAATAGGCGCGCCCCGACGCTCAAGTCGAATCGCTTTGATCTCGCGCTGTCCACTCGGCACTCCATCAACAAACTGCTCTGCCCGCACGACTTCAAACTTGTCCCCGGCACGCAAGTCACGGGTGAAGTTGATTTTGTCTTTAAGCAGCGTCGTGATGACATCAACATCGTTGTACCTCAACCCCGCCCGACGGGCTGATACAGAAAAGCTGCCCTCGATATCACCGGCAGCGACCGTTTCCAGCCACTCGCCCGGGATCTCTATATCTGCAAATTCGTAAGTACCGTCATCCAACAAGGTGTATTGCACTTTCTGCGCAATGTTGAATTCCAGCTCAAGCTTTTCAACATGCTTTCCATTGGCATCAACCCAAAACCGCAGAATATCGTCGGGCTTAAGGGTATCAATACGCAGGTGGTTGAGGTCAGTCTCCATCAGCTTGAGTAAGTCGCTGTATGGCAGGCCAAGCTTCATGAAGATTTCGCTCAGGCTGTCACCGTTTTGAATGGTGTATTCATACTCAGGAAGATCGACCGCCTCTAGGGTGACCGTCGGGTCTGCCACTATCGCGGGGATCACTGATTCTGGGAGTTTGAGAGGGACTATCCGTATCGGCTCTTTTTGCAGCGTGTTTACCATTACAGCCACAGTGACGAGCGACAAGCTCATTATGCCAAGCAGCGATTTAGGCAATTTGCTAAACGTCTTGGTTTTCTTTTCGTACATCAATCCACATCTCAAGGTCGCATGGCGCAAGAAACTGCCGCGCCTTTCTAACAATAAAATTATTCGGTTTTCAGTGGTGCCAAACTTAAATTTCGCGAACCGTTGTAAAAGACAACATTTTCTACGATTGGTTTCCTGAATGGAACTGGCTATGTTAACAAGATCACAGTAAAATCGCCGCTCCTCCACATCATCTTTGTGATGTGGCCTGACTTACACTCAGACAAAAGAAGCTAAGAACATGTTTGTACCAGAACTTCTCTCGCCTGCGGGCAGCCTTAAAAACATGCGTTATGCGTTCGCTTACGGTGCGGATGCGGTATACGCCGGCCAGCCACGTTACAGCCTTCGTGTTCGTAACAATGAATTCAACCACGAGAACCTGCAAATCGGTATTGATGAAGCACATGCTTTAGGCAAAAAGTTCTACGTGGTGTGCAATATTCAGCCGCACAACTCGAAGCTGAAAACCTTCATCCGTGACCTGAAACCGGTCGTAGACATGGGCCCTGATGCCCTAATCATGTCTGACCCAGGCCTTATCATGATGGTGCGTGAAGCCTTCCCACACATGCCAATTCACCTGTCAGTACAGGCGAACGCAGTGAACTGGGCGACGGTGAAGTTCTGGCAAACCCAAGGTGTTGAGCGCGTGATCCTGTCCCGCGAACTGTCACTGGAAGAAATCGAAGAAATCCGCACAGAAGTGCCTGAAATGGAGCTGGAAGTATTCGTGCACGGCGCGCTGTGTATGGCTTACTCTGGCCGCTGTCTGCTGTCTGGCTACATCAACAAACGTGACCCGAACCAGGGTACCTGCACCAACGCTTGCCGCTGGGACTACAAAGTCCATGAAGCGAAAGAAGACGATGCAGGCCAGATCGTTCAGGTTCAGGAAGTCACGCCAACCTTGGGCGAAGGTGCACCGACTGACGAAGTCGTGCTGCTGGAAGAAGGCCGCCGTCCGGGTGAGCTGATGGCTGCGTTCGAAGACGAGCACGGCACTTACATCATGAACTCGAAAGATCTGCGTGCAATCCAACACGTAGACCGCCTGACCAAAATGGGCGTTCACTCGCTGAAAATCGAAGGCCGTACCAAGTCGTTCTACTACTGTGCACGCACTGCGCAGGTTTACCGTCAGGCAATTGATGATGCAGTAGCTGGCAAACCATTCGATGAAACCCTGATGAGCACCCTGGAAAGCCTGGCGCACCGCGGTTACACCGAAGGCTTCCTGCGCCGTCACACCCACAGCGAATACCAAAACTACGACTACGGCTACTCGGTTTCTGACAGCCAGCAGTTTGTCGGTGAATTCACCGGTAAACGCCGCGATGGCATGGCAGAAGTAGAAGTGAAGAACAAATTCGTTCTGGGCGACTCTATGGAGCTGATGACGCCGAAAGGCAACGTTGTGTTCACGCTGGATACCATGGAAAACCGCAAAGGCGAAGCCATTGACGATGCCAAAGGCAATGGTCACTTTGTTTACATTCCAGTCCCGGAAGACATGGATCTGGAATTCGCCTTGTTGATGCGTAACCTGGTTGATGGTGCCAACACCCGCAACCCAAACGCGCCACAAGCGGTGAGTGTATAATTTATGGCTCTGTTGATCACCGAGAAGTGCATTAACTGCGACATGTGTGATCCTGAATGTCCGAATGAGGCGATTTCATTTGGCGCAGAGATCTACGAAATTGATCCGAATAAATGCACGGAATGCGTGGGTCACTATGAAAAACCAACCTGTCAGTCGGTGTGTCCTATCACCAACTGCATCATCATCGATCCTGACAACAAGGAAAGCGATGATGAGCTGATGGAAAAATTCGTCAAATTGCAGGGCTTGGTTTAACCAAAAGCTATTCAATGAGAAAAGCGCCGATTGGCGCTTTTCTTTTATCTGCTTCTAGCTAGCGACTTGTCAGGACGACCTCACATTGGGCGGGCTTTATCTTTACTTTCTTCTTGGTCGCTTTAACCGCCTTCTCTTGCTTTTCCTCAGGCTTTGGCCGCCAGCTAATCAGCTCTGCCCCGCAGCCATCCCCTGGTGGAGGCGCTTTCTGCGAAACACAGTTGAAGCTCCCTTTCGGACACGTCAGACGCACATGCATATGATAGTGATGCCCCCACCATGGACGCACTTTCCTGAGCCAACTTCTGTCTTCCCATGCCATCCCGCACAAGGTCTCCTTGATCACTGGATGGACAAAAATACGTGCAACTTCGGGCTCTGATGCCGCCACCTGAAACAGTATCGCATGCTCTTTCATCCAGTTATCTCTGCGTAGCGAGTAGTTTTTCAGGTCGACCATACTGATTGCTGTCGGGCTTTCTATCGCGTCACCAGTTAGCGTTTCAGGGGCGAAACTTAACCAGATATCTGCATCCAAGCCGGTTTGATGACTGGAATGACCGCGGGTAAAGTTCCCACCGCGGGGCATGGCAATATCCGCAATCATCAAGTCATCCAGACCAAAGGCTTTGGTTTTCTGCGCTAACTTGGTGAGAAAGACAATCATATCCGGATGACCATAATACCGATTACGCGATGGACGGATCACCTGATAGCCTTCACCTTTGAGCGGCATCCCTTCAGCGCCACTTAAACAGCCATTGGCATAACTGCCGATCGATTGTCCGCTGCCATCAAAAGGCGCTTCCACTTCCTCCCACGGGTTAGCGTCCGCAGATGACATTGCCATCCAGAAGCCGAGCAGGAACATACAGATAAAGAGGATCATCAGAAGGTTCTTTTTCATCGCCTTAACACCGAAAGAAGACCTTTTAGATCGTAGCAGGTAGTGACCTACAGTTTAGAAAGAAAAGTGGTTTTGGGAGCAGGTGTAAAATCTTCAGATAATAAAAAGCCCCGCTATTTCTAGCGAGGCTTCTTAATAAGTGGCGGAGGGCTGGGACTCAACGCGCCGGGCTTTCGGACGCGACCAAAGTGCGAAGCACTTTTCTGGGTCGCACAAAGCAAAAAACCTCTGCATTTCTGCAGAGGTTTCTCTAAAAAGTGGCGGAGCGGACGGGACTCGAACCCGCGACCCCCGGCGTGACAGGCCGGTATTCTAACCAACTGAACTACCGCTCCACTCAAACTACTGTGTGTTCAGCACAATAATTTAAATTGGAAGCCTGGCGATGTCCTACTCTCACATGGGGAGACCCCACACTACCATCGGCGCTGTTGCGTTTCACTACTGAGTTCGGCATGGAGTCAGGTGGGTCCACAACGCTATGGTCGCCAAGCAAATTTGTTAAATCTTGGAAAGCTGTGTTTTATTTGTTCTCGTTCTTACACATTCAATGTTCTTTTCGAGTCCGTCAAAACCCCTTGGGTGTTGTATGGTTAAGCCTCACGGGCAATTAGTATCAGTTAGCTCAACGCCTCACAGCGCTTACACACCTGACCTATCTACGTCG
>NZ_JAHUTS010000052.1:0-6572 GCF_019209835.1 Enterovibrio paralichthyis | reverse complement strand
GTCAGGGCTGCGAATTCTACGCTGCCAGGCGATGAAGTCAAGAAGAAATTTTGAGATTTTTCAACGTTGCTTTCGCAACCTTCAAAACGTCTTGTTGACTTGCCTCAAGCGGACATTTTTCCGTTGAGGCGGGCGGCCATTTTACTGATTCGAAACAGCGCGTCAAGCGTTTATTTCGAATCAATTTTGAGGCTTTTCGCCGTACCGATTCGGTGGCTGGTTCCGCAGTGGAAGCCGCTCTCCGTGTCGGTGAGGCGGCATTATAGAGACTAGGATCACATTGGCAAGGGTTTTTGTCCGATTTCTTTCCGAGTGACTACAAATCAACCTAAACTTTAAAAAACACAACAAATTACAACATTAGATAGCCGTCACATTCACTTACTGGCAATGAGATTCCAATAACCGTAATATCGACCCGACAATTGTTCTTATTTTAGTCAGCATTGATTTTGTTTCTTCATGCTATTTCTTCTAACCGACGTTTACTTTAGATGATTATGAAAACATCCATCAGTTTATTGATCACCGCAGCCATAGCCCTAGTCGGCGCATTGCTGCTGAATAACGCCACTATCGTATCCAGCACAGGATTAGCCTTCGCGCTTGGCGCCGTTACTGTAGGTATTGCCCTTTCTCTTTTTGCCACCAAGTCTTCGGGCGACGATTTCGAATCTGTACCTTCTACCAGCAAAACCATTTACGTGGGTAACCTGCCTTATCGGGCAAACGAGAATGACGTAAAGGAGTTATTTGCTAAACACGGAGAGGTATTTGCTGTTCGCTTAATGAAGGATAAGCGCACAGGTAAAAGAAGAGGGTTTGGCTTTGTAGTGATGGCAGCGGGAGATGCACCTGGTGCCATCGAGACACTGAATAACAGTGAATATGGTGAGCGGACTCTTAAAGTGCGTGAAGCCAACGATCCTAGAAAGTCGGAGCGCGCTTAATTTCACCAAATCCGAGCTTACTAAGTTCGTTGTTCAGTTCATGCTCTCGATTGACCGGAGCACTGCTGTATACCCGATGTAAACTATCTCTGCGGGAGGCTACGTTGCCTCCCTCTTTTAATAGCATATAGACACGGTTTGCAATCGCCTCTCCAGAGTCAATGACCCTGCAGCTCCCCCCTACTAGTGTTTCAATCTCGCTTTTGAGTAGCGGGAAGTGGGTACATCCCAGAACGATACAGTCAACTTTATCTATCATTGGTGAAAGGATGACGCCAAGACGCTTTGGATCCACGTCCTCTCCTCGCAACTTATCCTCTCCCATCTGGACCAAGTCCGTTGACCCTACCATCACGACTTGGCAATCCGGCGCGAACTCTTCCACCAGCTGTTGGGTATAGCGACGTTTTACTGTGGCCGGTGTCGCCAGAAGGCCAATAACTTTACTTTGACTGATCGCAGCAGCAGGCTTGATTGCCGGGACTACCCCGACAACGGGAATGGTCAGCAGTTTGCGAAGGTGAGGCAATGCCAACGTACTGGCAGTATTGCAGGCGATCACGACCAGCGCGATATCATGCTGCTGGCAAAGCGCAGATACCATGCCACAGACCCGGCTGACCAATACATCATCGTCCAGCTCCCCATAGGGAAATGCTGCATTATCGAATGCGTAAATTACTGGTTGCTCCGGCAGTAATTTGGCTATCTCCTGATACACAGACAGCCCACCCACACCGGAATCAAAAATCAGCACATTTTTCACGCATTCTTACCTTCATTAAGCCTTTGCGCAGCCATCATACTGCGCAAAAGCGCGATTTTACACCGACACCCCATATTGTTGATAACGAAGATGATGGAAACGCCCGCTGCGGTCTTCTCCCGATACCTTCACTTCTAGAGGATAGCGAAAGCAGGGTGCGCTGGTGACCAGAGTATGGAATTCACCATCTTCGCCGCAAGGATCACAGCCTTCGGGCAAATCAGATAATAAAGAAGCATCAAACCATCGCCCCAGGAAGTCGCCACTTAGCTGGGTGGTATCGATCGTGGTGAGGCGTGTCACGATACCACGCTGAATGACTTCCTTGGCCAGCGACTGGCTGCTCTCTCCGAGCAACGGAAAGACACACTCCCAGCCTTGGGGCTCTATATAACTGCGCCGGTATGCTTCAATCCCGTTGCAGAACATATCCCCAAACGCAACCGCGTCTATATCCAAGCCACTGTGACGGATCCCATCAATGACCGCACTTTGATAAATCTCGTTCGGCGGGAATACCTCATCAAGCTCAATCAAGATAAGAGGCAACCCAATGCTGTGAGCCTGCGCTTTCACAATCTCGAGCGGTGTGGCCTGAAACGGCACTTCCCCATTCACATAAGTGGTATAGAGGCCAACGACCTCGTATTGATCGCTTTCCAGTAAACGGCATAAGGATAAGGTTGAGTCTTTGCCCGATGACCAACTCACAATAACGCGCTTTTTCATGGAATTCCTGAATCAAAAAACCGCCCGAAGGCGGCTTGATAAAATGGTTAGAACGCAAAGTCCAGATTGACGTAGAAAGCTCTTTCCGGTGCAGGGAAATCACCGGCGGTTGCGTATTCTTTATCAAACAGGTTGGTAACCTTGCCGCTGAGCGTTACATGCTGATTGATATCGTACTGTGCAGTGACATCCCACACACTGTAGCTTCCCAAAATGTCACCGCCTGAATAGTCCGGACGCTCACCTTGGTAAAGATACTGGGTACCCAGCAGTACATCGCCCAACCATACGGATGTGCGCCATTTCAATGATTGCTTGGCACGGCGCGCCAGTTGCTCATCCTTGCTCACATCTTTCGGGTCTTTCAAATCCAATGAGATCTGATTGTAGACAGGGCCAAGATCAAAATCAGCCACGATTTCCACGCCGCGGATTTTCGCCTCTTCAACGTTTTCATTGGTACCATTTGGCCAATTGCCGGTGTACACAATCAGGTTATCAATCTGGTTGATATAACCGTTGATGCTCCAACCTATGTTATAAGTAGTACCTTCCAGTCCAAGCTCGATGTTTTCTGCTTTTTCCGGAGCCAGTGCCGTGTTGCCACCGGTGCCGTATAGCTTGTCGAATCCCGGAGCCTTGAATGCAGTACCATAGCTGGTAAACAGGCGGTAATCCGGTGAGATCGTCCAACCTAAGGCAACCAGCCCGGTGTTGTGACCGCCAAATTGTTGGTTGTCGTCATGGCGAACGCTACCTTCAAGCAGCACGGCATCATTCACTTGCCAGTTAGCCAGAACAAACGCACCCAGGTTGCGGCGCGGGTTGTCATCAATCGCGCCGGCCGAGATGAAATTGCCATCCAGGTACTCTTCCCAGGTCGCGTCCACACCGCCAGTCAACGTGAACTGTTTTGAAAATGCATAGCGGGAGGATGCGCTGCCATAGACCTGACGGATCTTACTGGTCAGATCGGCAGCCGTTTTCGGTGCACCATCAAGGTAGTCATAGTTTGACTGTTCACCCAACTCGAAACGTACCAATGAGTTCCAGTTGCCGCTGCGATAAGCAGTGTCTGCACCAATGCTGCTGCTTTCAACCCAGCTGCGTTTTTTGGTACCCCAGCCATCATATTCCACTTCATTCTGGAACCAGCGGCCAATCAGGTTTGATTCCCAGTTTTCCGTTGGCTGGTAGCTCAAACGCCCAGAGAGGTTCTTACTCTCAAAGCCATGCTCTGTCCCCGGTGGTGCCGAGTTAGGATGCACATTGTAACCGTCGGTTTGCTCCAAGCCGCCACCGAGTTGCAATGCAACTGAATCGCTGACCTGAGTCGTCACACCAATGCTTGATTGCACGTAATCGTTACTGCCGCCACCGACACTGAAACGCTTCGATTCACCCTTATTGCGGGTAATGATGTTGATAACCCCACCAATTGCATCAGAGCCATACACGGTTGCACCTGAGCCACGGATCACTTCAATACGCTCCACAGTGTTCAGCGGCAGCATGTTGAAGTCGACCGTACCCATCATAGTACGTGGCAAGCGAACGCCATCGACCAGCACCAATACATGGCTTGAGTTGGTTCCGCGCAGGAAAATAGACGCTTGTTGGCCTCGGCCACCAGTCTGGCCAATCTCAATACCCGGCAGGGTTTTCAGCGCATCGACCAGACTTTTCGCCTGAATATCTTCCAGGTCATCACGGGTCAAGACTGAAACCGGAGCCAGTACCGTTGTAACAGGTTGTTCAAAGCGGGAAGCGGTAACGACCATAGTGTCGTCAACAGAAGGGGATGTTGATTCGGCATGCGCAAAGGCAGCCCACGGCAGCAAGCTTGCTGCAAGTAGCTTATTAGACATATCAGATCCAAATATCGCGTGTATCTAATGATGTCAGGAGATCCTGAAACCATATTGTGACCCAGCTGATATTCGGACTTAGAGACGGCCTACGGTGACGACTTCCCACATCGAAATGCAGTGTCTGGCTTTCGCCGTGTCACTTTCGTTTCTCCTTACCGCTGCGCGCCAGTTCCGGATTTACACCGGATTCCCAGCTGGAATGAAAGCGCGCAGATTATAGAGAACTCAGCGCGCTTTTGATACCCAGATATTGAGAACTTGATCTCATTCGCCCCGGCAATGGTAATGAAGTCGTTAATTCTGAATCAGTAACTCAGGCTGACAAACTCAACTTCCTCTACATCCAGCTTCATTTTTATGTATACCGTCAGCACAAAGAAAAAGTTCGCAAGCAGATTTGCAAAGCGCGGCAACGTTGGCTCAAACGTTACCCCTGACTCATCAAGGCGGTGCAGCAGACGTACAGTTTTCTTGGATCCGGTGCGGCACTGGTGCAGCGCCATCACCCCAACAGGCCCACGCGGCAACACAAAACGGTTGATACGGCCACGGCTCAGTTCGTTGTAGTGGTCATAGCGTGCATGCAACCACTCCAGGTCTTCCTCAAAAATCGCATTCTTGCCACGCACTGAACCATTGAGGTGATAGATTTTCGGGTGCAGGTTCTCCAGATCTTCCCGCACATCGTCAAAACCTTCCGGCAGGGTTGCCAGTGCCATGCCCACCAGCGAACAAAGCTCATCCGTGTGGATTTCATAGTCGCAGGTCAGCGCCGATTCATAGATAAACGGGTAACAAATCTCTTTGCGGTTTCTGGGTTTTCGAAAGCTCATGGTAAGGCCCGGTCGCGTTAAAGTGTGCCAATCTTATATCAAGCTCGGCAATTGTGCCGCCAGAACATACCACTGGCGAAAAAGTCAGCGAAAAGGCTGGACAACCGCGTTTGGCTACTTACAATTTGCCCTCATTTTTCGATATGCAGGTTAGGTAATATGAGCAATACCCTGATTGACACCACCCAATATCAGGCGCAACTGGACGAGAAAATTGCACGTATGCAATCCACTTTCGCCGAGTTTAATGCCCCTGAGCTGGAAGTGTTTCCGTCTCCAGACAAGCACTACCGTATGCGTGCTGAATTCCGCGTCTGGCATGAAGGGGATGACCTCTATTACATCATGTTCAATCAGGAAACCAAGCAGAAGTACCGTGTGGATCAGTTCCCACAGGCGAGCCGAATCATCAATGATCTGATGCCACTGCTGCTGGACGCCATCCGCCCAATTGAAAGCCTGCGCCGTAAACTGTTCCAGGTAGATTTCCTTTCTACACTGAGCGGTGAAGTGCTGGTTTCCATGCTCTACCACCGCCAACTGGATGAAGAGTGGGAGCGCAACGCCCAGATGCTGAAACAGCGCCTGAACGATGAAGGTTTCAACCTCAACCTCATCGGCCGCGCCCGTAAGCAGAAAATCGTTATCGACCGCGATTTCGTGGTGGAAAAACTGAACGTTAGTGGCCGCCCCCTCACCTATCAGCAAATCGAAAACAGCTTCACCCAGCCAAACGGCAAGGTCGCGGAAAAGATGCTGGAATGGGCGGTGGATTGCACTCAAGAAAGCACGGGTGATTTGCTGGAGCTTTACTGTGGTAACGGTAACTTCTCTCTGGCGCTGGCAGACAACTTTGACCGTGTACTGGCCACCGAACTAGCAAAACCGTCAGTGGAGTCTGCGCAGTGGAACATTGCCGCGAACGATATTGATAACGTGCAGATCATCCGTATGTCCGCCGAAGAATTTACCGAAGCGATGGAAGGCAAACGCGAGTTCCGCCGTCTGCAGCAAGCCGGTATCGACCTGAAGAGCTACAACTGCAACACCATCTTCGTCGACCCACCACGTTCAGGCATGGATGAAGGCACGTGCCGTATGGTGCAGGCGTACGACCGCATTCTCTATATCTCCTGTAACCCGGAGACCCTGAAAGAGAACCTGGCGATCTTGTCTGAAACGCACCACATTTCGCGTTTTGCCCTGTTCGACCAGTTCCCGTACACCCACCATATGGAAGCGGGTGTCCTGCTTGAGCGCAAATAAGCGCTTTTGCAGCCAAAAGAAAAGGAGCCGAGTGGCTAATGCCAGTCAGTTAAGCTGACTGGCTTTCTTTTTATTGGGGTATTTCTTTGCCTTAGGCTTCACGGCTCTCGGGTATATTCGATCTTCTCGCTTAATGGGCAACACATGATGTATCGCC
>NZ_JAHUTS010000051.1:0-6630 GCF_019209835.1 Enterovibrio paralichthyis | reverse complement strand
GGCGATACATCATGTGTTGCCCATTAAGCGAGAAGATCGAATATACCCGAGAGCCGTGAAGCCTAAGGCAAAGAAATACCCCAATAAAAAGAAAGCCAGTCAGCTTAACTGACTGGCATTAGGCTAACTACCCGGCTGTTTCTTTTCCTGTGTCTAAACGCGTTCAAACACGGTGGCGATCCCCTGACCAAGGCCAATACACATGGTGGCAAGCCCCAGCTCGACGTCATTGTGTTCCATCAGGTTGATAAGGGTGGTGGAGATGCGCGCGCCCGAGCAGCCCAATGGGTGGCCAAGGGCAATCGCGCCGCCATTCAGGTTTACCTTCTCGTCCACTTTATCCAGAAGTCCCAAATCTTTGGCGCAAGGCAGTGACTGGGCTGCAAAGGCTTCATTGAGCTCAACCATGCCGATGTCATCCATGGTCACGCCAGCACGTTTCATTGCTTTAAGCGTTGCCGGTACCGGGCCGTAACCCATGATGGAGGGATCGCAACCCGCGACCGCCATGGAGCGAACGCGGGCACGGATCGGAAGGCCCAATGCTTTGGCTTTCTCTTCGCTCATCACCAACATGGCGGAAGCGCCGTCAGACAGTGCGGAGGAAGTACCCGCCGTTACTGTGCCATTGACGGGATCGAACACTGGACGCAGGCTGGACAGGGTTTCGACCGTGGTTTCCGGGCGGATCACTTCATCGTTTTCCATCAGGAACAGGCCGCCTTTGTCATCGTGCCCCTCGGTCGGCATGATTTCATTTTTAAAGCGCCCTTCAACCGTCGCAGCATAGGCGCGCTGGTGGGAGCGGGCCGCAAAGGCATCTTGCTGCTCACGGCTGATGCCGTGTATACGTCCCAGCATTTCTGCTGTCAGACCCATCATGCCTGCTGCTTTGGCGACAGACTTTGACATGCCAGGGTGGAAGTCGACACCGTGGGTCATTGGCACATGACCCATATGCTCGACGCCGCCGATAATACAAATGTCTGCATCACCGACTTTGATGGCGCGGGTAGCGTCATGCAGCGCCTGCATGGAAGATCCACACAGACGGTTGACTGTGGTGGCGGCAACTGAGTGGGGAATGCCCGCCAGCAGCGCGGCGTTACGGCCGATGTTGAAACCTTGCTCCAGGGTTTGCTGCACACAGCCCCAGTAAATATCTTCAATTTCGTTTGGGTCGAGCTGCGGGTTACGCACCAGCAGCGAGCGCATCAGGTGCGCGGACAGATCTTCTGCGCGGGTATGGCGGTAGGCGCCGCCTTTCGAGCGGCCCATCGGGGTTCGGATGCAATCGACAATCACGACGTTTTTCATTTTATATTCCCTCTCAAATCCTTGTGGTTAGGCAGACTGTCGCTGGGCATCAAAATACCCTTCGCCTTTGGCGGCTTTCTCGCGAAGACCTTGCGGTACTTCATAGGCAGGGCCAAGGTTGGCCAGTTCATCTGCCATCGCGACATAGTTCGCCAGTCCAATGGTATCCAGATAGCGGAACACACCGCCTCGGAATGGAGGGAAGCCAAGGCCGTAAACCAGCGCCATGTCTGCTTCCTGAGGGGTAGCGATGATGCCTTCTTCCAGACAACGCACCACTTCGTTGATCATCGGTACCATCATGCGGTTGATGATCGCTTCGTCGCTGTAGTCGGTTGCCGTACCCAGTACAGGAGCCGTACCCAGTACAGGAGCCAGCAATCCCGCCACATCGGCATCCACCTCTTTTTTAGGTTTGCCTTTGCGATCGACTGAGTATTTGTAGAAGCCGACACTGTTTTTCTGGCCGTAGCGGTTGTTTTCAAACATCACGTCTACGGCGTCGCGGTAGCTTTTCGCCATGCGCTCAGGGAAACCTTCCGCCATCACAGCTTGCGCGTGATGGGCGGTGTCGATACCCACCACGTCAAGAAGGTACGCCGGACCCATTGGCCAGCCGAATTTCTTCTCCATCACTTTGTCGATTTTGGTGAAGTCAGCGCCGTCACGCAGCAGCATGCTGAAGCCGCCAAAATACGGGAACAGCACGCGGTTAACGAAGAATCCCGGGCAGTCGTTGACCACGACCGGGCTCTTGCCCATCTTGGCAGCATAGGCCACCACGCGGGCGACGGTTTCTTCCGAAGTGTCCTTGCCGCGGATAACTTCTACCAGTGGCATGCGGTGAACCGGATTAAAGAAATGCATGCCGCAGAAATTTTGTGGACGCTTGAGTGACTGCGCCAGCATATCGATAGGAATCGTCGAGGTATTGGAGGTCAGTACGGCATCGTCAGGCAGCATGCCTTCCACTTCGCTAAGCACCGCAGCTTTGATTTTCGGATTTTCTACCACGGCTTCTACGACGACATCGGCGTGTTCAATACCGGCGTAGTGCAGGCTCGGGGTAATGGATGCCAGCACATCCGCCATCTGCATCCCGTTGATGCGGCCACGCTCCAGCTGTTTGTTCAAAAGTTTTGAAGCTTCTTTCATGCCGGTTTCGAGCGACGCCTGGCTGATGTCTTTCATCAGCACCGGTACGCCTTTGCTGGCTGACTGGTACGCGATACCGCCGCCCATGATGCCTGCGCCCAATACCGCGGCGCGCTCAGTGGCTTTACCTTCTTTCGCAGCTTGCTTGGCTTTGGATTTGAGGTACTGGTCATTGAGGAAAATCCCCACCAGTGCCTGGGTGACCTGGTTTTTCGCCAGTTTCACAAAGTGTTTGTTTTCGACCAGCAGTGCACCGTTGCGATCCAGGCGCGCTGCTTCTTCAATGGATACCACTGCGGTCATCGGCGCCGGGTAGTGCGGGCCAGCTACCTGAGCCACCATGCCTTTGGCCATGGTAAAGCTCATGGTCGCTTCCATCTTGTTCAGTTGCAGTGGCGCTTTTTTCTGGGCGCGGCGAGATTGCCAATCCAGCTTGCCTTCAATAGCCTGTTTGGCAAGGGCAATGGCGGCATCGCGCAGATCGTCCGGCGCGGTGACCGCATCCACAAGTCCAATCTTCAATGCTGCGTCAGCTTTACTTTCCTTGCCTGCGGTGATGAGCTCCATCGCAGTATCTGCACCTACAAGACGCGGCATACGAACGGTACCGCCAAAGCCTGGCATGATGCCGAGCTTGGTTTCTGGCAGGCCAATGCGTGCTGTGGTGTCTGCAATACGGAAATCGGTGGCCAGAATGCACTCGCAACCGCCACCCAAGGCGTAACCGGTGACGACCGAAATCGTCGGAAACGGCAAATCTTCGAGCTTGTTAAAGATGTCGTTGGCATGGGTAACCCATTGCGACAGCTCTTCTTCGGGCTTGGCAAACAGCCCCAGGAATTCGGTAATGTCTGCGCCCACCACAAATGCGGATTTGGCAGAAGTCAGCAGCAGGGCTTTAACATCAGATTTCTGTGCCAGCGCATTGAGTGCCTGATTGAGGCTTTCCAGCGTGGAAAGGTCGAATTTATTCACAGAGCCGGGTGCATCGAGATTTAGTTCCGCGAGGCCATCATCCAGATAGCGCACGGACAGGGTGTCACCTTGGTAAATCATGTTCTATCTCCGTATTGCCAGATCTTTGTCTGGTTAGGTTTACCTAGTGGTAGGGGGCGTGGTAAGACCAGCAATAGTTAGTCTGAGCCGCGCTGGGCCAAAATGCAACCAAAATGTTAAACGCTTGTTTGAATTTGGTGTTGCGGTAAAATTATTCGTGTTTAGGGTTTCACTATGACGGTGAAAAAGGGAGTGATTGGCAGGGAAGTGAGCTGTGCTAAAATCCCGCGCCTTTTCAATTATTGGTGGTTTGCATGAACAACGCGCCTTATCTGATCCCGCTCTCTCCCGTGGTAACGGAAGAAGAGATCAAAAAGAGCCGCTTTATTACCTATCTTGCGCATACGCCGGGTATCGACAGTGCCAAAGCGTTTGTTGCGGAGATAAAAGCCAAGCATGCAGATGCACGCCATAATTGTTGGGCATTCGTTGCCGGGCGTCCTGATGATTCTATGAGCTGGGGGTTCAGCGATGACGGTGAACCGTCTGGCACGGCGGGGAAACCTATCCTCGCACAGTTGACGGGCAGCGGGGTTGGAGAGATCACGGCAGTGGTGACCCGCTACTACGGCGGTATTCGTCTGGGTACTGGTGGCCTGGTCAAAGCTTATGGCGGCGGTGTGCAACAGGCGCTACTGCAACTGACAACGAAAGAAAAGGCAATTACGGTGCAGTTCACAGTAAGCTGTGAATACCCTCACATTGCCTTGATTGAATCGATACTGGCTTCCCACAACGCGGTTCAGGTTAATACTGAATTCAGCCATAATGTGGTGATGACAGTGGAAGTGGATGCACGGAGTGCCGAACAGATCGCTGCGGAAATCGTTAATCGTTCCCGTGGTCAGGTCAGCGTGGCCGGGCTAAATAACAACTAAATTCAGGCTCAACCCTGAATATAAGGATGAGCCGTCTCAGGCTATGCAATTTCGCTCAATTATTCGGATTGTGGGGCTACTTCTTGCCCTCTTCAGTATCACCATGCTGGCACCAGCATTGGTGGCATTTATCTATCGTGATGGTGAAGGTTTTCCTTTTGTTCTCACTTTCTTCCTTCTCCTGTCTGGCGGTGCAATGCTGTGGTTTCCAAACCGCAGTTACCGGCACGAGCTTAAAGCGCGCGATGGTTTTTTGATTGTTGTCCTGTTCTGGACGGTAATCGGAAGCGCAGGTTCGGTGCCCTTTATGCTCTCCGAACAGCCCAACATGTCAGTGACCGATGCCTTTTTTGAATCCTTTTCCGGCCTGACAACCACGGGTGCAACCGTCATTGTTGGTTTGGATAACCTGCCCAAAGCGGTGCTCTTCTACCGACAGCTACTGCAATGGTTCGGTGGTATGGGGATCATTGTTTTGGCAGTCGCCATTTTGCCGGTGCTCGGTATCGGTGGTATGCAGCTTTACCGCGCCGAAATTCCCGGACCGGTGAAAGACAGCAAGATGACGCCAAGGATCGCAGAAACCGCTAAGGCGCTCTGGTATATCTACTTAGCACTTACGATTGCCTGTGCCTCCGCCTACTGGGCGGCTGGGATGTCGGTGTTCGATGCAATTAGCCACAGCTTCTCGACAGTCGCTATCGGTGGGTTTTCCACGCACGATGCAAGTATTGGTTATTTTAACAGCCCGGCCATCAACTTTATTACCGTGCTGTTCCTCTTTATTTCGGCGTGTAACTTCTCGCTCCACTTTGCGGCGTTTGCCAGTGGTAAGCTGCATCCTGGCTTCTACTTCAAAGATCCGGAATTCCGTTCCTTTATCCTGATTCAGGTGATTTTGCTGGCTATCGTCTTTGGCATGCTGCTGAACCATGATGTCTACGACACCAAGTTTGAAGCCTTTAACCAAGCGATCTTCCAGACCGTTTCTATATCCACCACTGCCGGCTATACCACGACAGGTTTTTCTGAGTGGCCCTTGTTCTTGCCGGTGCTTTTGCTGTTCTCCTCTTTTATAGGGGGATGTGCGGGGTCGACCGGCGGTGGTATGAAGGTGATCCGAATCTTGTTGCTTTCCCTACAAGGTTCACGTGAGTTAAAACGTCTTGTTCACCCAAGAGCGGTTTACACCATTAAAGTGGGGAACAAGGCATTACCGCAACAGGTGGTGGATGCGGTATGGGGATTTTTCTCTGCATACGCTCTGGTTTTTGTACTTTGTATGCTGGCCCTGATTGCGACTGGCATAGATGAATTAACAGCGTTTTCGGCCGTTGCGGCGACGCTGAATAACCTGGGGCCAGGTCTGGGGGAGGTTGCCGTTCACTTTGGTGATATAAACAGCAGCGCAAAATGGGTATTGATTATCTCTATGCTGTTTGGCCGTTTGGAAATCTTCACTTTATTGGTTTTGTTCACGCCGACCTTCTGGCGTAGCTAATCGCTCAATAGGAATAATGATGAAAAAGGCGCTTCTACTTCATTCAAGCCGTGAAGGGCAGACAGTCAAAATCCTTCGTGCTATCGAAAACGATTTGGCCGAGGAATATCAGTGCACGCTGGTGGATCTCCATGACATGCCGGCCATTGATTGGAGTCGCTACGATAAGGTTCTGATTGGTGCATCTATTCGCTATGGCCATTTGAATAAGAAGCTATACCAATTTATTGAAACCAACCTTGCTGAGCTTAATGAAAAGAAAGCCGCATTTTTCTGCGTGAACCTTACGGCGAGAAAGCCAGGTAAAGATACGACAGAGGGGAGTGTCTATGTGAAGAAGTTCCTGACCATTTCTCCTTGGCAGCCTCAGTTGCTCGATGTATTTGCAGGTGCGCTCTATTATCCCCGTTACCGCTTCTTCGACAGGGTTATGATCCAGTTCATTATGAAAATCACTGGAGGTGAAACTGACGCTACGAAGGAAGTGGAATACACCAATTGGGGCAGAGTAAAGGCGTTTGCGAGCAAGTTTCGTTCACTTTAATAGTGCTTTGGGCGAAAAGTGAACGAACGCGCTATTTTTAATAGAAAACTGAAAAAAAGCCCTTGCCAAGATTTTGAACCTCCCTATAATGCCGCTTCACCGACACGGAGAGCGGCTTCCTCTGCGGAAACACTCACTGAATCGGTACGGCGAAAAGCCTCAAAATTGATTCGAAATAA
>NZ_JAHUTS010000050.1:0-7405 GCF_019209835.1 Enterovibrio paralichthyis | reverse complement strand
GGAGGCGATACATCATGTGTTGCCCATTAAGCGAGAAGATCGAATATACCCGAGAGCCGTGAAGCCTAAGGCAAAGAAATACCCCAATAAAAAGAAAGCCAGTCAGCTTAACTGACTGGCATTAGGCCGAGGCCTCCTTAATGTTTCAGTACAGGTTTATTCTGCAACTTCAAGGCCAGAGCGGTTCAGCAGGAACTGGACCAGCAATGGGACCGGACGACCGGTTGCACCTTTGTTTGCGCCGCCTTTGAAAGAAGTACCGGCCACATCCAAGTGTGCCCAGTTGTACTTCTTGGCAAAGCGTGACAGGAAACAACCTGCAGTGATGGTACCGCCGCCAGGGCCACCGATGTTTGCCATATCAGCAAACGGGCTCTTGAGCTGCTCTTGGTACTCTTCGGTCATCGGCAGGCGCCACGCACGGTCACCCGCTTGCTCTGACGCATTCACGATTTCGTGAGCCAGTGGGTTGTGGTTGGAAATCAATCCACTGATGTGATGGCTCAGTGCCACGATACAAGCGCCTGTCAGGGTCGCCACATCAATCACACACTCTGGCTCGTAGCGCTCAACGTAAGTGAGGGCGTCACAAAGTACCAGACGGCCTTCAGCATCCGTGTTCAACACTTCAACGGTTTGGCCTGACATCGTGGTCACGATGTCGCCTGGGCGGTACGCCGCGCCATCTGGCATGTTTTCACAGCCTGCCAGCACACCAATCACGTTAATTGGCAGTTCCAGTTTCGCCAGCGCTTTCATTGCACCGAACACTGACGCTGCACCACACATGTCGTACTTCATTTCGTCCATGTTAGCGGCAGGTTTCAGCGAGATGCCGCCCGCGTCAAAGGTCAGGCCTTTGCCGACCAGTACGATAGGTTTTGCTTCTGGATCTGGGTGGCCTTTGTACTCGATGACAGACATCATGGATTCGTTCTTCGAACCCTGACCGACGGCCAGGTAAGAGGTCATGCCCAGCTCTTTCATTTCCTGCTCGCCAATGATCTTGGTGCTGACGTTGGCAAAGTCATCCGCCAGACGGCGGGCTTGGGAAGCAAGGTACGCAGGGTTTGCCACGTTCGGTGGCATGTTGCCGAGGTCTTTACAGGCTTTCACGCCGGATGCGACCGCCAGGCCATGTGCAATCGCACGCTCGCCCAAGTTTAGCTCGCGGCGGGTTGGTACGTTGAATACCAGCTTGCGCAATGGACGACGGGTTTCCGGCTTCACGCTCTTGAACTGGTTGAAAGTGTAGAGGCTGTCTTTGGTGCTCTCTACTGCCTGACGCACTTTCCAGTAAGTGTCGCGGCCTTTTACGTGCAATTCAGTCAGGAAGCATACGGCTTCCATTGAGCCAGTTTCGTTCAGGGTGTTGATGGTGTTTTTGATAATTTCTTTGTACTGGCGTTCACCCAGTTCACGCTCTTTACCACACCCCACCAGAAGCACACGCTCAGACAGTACATTAGGAACGTGATGCAACAGTAGCATCTGGCCAGGCTTACCCTCGAGATCCCCACGACGCAACAGGCTGCTGATGTAGCCATCGCTGATTTTATCGAGTTGCTCTGCCACAGGTGACAGGCGGCGCGGTTCAAATACGCCAACTACGATACATGCACTGCGCTGTTTCTCGGGACTCCCGCTTTTTACACTGAACTCCATGCGTACTCCTACATCCTAAAGACAAGTGAGGCTAAATGTTGGATAATGCCCGCTTTATCGGAACCCGAATTCGCGTTCGACGTAAACAATATTTAAGCAGGCCAACACCTGGCCGAAAGATTAAAAAATAACTGATTTACCGAAAAACTATAGCGATTCGAGTAAAAAAACAAGTTTTCTAAAGGTAAAACGCCGTGATTATTGTTCGGTATTTGATCCGAGAAACAGTGAAAACGCAACTTGCGGTGCTGTTTGTGCTGTTTCTGGTCTTTTTTAGCCAGAAATTTATCCGTGTGCTGGCTAACGCTACAGATGGCTCAATTCCGAGCGGTGATGTGTTAACGCTGGTTAGCCTTTATATGCCATCCATGGGCATGCTCATGCTGCCGCTCAGCTTGTACATCGGCATCTTGATCACTTTTGGCCGTTTGTATGCCGAAAGTGAGATAACGGTGATGAATGCCACCGGTATCGGCAACAAATTCCTGATCCGCGCTGCGCTGTATCTGGCGCTCATTACCGGTGCGTTTGCAGCAGTGAATGCTTTATGGCTGACGCCTATCGCGAATGATAAAGAAATCAAAGTGATGGAAAAGCTAGAGGCGGACTCCGGCCTTGAATTGCTGGTTCAGGGGCAGATCCAGGCAACGCCGGATGGTCAGGCTGTAGTGTATGTGAATGACATTACCGGCAGTGGCAAAGACCTGCACAACGTCTTTATTGCCCAGCCTGTGCCGCGCGGCACCTTGCGCCCGAATGTGGTCGTGGCTGAAAAAGGCTATATCTCAGAGTTACCGGATGGCAGACAGGTGCTCGATCTGGCGGACGGCATCCGCTATGAAGGTGTGCCGACCATGCTTGATTACACAGTGACAGACTACGAAAACTATCAGGTACTCATTGGCCAGCGTAAGGTGCGTCAGCGTCACCGCGATTGGGATGCAGTACCGACGCATAAGCTGTTGAATGAGTCAGCGCCGCGCGCGCAGGCGGAATTGCAGTGGCGCATTTCGATGGTGCTGTGTATTCCGTTGATGACCATGATTGTGGTGCCGCTTTCTTCTGTTAACCCGCGACAGGGACGCTTTGCCAAACTGTTCCCGGCGGTGTTGATTTACCTGGCTTACTTCCTGGCCATCAGTGCTGCCAAATCAGCGTTGGAAGAAGGGGACTTACCGCCGGAAATCGGCCTTTGGAGCGTGAACATACTGGCGCTGCTGGTGGCTATCGTACTTATCAGCTGGGACAGCTTGCCAATGCGTAAACTCAAATATCGACTGCGGAGAGCGGCCTGATGTTTAAGATCCTCGACTTTTATATTGGTCGCACCATTATCGCGACCACTGCGCTCTGTTTGGCGACGCTGGTAGGGCTTTCTGCCATCATCAAGTTCGTTGAGCAGCTTCGCTCAGTGGGTGAGGGCACCTACACCATTATGAAAGCCGCGCAGTTTGTGTTGCTGAGTATGCCCCGCGACGTGGAAATGTTCTTTCCGATGGCGGTACTGCTCGGCGCGCTGATTGGTCTCGGAACCCTGGCTTCCAGCTCTGAACTGGTGGTGATGCAGGCGGCCGGCTTTTCCAAGCTGGATATTGGCCTGTCTGTACTGAAAACGGCGATGCCATTGATGCTGATGGTGCTGGCTCTGGGCCAGTGGGGCGCACCGGAGGCGCAGAAATCGGCACGTGAATTGCGTGCCTACGCCAAGTCCGGCGGCAGTGTGATGTCAGTGCGGCGCGGGGTGTGGGCCAAAGACGGTGCTGATTTCATTTACATTGCCCGTACGGATCAGAAAGAATCCCTGACCGGTGTAAATATCTGGAAGTTTGATGACAAGCAGAAGCTGACTTCACAGGTGTTTGCGGCTGATGCGAGCTATCTGGATAAAGACAGCTGGATGTTGAACGATGTGACCATCACCTACTTCGATGACCCGACCAAAATCACTGAGTCCAAAGAAGCGCAACTGGCTTGGAAAACCACTCTGACACCAGAGAAGCTGGCGATAGTGACCGTGAAACCGGAAGAGCTGTCGCTGAGCGGCGTTTACAACTACGTGGAATACCTCAAGGCATCAGACCAGGATGCCTCGCGCTATGAACTGGCTTTCTGGCGTAAAGTGCTACAGCCGCTGTCTATCGGCGTGATGATGTTGCTGGCATTGAGCTTCGTGTTCGGGCCGCTACGTTCTGTCACTATGGGCGCGCGCGTGCTGTCAGGCGTTATCTTTGGTTTTGCCTTCTATATTTCCAACGAAGTGTTCGGGCCGATGACCCTGGTCTATAAATTGCCGCCATTTGTCGGGGCAGTGGCACCGAGTCTCGCGTTTATTGTGGTGACGCTGTATCTGCTGAACCGCAAACTCTAAGCGCAGAAAGAAACAAAAAAGGGAGCGAAATGCTCCCTTTTTACTGCGTGTTATTTTTCGATTTTCACAACCTGGCAGTGTGCGAAGTGATCCTGAAACGCGCGGTTGTTGCTATCGAACAGTGCCAGCAGATTCCCCAACCCCAGACAGGCGGTCGCCATGCGAACCAGTGATTGGGTGAAAGAGATATCGCCACCGAATTCGCTGACCATCTTCAACTTCCACGCCTTCATGCCGACAGTCTGGCCGCCGTGGGTCCAGAAGTAGCCGTAGAAAGCGGCGGCAACGGCAAAGACAAACAGTGAGAAGAATGGGCTGACGGCAGGATTGCGGGTGAGGTAGTCGCCCACATCGACATAACCTTCCATAGAAAGTCCCATTTGCATTGCTACCGCAATACCGCCGACAACCAAAGCAATCGCCAGCATTTCAACTGCGATCAAAACCAGAAAATCATAGAGCCATGCGCCCATGCGGCGGAAAAATCCTGCGCCCTTGGGTACGCTCATCGGAGTGGAAGATTGAGCCATTTACCTGTCCTAGAAATGATGATGGTGTTTAGTTTACCAGCGTTGTGCCAGCCATTGAACGCATCAGAAGGCTTTAAAAAGGGCATCTTGGTGAAAAAAGAAACGGTCAGAAGGGATTTGTGAATTAGAGGCTTGCGTCAATCAAACGCTTGCGTATAATTGCTCGCACTTGCCCGGGTGGCGAAATTGGTAGACGCAGCGGATTCAAAATCCGCCGGTGAATAACTGTGCCGGTTCAAGTCCGGCCCCGGGCACCAATTTCATGACAAAGCCTCAATCGAAAGATTGGGGCTTTGTTGTATCTGGGCTCTACCAATTTCCCGCCAAACTTTATCTATTGATGCATACCGGTGTTACCACGCCCATCCGTATTTATCCGGCCTTATCAGCTCATTCATCGTTCATTGGTCACAATCCTGTGTGTTAATCCGCATTAATATTGTGGATTAAAAGGCCGCTATTCAAATTCCTGGCGCTCTATCGCAAATCCAGCTGGAGGAAACAGCGGCTACATCGATCCCCTTCGCAATATTCTTATGTGCGCCTGCGATTTGCTTGGACGCTTTTGCTGACTGGGGGCAGACAGGAGTGAGCATGATTCAAATCGTCATCAACGGGAAATTCCGGATTGCGGAAGCAGGGCAGACGCTGCTCGATGTTGCCAAGGTGTGTGGTGAACAAATACCGTCGCTTTGTGGGCTTAACCGCTCAGGCGAGAAGATTGCCTGCGATCTTTGCGTGGTCGAGGTCGAGGTTGAGGGGAGGGCAATCGCCGCGCCTGTGAGCTGAAAGTATACGAAGGTTTGAACGTAACCCCCCCCATAGTGAAGCGCTTGCTACACATCGCAGTGATGCACTGAACCGTATCATGTCCGATCATTACGCTGATTGCTGCGGTTTCCCAACAGGCCGATCTCAGTTTTCTGGACGGGGATAGTGTCACTTTTCCCCTGACACGCTGGAACACAGCGGATGTCGACCCTAATACCCTGCACTCAGGTAAAGGCAACATTTTCAGTATCGGGGATTTTCGCCGTGGGCCTGCAACGGCAGTGGAGGCGGTTGCGGATGGACGCATTGTGGCACAGGCGATTGACCGCTTTCTGAATGGCGACATGGAAAACGTGCCGCGCTTACCCTTTAACTCGCGTAAAGAGCCTTCCCTTAAGCATGTCGATCCCTGCCATTTTTCTGCTTATCCCAAAAAGGCGCGCAGTATCATGCCCGAGCTGACCCGTGCGCAAAGGGAGCAAAGCTTTGCGGAAGTTGAGTTGGGCTTTGAAAGCGCAGATGCGATTGCTGAGGCTGCGCGTTGTCTGGAATGTGACTGTCAGGCCAACACTGCCTGTGATTTGCGCGACTATGCTACTGAGTATCATGCAGAGCAAACCTTTACCTGTTCAGTCGATGTGAAAAACCACGATGCCTGGCAAGCGCAGCGCCAGCGCGACCACCGCCATAAATTCTCTGTCGATCGCAGTGCAGGACATATTCCTTACAGAAACCGCGCAGTATGCGGATGTAGTATTGCCATCCTTTTCCTTTGCTGAAAAAGAAGGGCACTTCACCAACACTGAAAGGCGCGTGCAGCGGATCAAGCCTGCGGTGCAGCCACCCGGCGAAGCAAGGGAGGACTGGCGAATTATCCAGGATATCGCCAATGCCATGGGCGGTGGTTGGCAATATCAGCATGTCTCCGACATCACCAATGAAATTGCCCGCGTCACCCCACAATATGCCGGTTTGAAATGGGACAATATCTCTCGGGATGGGGTGCAATGGCCGAGCAGTAAACATAACCCTGCCGGAACCCGCATCATGCACCAAATGCAGTTCACACGTGGGAAAGGGCAAATGGAAGCGATTCCCTTCCGTTATGCTGCCGAGTTACCTGACGATGAATATCCTTTGGTGCTGACTACTGGGCGCGTGTTGGAGCAATTCCATACCGGTACCATGACCCGCAAAACGGCGGGGCTGAATAAGCTGGCCGGGCCAAGAGCCATGATCAGCGTGGCAGATGCAGAAGCGTTGGGCATTGGGAATGGCGATATGCTGAAGGTGACCACAAGGCGCGGCGAAATAGAAATAGCGGCGTTCGTGACTAAACGGATGCAGCAGGGGGTTGTATTTATCCCTTTCCACTTTGTCGAATCGCCGGTTAACCGATTGACAACCACCGCGACCGATCCACACGCCAAAATTCCGGAGTTTAAAGTGGCAGCAGTCCGGGGAGAAAAGTTAAATGCTGAACCTGAAAGCTGTCTACCTGATTGAGTGCGTTTTTCTCCTCTATATAGATAGCGGGAAAATTGCGTAAAAAGCCCTGCGAACTATGAGCAGGGCTTTTTTGTATATAAAGAGAGTTTGTTTAGGAAATTACTCAAGTCTGGAATAAATGCTGATTTTCCAGAGAAGTGTACGCGCTATTTGCGTGTTGACTGGCCAGAAGGCTTGCTTCAAAGGCATATTTGGATTTATGAAGAGCTGAGCTTTCGTGTGCTTTAGTGTGAAATTCATGTGCCGCTATGCAGAATACTGGCGGATTAAGCGATAAAATAGGTGTCTAATTATACGATTTTGAGCTTTTCGCTTGAAATTCGTTCGTTTGGTGTGATTTTTTGAAATTAATTGAAATTGGCTATTGCCAACGTGATCGAACTCTCTATAATGCGCCTCATCGACACGGCAAGCGGCTCACGAAGCAAGCGAACCAAGTCAACGTTCTTTAACAATTTGACCAATGCAATCTGTGTGGGCACTCGTCATTGATAGACAAAAAGATTTATCAACGAACTGAGTGACCAAACGAAACTCTTCGGAGTTATCGGCACAGTCAATT
>NZ_JAHUTS010000005.1:0-303413 GCF_019209835.1 Enterovibrio paralichthyis | reverse complement strand
TGCCCGGTAGCTAAGTTCGGAATCGATAACCGCTGAAAGCATCTAAGCGGGAAGCGAGCCTCAAGATGAGTCATCCCTAGAGCTATAAGCTCTCTAAAGGGTTGTTGGAGACTACGACGTAGATAGGCAGGGTGTGTAAGCGCTGTGAGGCGTTGAGCTAACCTGTACTAATTGCCCGTGAGGCTTAACCATACAACACCCAAGGGGTTTTGACGGACTCGAAAAGAACATTGAATGTGTACTGAGAACTAAGAACAAAACACAGCTTTCCCAGATTACTTTTGCCTTCAGTTTTTGAAAAACTGAAAGTAAAAAAGAATTTGTTTGGCGACCATAGCGTTATGGACCCACCTGATCCCATGCCGAACTCAGTAGTGAAACGTAACAGCGCCGATGGTAGTGTGGGGTCTCCCCATGTGAGAGTAGGACATCGCCAGGCTTCAATTTCATCCTAATGAAGCAGTTAACGTAAGACTTCACTTGGATAACAATTTTGCTGATATAGCTCAGTTGGTAGAGCGCACCCTTGGTAAGGGTGAGGTCCCCAGTTCGAATCTGGGTATCAGCACCAGATTTTAAAAATTTGTCTGGCGGCCATAGCGCAATGGTACCACCTGATCCCATACCGAACTCAGTAGTGAAACGTTGTAGCGCCGATGGTAGTGTGGGGTCTCCCCATGTGAGAGTAGGACACTGCCAGACACCTCTTCAAACCCGTAGCGGAAACGCTGCGGGTTTTTTCGTTTATCCATTCTTTTACCTATCTCACATTTGTTCTTGAACGCGACTCTTCCTTGGTATAGGGTTAATGGAATTCTAGACGTCTATACATCTTAAGAAGGGAGTGCTTTAAGATGCCAATTAAAATTCCTGATCTGTTGCCCGCGGCAAGTACATTACGTCAGGAAAACATCTTTGTGATGTCGGAAACCCGTGCAGAGAGCCAGAATATCCGTCCACTTAAGGTGCTTCTCCTTAACCTGATGCCCAAAAAGATTGAGACAGAAACTCAATTTATGCGTTTGTTATCCAACAGTCCTTTGCAAGTGGATGTGGAGCTGTTGCGCATCGATGACCGGCCTAGCAAGAACACTCCCACCGAGCATCTCGACACCTTTTATCGCCAATTTCAGGGCATTCGCAACCGCAACTTTGACGGACTGATAGTTACCGGTGCGCCATTGGGACTGGTGCAGTTTGAGGATGTCATTTACTGGGATCACTTACAGGACATTATGACTTGGGCCAAAGAGCATGTGACATCGACGCTCTACGTGTGTTGGGCTGCCCAGGCCGGGTTGAAGCTGTTGTATGATTTACCGAAGAAGACGCGGAAGGAAAAGCTGTCCGGTGTGTATCGTCACAAGATAAATAAGGACTTGAGCCATAACCCGATTTTGCGCGGATTCGATGATTCTTTCCTGGCGCCACATTCCCGTTATGCGGATTTTTCGCCCCAGTTTTTGGCTGATCACACCGATCTCGATATCCTTGCGACTTCAGATATCGCGGGGACGTATCTTGCCGCGACCAAAGACAAGCGAAATGTTTTTGTTACCGGACACCCGGAATATGATTCGCATACCTTACATCAGGAGTATGTGCGTGATGTGGGGGAAGGGATGGAGCCTGCTGTGCCGATGAACTACTATCCGGATGATGACCCGACCCAAGAGCCGTACGTGAGCTGGCGGAGCCACGGCCACCTTCTGTTCGCCAATTGGCTTAACTATTGTGTTTACCAGCAAACGCCATACGATTTGGATCACTTTTCCGAGTCGGCATTCACGAAAGACGACTAATAAAAAAGCCTGCATCTGCAGGCTTTTTTATCATTTAAATCCAGCGGTTACTTGTTATTTCTGAGGAGCTTGTACCTGTTTTTCCGCTTCTTTATAGCTTTGAGGTTTAATTTCCATATCCCGTTCAGCCACTTTGGATTTTTCTATCATTTTAGTGATGGTCGAGCCCTGAACAAGGATTGAGAATACGACTACGGCATAGGTCATCACCAGAATGATTTCCCGCACATCAATATTTTTCTCCGGCACAATCATATAGCCTGCCGGCACGGCCATTGCCATCGCGATTGCCAGACCGCCACGCAATCCACCCCAGGTCAGGATACGGACTGAGTATGGGTTGTATTCGCGATAGCGGTTAAAGCCGACATAACAGAGGCGCACGCTGAGGTAGCGGGCTAGCAACACTGCTGGTATCGCAAATACCATGATGATCCAATCTTCTTTGTGGAAAGAAAATGTCAGCATGCTAAGACCGATCAGCAGGAACAGTACACCATTCAGGAATTCATCCACCAACTCCCAGAAGTGGTCAAGGTGATCTTCACTTTCCTTTGAAAAACCAATATAGCGCGTCCAGTTACCAATCATGATACCGGCTACCACCATCGCCAGAGGGCCTGATACCCCAATCAGGCTGGCAAACACATAGCCGGCTGTCGGGATACCCAATGTCAGCAACAGCTCCATCGAGTGGTCATCGGTGTTACTGATTAGGTAGTGGAACAACAAACCCAGAATAAATCCGTATATGATACCGCCGACGGCTTCATGGAGAAACAGTTCAGCCACACTTAGAACCGTTGGTTCTTCAGTGCCGAATGCAACCGTAAAGAGGGTAATAAAAATCACCAGGCCGAAACCGTCGTTGAACAGTGACTCGCCCTCAATCTGGGTCGATATCCGTTTAGGGGCATTGAGCTTTTTAACGATTGCTAATACGGCTATCGGGTCGGTAGGCGAGATCAGTGCGCCAAAGAGCATGCAGTAAATCAACGCAAAGGGGATACCGATAAGCTGAAAGAACAGCCATGTGATGCCGCCGATAAAAATGGTGGAGACGATCGTCGCACCCATCGCTAGGATAGTAATTTCCCACTTTTGATCTTCAAGATGAGGCAATTTGACGCCCAAAGCGCCCGCAAACAGCAAAAAGCCTAAAACCCCTTTAAGCAGGAAGTCATCAAAGTGGACTTCGTTTAGGGTTGTCGCGGCAAATTCTTTGAGATGAAACCAGTTGTTATGACCGGATATAACAATGATAAGCGAGAGGATAAGTGCACCAGCAGTGATGGCAATGGTGGTTTGCATTTGCCCTATCTTGCTGTTGATAAAGGCAATAAGCATCGCTGCCGCGGCGAGAAAGCAAAGTGTTGTATAGACGGTCATCGATGACCCCGTTTTAGTCTGTGAGTTAATCTTGGGAAATATGTAAGAAAATATAAATCCAAGCGAAGAATAAAACTACAACAAATCTGAGTCATCACGGAGGTCATGGGGTCATGTGTGCACTATTGGACGTCTAGATTTCCATTTGGTGTGTGATACTATGCTTCAATACCCGATCGGTTGAGTGCTTTGGAAGCGGATTATCCGAGGCCGGGAAAGGAAAATAGAAGAAGGATCTGTGGTTGTGAGCAGTAAGGAAAAACTCGAAAAACTCTTGGCAGAGCGCATTCTGATCATCGATGGTGGCATGGGCACCATGATCCAGAGCTACAAGCTTGAAGAGAAGGATTACCGTGGTGAGCGCTTTGCCGACTGGCCAAGCGACTTAAAAGGCAATAACGATCTATTGGTGCTGACACAACCGGAGACGATCAAAACGATCCACGCAGAGTATCTGGAAGCCGGTGCCGATATTCTAGAGACCAATACCTTCAATGCCACCACCATTGCCATGGCTGATTACGACATGGAAAGCCTGAGCGAAGAGATAAACTTTGCAGCCGCCAAGCTGGCGCGTGAAGTGGCTGATGAGTGGACGGCAAAAGAGCCGACGAAACCGCGCTTTGTTGCCGGAGTGCTTGGCCCGACCAACCGCACTTGCTCGATTTCCCCTGACGTTAATGACCCAGGCTACCGCAACGTCAGCTTTGATGAGCTGGTGACCGCCTACTCCGAATCCACACGCGCCCTGATCAAAGGCGGTGCGGATCTGATCCTGATTGAAACCATCTTTGATACCTTGAACGCCAAAGCCTGTGCTTTTGCTGTGGATTCGGTATTCGAAGAGCTTGGCTTCTCACTGCCAGTGATGATTTCCGGCACCATTACTGACGCCTCAGGCCGCACTCTGTCTGGCCAGACAACGGAAGCCTTCTACAACTCGCTTCGTCATGTAAACCCCATCTCTTTTGGCCTTAACTGCGCACTGGGCCCAGATGAGCTGCGTCCGTATGTCGAAGAGCTGTCTCGCATCTCTGAAAGCTATGTGTCGGCGCACCCAAATGCCGGTCTTCCCAATGCGTTTGGTGAATACGATCTTTCCCCGGAGGAGATGGCGGAGCACGTCAAAGAGTGGGCGCAAAGCGGCTTTTTGAACCTGATTGGCGGCTGTTGTGGTACTACGCCTGAGCACATCCGTCACATGTATGAAGTGACGAAAAGCATTACGCCACGCAGATTGCCGGATATCGCCATTGCCTGCCGTTTATCTGGCCTTGAGCCGTTGACCATCGAAAAAGATACCCTGTTTGTGAACGTCGGGGAGCGCACCAACGTTACTGGCTCTGCGCGCTTCAAGCGCCTTATCAAAGAAGAACAGTACGACGAAGCACTGGAAGTTGCGCGTCAACAGGTAGAAAACGGTGCCCAGATCATCGATATCAACATGGATGAAGGCATGCTGGATGCTGAAGCGTGCATGGTACGTTTTCTCAACCTGTGTGCTTCAGAGCCTGAGATTTCCAAAGTGCCCATCATGGTCGACTCATCCAAATGGGAAGTGATCGAAGCTGGCCTTAAATGCATTCAGGGCAAGGGGATTGTTAACTCCATCTCGCTTAAAGAAGGCAAAGAGAAGTTCGTTGAGCAGGCCAAGCTTATTCGCCGCTATGGCGCAGCGGTGATTGTGATGGCGTTTGATGAAGTCGGACAGGCGGATACCCGAGAGCGCAAGCTGGAAATCTGTACCAACGCTTACCGCATTCTGGTCGATGAAGTGGGCTTCCCGCCGGAAGACATTATTTTTGACCCCAACATCTTTGCCGTTGCGACCGGCATTGATGAGCACAACAACTACGCCGTCGACTTCATTGATGCGGTAGCAGACATCAAGCGCGACCTGCCTTATGCGATGATCTCCGGTGGTGTGTCGAACGTTTCCTTCTCGTTCCGCGGCAATAACTACGTGCGCGAAGCCATTCACGCAGTTTTCCTCTACCACTGTTTCAAGAACGGCATGGACATGGGCATCGTCAATGCTGGTCAGCTGGAGATATACGACAACGTGCCAGAGAAGCTGCGTGAAGCGGTGGAAGATGTGGTGTTGAACCGTCGTGACGATGCGACAGAGCGTCTGCTGGAAATTGCCGAAGCTTACCGCGAAAACGCCGTGGGTAAGGAAGAGGACGATTCTGCGCTGGAATGGCGCAGCTGGCCGGTAGAAAAACGCCTTGAGCATGCACTGGTCAAAGGTATTACCGAGTTCATCGTTGAAGATACAGAAGAAGCCCGCATTAATGCCTCCAAACCGCTTGAAGTGATCGAAGGGCCGCTGATGGACGGCATGAACGTGGTTGGTGACCTGTTTGGTGAAGGCAAAATGTTCCTGCCACAGGTAGTGAAATCTGCCCGTGTGATGAAGCAGGCCGTGGCGCACCTTGAGCCATTTATCAACGCCGAAAAACAGGCGGGCTCCACCAACGGTAAGATCCTGCTGGCAACGGTAAAAGGCGATGTGCATGACATCGGTAAGAACATTGTCGGTGTGGTATTGCAATGTAATAACTACGAAATTATTGACCTTGGTGTGATGGTACCTTGCGAGAAGATCCTTAAGGTCGCCAAGGAAGAGAACGTTGACATCATCGGCTTGTCGGGGCTGATCACCCCTTCGCTGGATGAGATGGTGCATGTCGCGAAAGAGATGGAGCGTCTTGGCTTTGACTTGCCGTTGTTGATCGGCGGTGCCACCACCTCCAAAGCTCACACCGCAGTGAAAATCGAGCAGAATTACAACCAGCCGGTGGTGTACGTGAATAACGCTTCCCGAGCAGTCGGGGTTTGTTCGTCCCTGTTGTCTGAAACCCTTAAGCCGGCGTTTGTTGAAAAGCTGCAGGCAGATTATGAAATTGTGCGTGAGCAGCATGCACGTAAACGCCCACGTACCAAGCCGGTGACCCTTGAGCAGGCACGTGCCAATAAGGTGGCAATTGACTGGGATGCTTACACGCCGCCAGCACCTGCCAAACCGGGTGTGCATGTATTCGAAGACTTTGATGTCGCTACTCTGCGCAACTACATCGATTGGACGCCATTTTTTATGACTTGGTCACTGGTTGGCAAATACCCGGCGATCCTTGAGCATGAAGAGGTTGGTGAGGAAGCCAAGCGTTTGTTCAAGGATGCCAACGACCTCTTAGACCGCGTTGAGCGTGAGGGTCTGATGAAAGCCAGCGGCATATGCGCTCTTTACCCGGCAGCCAGCATTGGTGATGACATTGAAGTCTATACCGATGAGTCCCGTACCCAGGTTGCGAAAGTGCTCCACAACCTGCGTCAGCAAACTGAGAAGCCAAAAGGCTTTAACTACTGTTTGTCTGACTACATCGCGCCGAAAGAGAGCGGTAAGAAAGACTGGATTGGTGCGTTTGCTGTCACCGGAGGGATTGGAGAGCGTGAACTGGCGGATGCGTATAAGGCGCAGGGTGACGATTACAACGCCATTATGATCCAGGCGGTGGCTGACCGTTTGGCGGAAGCTTTTGCCGAGTATCTGCATGAGCGGGTACGCAAGGAAATCTGGGGCTATGCAGCGGATGAAAGTCTGTCGAACGATGAATTGATCCGTGAAAAGTATCAGGGTATCCGTCCGGCGCCGGGCTATCCTGCCTGTCCTGAACATACTGAGAAAGGCTGCTTATGGGAGCTTCTCAACGTAGAGGAAACCATTGGTATGTCACTGACCACCAGTTATGCGATGTGGCCGGGTGCTTCGGTATCTGGCTGGTATTTCTCCCATCCAGAATCGCGCTACTTTGCGGTAGCGCAGATCCAGGAAGATCAGCGTGACAGTTATGCCGATCGTAAAGGCTGGGATCTGATCGAAGCAGAGAAATGGCTAGGGCCAAATCTTAACGGCTAACTGGCAGAAACTGAAAGGGCGCTCAGAGCGCCCTTTTTTATTCGCAAGCTACTGGGATTATTCAAACAACTCTTTGTGCAGTGCCCGCACCACATTCTGTGAATCTGCCGTACTGGTCAGGAAGCAGAGGTTGTGGTTGCTGGCGCCGTAACAAATCATGCGCAGGTTGTAATCTTCCAGTGCACCAAAGATCTTGGCTGCAGAGCCGCGTGATTCACCCATATGGTTGCCAATCAAGGCCACCAGACACATATCCTGCTCTACGGTCACTTTACACAGCTCAGCCAATTCCTGCTCCGCGGCTTCCGGCAATTTAGGGGCACCGCCTTTGGTGTTTGTCTGATCCAGTGTCAGGGACACGCTCACTTCTGACGTGGTGATAAGGTCGACCGATACCTTGTGCTTGGCCAGAATGTTAAACACTTCAGCCAGAAAGCCGTAAGCGTGGAACATATTCAAGCTGGTCAGGGTCACCATTGTTTGATTGCAACGCAGGGCGAGGGCGCGAAATAGCGGCGAATTTTCCGCATGGCGACGTATCCAGGTGCCACCCTTTTCCGGTGCTTTGGATGAGCCGACAAACACGGGAATATCGTGGCGCATGGCCGGGATCAGGGTCGCCGGGTGCAAGATCTTGGCGCCGAAGTTTGCCATTTCAGACGCTTCGCTGAAGCTGATCTCATCAATCGGACTTGCAGCTGGCGCCACGCGTGGGTCAGTGCTGTAGATTCCCGGTACGTCGGTCCAAATCTCTAACGAGGTAGCCTTTACTGCCTCTGCCAGCAGTGCTGCGCTGTAATCGCTGCCGCCACGCCCCAGTGTGGTGGTGTTGCCCTGCGCATCAGAGCCGATAAAGCCCTGGGTGACAACGATGTGCTTTTTAAACAGGGGAGACAAAACAGCTTCTGCATGGAATGCCGTTTCAATCAAATCCGGTGCGGCTTTGCCAAACACACCATCTGTTTTCAGGACGTCACGCACGTCGATACGCACAGCATCAATGCCTTTGTCATTAAGCAGATGAGTGAAAATATGGGTCGACATCAGTTCGCCGCAGGCAACCAGATTATCGGTAACTTGATCTGAAGGAGAAGTTTGTGCAATCGCAGAGAGTGTCGCGACTTCATCAAGAATGCCATTCACAGCGGCGGCGACTTCAGGTGCTTCAGGAAGCTGTGCCAAAATGCTGAAATGGATATCGCTCAGAGTTGCCAGCACATCCTGCTGTCTTTCCTGGCTAACGCCGTTAGCCAGTTCAACCAGTAAATTGGTCACGCCAGAGCAGGCGCTGATCACTACCAGTCGAGTGTCCAAATTCCCTTTAATCACCGAAGCACAGTTAGACATAGCTGCGTAGTCGGCTACACTCGTGCCGCCAAATTTTGCGACATTTAATGCGTTCACTTCCCTTCACCTCCCATAATCGCGAATGGAGTTGTCCTAGATAGTAAATTGGGAGACAGAACGAGATAGAGTGCGGGTTTGGAAGAAAGGATTTTCTCCAGAAGCGCTCCACCTCAAGTGAGATGACAATCCGAAGGATTCAACCTCCCAGACCGACAAGCCAGCCCCCAAGGTCTGGTCTAGTCTCGGCGTCTAACCCCCTGATCACACTGCATTGGAGTTGGGGCTCCGCAATGTGACTGCCTGGTTGACGCGCCTCTTCTGTCTCTACGCAGTTGGCTGCGTAAAAATTGCTCTCTATTGATAATTGTTTGTAACCTTGTTGTCAACGACAGATTACGCGCATGCGGCGAATATTTTTCTGAAAGTGCCATTTTCCTTGATTGGGCTTGGGATTATCCAATGGTGGCATTTTAGTCAGTGCTATCCGGTGTTAACGTAAAGGGAACAAAAGGCTGATGGAGAGACAACAATGACAATATCCCGCTTTATCCCACCACAACGTACTTTGATGGGCCCTGGCCCCTCGGATGTCTCACCGCGTGTCCTGCAGGCGCTGGCCCAACCGACAATCGGTCATTTGGATCCGCTGTTTGTGGCGATGATGGATGAAGTCAAAGCCTTGCTGCAGTATGCCTTCCAGACGGAAAACCCTTTTACCATCGCCGTTTCTGCGCCGGGAAGTGCTGGGATGGAAACCTGCTTCGTGAACCTGATTGAGCCGGGCGAGACTGTGATTGTCTGCCGCAATGGTGTGTTTGGTGATCGGATGCGTGAGAATGTTGAGCGCTGTGGTGCGACGGCAGTAATGGTCGATGATGAGTGGGGCAAGCCAGTCGACCCGGCCAAGGTAGAAGCGGCACTTAATGCTCATCCAGAAGCGTCGGTGTTGGCATTTGTGCATGCTGAAACCTCTACCGGTGCGCTCAGTGATGCGAAAATGCTGGCAGCGCTGGCGCGTGAGCATGGTTGTCTGACGATTGTGGATGCGGTCACTTCCCTTGGCGGTGTGCCTTTGCTGGTGGATGAATGGCAATTGGATGCGGTCTATTCAGGTTCGCAGAAATGCCTATCGTGTGTGCCAGGACTTTCGCCCGTGACATTCTCATCTCGTGCGGTGGAAAAAATGCAGCAGCGCAGCGGAAAAGTGCAAAGCTGGTTTTTGGATCAAAGTCTGGTGTTAGCGTACTGGAGTGGCGAGGGCAAACGCAGTTATCACCACACAGCGCCGGTCAACAGCTTGTATGCCCTGCATGAATCCCTGCTGATGCTGAAGGAAGAGGGACTGGAAAACGCCTGGCAGCGTCACCGTGACATGCACAACTTGCTCAAGGCCGAATTGGAAGCACTGGGTATCCAGTTCCTGGTTGAAGAAGCTTACCGTTTACCGCAACTCAATGCTGTTGCGGTACCGGAAGGAGTGGATGATGCGGCGGTGCGCGCGCGCCTGCTTAACGACTACAACCTGGAAATTGGCGCCGGTCTAGGCACATTGGCAGGCAAGGCCTGGCGCATCGGCCTGATGGGTTATGCCGCGAAACGTGAGAATGTCGCCTTGTGTGCGAAAGCCCTGAGTGATGTGTTGAAATAACACGGAAGCTGGAGAGAAAAAACGCCCGCTTGGGCGTTTTTTTGTCACTGAGGCAGGGTAAAGCTTGGTTCAAAGCGCTGGTCTGGAAATAACAGCGTTGCTTCTTCACTGATCTGCCGCGCGATGGCTCGGTTATCGGTAAGCACAGCGAGTTCAATCAGGGTTTGGTATTTATCGGCACTTGGCTTTCTTGCCAGCAGGCGGATCTGGTCGCGCAGGTAGGCTTCCTGTGCCTGGCTATCGCGCTTTTCAACACTGTCGAAAAATGCCCGTTTTCCAATTTCATCGCGGTAGAACGAATGCCACCAGGGATGCAGTTCGTATTGCGCCAGTTTGATGCCACGGATCTGGTGTGTGCGCAATGCTTGCTCTCCAAGGTATACCGAAGAGAAGACGGTAAGGGTTGATAGGGTCAACACAGCATAGGTTGCCAGTCTGAGTGTTCTGCCGTACGCAAAGGCAACCCTTTGATAGCGCGCAGTCAGATTATCCACCCAATAAAGCAAGACGATAAACAAAACGGCCAGCACCGGATTGACCGCGGTGTAAGCGGTCAGCAACATGCCTATCAGGGATGGCAACAAGATAGCGAACAGCATCATGCGTGTCCCATTTGGCGCTTCTGTCAGTCGCTTGAATGTCACTGCGAATAGCACACCAAACCCAAGCCAGTATGCAATGCCGCCTTGCGCCAACATGCCAAGCAACCAACTTGGGTAAGGGGCAATGACGGGGAGTACATCTTGATGCCCAACACCATACAGCAGCTGTGCAGTCGCCAGTTGGCCCAGTCCCACGCCTTCAAACTGGGCGCTACCCAGCAGCTGCCACGTCTGGGTAATCACAGCTTGCACTGATTCGCTGTAACGCGGGGAAAGTAGTGCGGCCTCAGGTAATCCCTGATACAGCCAGACCAAGACAAAGCCACTCATGACGGACAGATTCCAAAGGCCATGATGGAGCTTTCTGCAGTAGCGGAACAGGAAAGGCTGCGCAAACAGGATCAGTGCCAGAATGACAGTCACCAGCCAGGCAGAGTGCATCTGGAGCAGGGCGAAGACCATGACCAGCGGCGTTGCAATGAGCACACCATGAACCGGCAACCAGTTACGTTTGTACACCTTGGTCCGCGCTAAAAGGTAAGCCGACAGTGTCATCGACGTCATCAAAATGATGGCTGCAGTATCTCGACGTATTTCTGCCGACAGGATATCGCTCAGGCTTGGTATGATACTGGCTATCAGTATTGGCAGCGCAACCAGCCAGCCGGCCAGTAGAGGAAGCAACAGCAGGTACTGGCGCTGGAAGTGGTTGAAACTGAATTGTTGCAGGGTGAAAAACAGCAACAATACCAGTAGCGCTCCCCCTGCGTACCAAAGCGCTGCGCTGGTATCGGCATGGAGATAGAAAGAAGGTAAGCACAGCAGCAAGGTGCTGATGGCCATCCAGCCTGTGGTGGTTGTGACACTGACGCGGTTTTGCCGCGCAATTTCCCAGCCACCGAAACAGACCGTCGCGATGATAAGCAGCAGGCTGAGTGATACTGCAGGATGGCGGATACCGGAAAATGCCAGCACAATTTGGCTGAGTGGCAGACAGAACAAAAACAAAGCAGCCAGTGACAGGAGCACCGGCTTGAGTAAGGGTTTTCTGGCCACACGGGATGGCCAGATATCAGTCAATATTGAAGATTGCATAATGGTCAGTGTGGCAGTAATTGCCTTAACTTTCTGCTCATGAAGCCGCTTTTTTCAGTAGGGGTTTCAAGAACCTTGCCGTGTGTGAGCCTTCAACCAGCGCCACATCCTCCGGCGTACCTTCGGCGATAATCATACCGCCGCCGCTGCCGCCTTCAGGGCCTAGATCCACAATCCAGTCTGCGGTTTTAATCACATCCAGATTGTGTTCGATCACCACAATGGTATTGCCGTGATCGCGCAGCCTGTGAAGCACGGTCAGCAATTGCTGAATATCGTGGAAGTGCAGGCCAGTGGTAGGTTCGTCAAGGATGTACAGGGTTTTGCCCGTGTCACGCTTGGAAAGCTCACGAGCCAGTTTAACCCGTTGTGCTTCGCCGCCTGACAGTGTGGTTGCCGCCTGTCCCAAACGGATATAGGAAAGACCCACATCCATCAGGGTTTGCAGTTTACGGGCAATGGCCGGTACCGCATCAAAAAATTCGCGGGCATCTTCCACCGTCATCTCAAGGACTTCATCGATGGTTTTGCCTTTGTAGCGGATCTCAAGCGTTTCACGGTTGTAGCGTTTGCCTTTACAGACATCACACGGTACGTAGACATCCGGCAGGAAGTGCATTTCAACCTTGATAACACCGTCGCCCTGACAGGCTTCGCAGCGGCCGCCTTTCACGTTGAAGCTGAAACGTCCCACCTTGTAGCCACGGGAGCGGGCTTCCTGGGTACCCGCAAACAGTTCACGGATTGGCGTAAAAATACCAGTGTAAGTCGCAGGGTTGGAGCGTGGTGTGCGGCCAATCGGGCTTTGGTCAATGTCGATGACTTTATCGAAATGCCCCAGTCCGTCGATATCCTTAAACGGTGCTGGCTCTCCCGTGGTCGCGCCATTCAGTCGCTGGTGGGCGATCTTGAAGAAAGTGTCGTTAATCAGGGTCGATTTACCTGAACCGGATACGCCGGTAACACAGGTAAACAAGCCAACAGGCAGTGTCAGGTTAACATTCTGCAGGTTGTTGCCGGTCGCCCCCTTCAGTTTTACGACCCGTTTTTTGTCGTAGGGAAGGCGTTTGGCCGGGATCTCAATCGCCTTTTTCCCACTGAGATACTGGCCTGTCAGCGAGTCCGGATTTTTGATGATCTCTTCGTAGGTGCCTTCTGCGACAACATAGCCGCCATGCACACCGGCACCAGGGCCGATATCGATAATATGGTCGGCGGCTCGGATAGCGTCTTCGTCGTGTTCAACCACCAGCACGGTATTGCCGAGATTACGCAGGTGTTCAAGGGTGCCCAGCAGGCGTTCATTGTCGCGCTGGTGGAGGCCGATCGACGGCTCATCCAGCACGTACATGACACCAACCAGACCCGCACCAATTTGGCTGGCCAGACGGATACGCTGCGCTTCGCCCCCGGAAAGGGTATCGGCACTGCGGGACAGGTTGAGGTAGTTCAGGCCGACGTTGACCAGGAAACTCAGGCGGTCATGGATCTCTTTCAACACCTTGTCAGCAATCTGCGCGCGCTGGCCGGAAAGCACCAGATTGGCAAAGAAGCTCAGCGCTTCGTGGATGCTCATTTCACACACAGTCGGCAGATTGGTATCGCCGATAAACACATGGCGCGCCTCTTCACGAAGACGCGAACCGCCGCAGCTGGAGCAAGGTTTGTTTGCGATGTACTTTGCCAGTTCCTCACGCACCGCCATGGATTCGGTATCGCGGTAACGGCGGTTGAGGTTGTTCAGTATGCCTTCAAACGGGTGTTTGCGGACCGTGATATCACCGCGGTCATTGACGTATTTGAACGCAATTTCTGTGCTGCCTGAGCCATTAAGGACCACATTCTGGAGAGTTTTCGGCAAATCCTGCCATGGCGTTTCGATGTCGAACTCGTAGTGATCGGCCAGTGAACTCAGCATCTGGAAGTAATAGAAGTTGCGACGATCCCAGCCGCGGATAGCACCACCGGCAAGGCTGACCGCTTCGTTCTGGACGACGCGGTTTTCATCAAAGAATTGCTGAACACCAAGGCCATCACAGGTTGGGCAGGCACCGGCCGGGTTGTTGAACGAAAACAGGCGAGGCTCCAGTTCCTGCATGCTGTAACCACAGTGTGGACAGGCGAAATTAGCAGAGAAAATCAAATCTTCGCCATCACCGTCCATATAACTGACCACTGCCGTGCCACCGGTCAGCTCAATAGCGGTTTCAAAAGATTCAGCTAGACGCTGCTGCAGATCGTCACGGACTTTGAAACGGTCAACAACGACCTCAATCGTATGCTTCTTGTGAAGTTCGAGTTTCGGTGGATCGGAAAGGTCGCACACCTCACCGTCAATGCGGGCACGGATAAAGCCGTGCGCTACCAGGTTTTCCAGCGTCTTAACATGCTCACCCTTGCGCTCTTTGACGATAGGGGCCAGTAGCATCATTTTGCTGCCTTCGTCGAGCGCCAGCACCTTGTCAACCATCTGGCTGATGGTCTGGGCTTCCAGTGTCACATTGTGGGTTGGGCAGCGGGGATCCCCCACGCGGGCATACAGCAGGCGCAGGTAATCATAGACTTCGGTAATGGTGCCGACCGTCGAGCGCGGGTTATGCGATGTCGATTTTTGCTCAATAGAAATTGCCGGAGACAGACCTTCAATATGGTCAACATCAGGCTTTTCCATCAATGACAGAAACTGGCGCGCGTAGGCAGACAGGGATTCCACGTAGCGACGCTGACCTTCCGCATACAGGGTATCAAATGCCAGTGAAGACTTTCCTGAGCCGGAAAGCCCGGTGATAACAATCAGTTTATCCCGGGGAATGGTCAGGTTTATATTTTTCAGGTTGTGGGTACGGGCCCCTCTGACGTCAATCGTGTCCATGTCTACCTTGCCTGATGTGCTGTTCAGTGCTGAGCCTGAGAATAATGGATGCGCCAGTATCCCACATTATGTGGCGATGAAAAAGCAGAAAGCTGTATAAACATACAGCTTTCATGTGGGTAATCGCTTCGCTAGAAAACGTTTAGAAACGGCGGAGAGATCACCCGCATTTCACGGTTTTTTGCGGTTGTTGCGGTGCGTCTGATTTCAGGTAAATATTCTCAAAGCAGTAGTTGGTCGCTTCAATGAAGCCTTCTACGCTACCGCAGTCAAAACGCTCACCTTTGAATTTGTACGCCAGAACACAGCCGCTTTTCGCCTGATGCAAAAGGGCATCGGTGATTTGAATTTCACCATTCTTACCTGGCTCTGTGTTTTCCAGGATATCGAAAATATCCGGTGTCAAAATGTAGCGGCCGATGATCGCCAGGTTGCTGGGTGCAGTGCCTGGTTCCGGTTTTTCCACCATATTGTCGACGCGGAACAGGTTGTCTTTAATTTCCTGACCGGAAATCACACCGTATTTGTGGGTCTCGTCTTCCGGCACTTCTTCTACCGCAACGATAGAACAACGGAATTGCTTATACAGAGCAACCATTTGTGACAATACGCCCTGATCCTGATTGACGCACAGGTCATCTGCCAGTACCACAGCGAAGGCTTCATCACCCACCAAATCACGGCCGGTCAAAATAGCATGACCCAGACCTTTCATCTCTTTTTGGCGGATATAGGTGAATGAAGCGGCATCAATGGTGGCGCGGATATCTTCCAGCAAGGCTTCTTTGTTGGTACCGCTGATTTGGTGTTCCAGCTCGTAGTTTTTATCGAAGTGATCCATCAGGCTGTGTTTACCACGACCGGTCACAATGCACATGCTTGTCATTCCCGCTTCCAGCGCTTCATCGACGCCGTATTCAATCAGTGGCTTGTTGACGATAGGCATCATTTCTTTAGGCATGGATTTGGTGGCAGGTAAAAAACGGGTTCCATACCCGGCTGCCGGAAAGAGGCACTTCTTGATCATGAGTTGTCCTTTGTGGGTTATCCGAATTGTGCACACCCTTGTACATCTAGTTGGGCAAAGGGATCATAACACTAACTAATTACAAAATTATCGCGAAAAATTTGAACTTGATTGTAGCCTGTCTCCATCTTAAGGCTGAAAAAGATGTTCTCAGCCGACTGGCCAGAACCCCAGCCTTTGTTTGACTTTGTGCAGTGCCAGCAAATTTTGGGTGCTGACCCCGATGCTGACAGCAATTGCTGCGCCGGTGATGCCCCATATTGACGTTGCAATGAGCAACAAAGTCACGGTTAGGATGCCTGCCGTCAGGGTGATATTTCTTAAATCTTTTTCATGACCACACATGGTCAGCAAAAAGCCGACAGAGCCCGTCATAACATTGATGGTCTGCCCAATCGCCAGAATCACCAGCAGCATGGCTCCTTGGCTGAACTCCCTGCCGAACAGCGCCATGATGGTGTCTGGCCATATCAGTACTGCCAACAGTACGGGCAATGAAAAGCCTATCATCAGACGGGTGGAAAACTGTGCCAGCGTTTTTAGTTCGTCCATCTTTTGGGCTTTGTGCAGGCTGGCAAAACGTGGTGCAGCAACAAAATTTATCACCATCAACATAAAGCTAATCAACAATGACGTGCGCTGGGCGGCGGAGAAGAAAGCCACCTCTTCAGCTGAAACAAACAACCCGACAATCACCACAGAGGCCCAGGGAATCGCCTGGCCTGTCGCAGTGATCAGCCAAAAGTGAGGGGCTGCCTGCCAAAGCTCCGGCATTTTTCGGTTGCTGCTATCCCAGTGGTGTTGCGGCACCCGAAACCATAGCCAGAGGCCAATGACAACGACCAGTGCCGATGCCAAGGCAAAAAGTAGGGCCGCATCATCTGCGGTTGGCATCGACGCTCCCTGACCGAGATACCATAATGCCGGCAGGGCCAGCACGGTAACGCCCAGTTGCATAGAACAAACTGAGGCAATCACCCGCCTCGTCGCCTGTAACGCATAGCCATTGAGGAAGAACAGGCTGACAAATGGCGTCGCAACGGCAAACCATTTGAGTGAACCCGCAGCTTGGGGTTCGTTGAATGCGTGCTGTGCAAGCCAGGGCGCTGCGGTGAAGGTGACGGCAGCGACAACCAGTGAGGCCGGCAACACAACGGTATAGGCATTGGTGAACACCTGGTTTGAATAGTCGGATTCACTGTTATCGCTATGACCGATAAAGCGCAATACCGCATTGTCCATACCGAAAAGGCAGAGTGTACCCAAGAGAATTGCCATGCTCTGGCCAAGGAAAAACAGCCCGGATTGTTCGGCGCCAAGCTCCCTTGCGACAACGACGCTAAGTAAAAAAGCAGCCGCAGCAGAAAACACGCGAAACAGCGCAGCAAGGGCGGCATGGAGCAGAAACTGGCGTCGCTCGGCCGGCATGGTGTGAAATCGGGAAACCAGGGAAGAGATCATCCGTAAGCCTTACCAGGGAAAAATGAGAGGAACCAAAAAAATCACCCCCAGCCCGTAAACCAAGGTCAGGGGAAGGCCAGCTTTGAGATAGTCACGGGGCACATAGTTACCGGCAGTAAAAACCATCAAATTAGTCTGATAACCAAACGGTGAGAGGAAGCTGGCACTGGCAGCAAAGGCCACTGTCATGACATAAGGCATAGGGTCAACCTGATACTGCAATGCAAGGGCGAGTCCTACCGGGAAACTGATGGCTGCTGCCGCATTGTTGGTGATGAGCTCTGTCATCAACCAAGTCACCAGATACAGAATCACCAATGCGCCCCAGGGGCCTCCGGACTGGCTGAGGACAATCATGGTGTTTGCCAGTGTATCGGCAAGACCGGTTTGGCTGATGGCCTGGGCAAGTCCCAGTGCTGCGCCAATGACCAGCACCAGTTCAAACGGAAAGCGGCGGCGAAGGTCATGAATGGAAACCAATCGTGCACCGATTGATACCGCGAGAAGGACGACAAGCCCTTTGTAGAGGGGTAGCCATTCCATGACGCTGGCAAGGATTGCCACCAGTGCACCGAGGCAGAAGCTGGCAGACTGGCTCGGGGAGAGCAAGGAATGGTTTGGTTTGTCCCCAACCAAAATGAAATTGCGCGCAAGATTATCCCGGCGGAAAAAATCCTGACCCACGGCCAGAACCAGCAAGTCGCCACCTTGCAGCTGGATGCGCCCAAGCCCACCTTCCAGCCGCTTTTCTCCCCGCTTCACTGCTACTACAGCAGCGCCGAATTGGGCGCGAAAGTTCAGCGATTTAATACTCTTCCCAACAATGGTGGCGTGGGGCGTCACGACTACTTTAATCAGGTTGTCGGATGGAAGCTGCTCACCTTGCGCCGTCAGTGACAGTCCTTTAAACCGTTCAAGCAAGCTACTGGCGTCCAGATCGCCGGAAAAAACCAGCAGGTCATTACCCTGCAACACTTCTGATGGTGAAACCGGCGACAGAATGTGGTTACCACGGATGATTTCCACTAGGAACAAACGCTGAAGATGACGCAGGCCACTTTTTTCAACGCTTTGTCCGACCAGCGGGGAGGTTTCATCCAGCAAGGTTTCGAGCAGATAACTCTGGCTTTTGGTGTTGTCGCCGCTTTGTCTGTTGGGCAAAAAACGCAGTGAGATAAAGGCAATCACTGCGAGCCCAACAATGAATATCGGCACCCCGATCAGGGTGAAATCAAAAAAGCCAATGCCGGGCAAACCCGCATTGAGGGCGAAGCCATTGACCAGCAGATTGGTGGATGTGCCAATCAGGGTCATGGTTCCACCGAGGATGGTGGCATAGGACAAGGGGATCAGCAATTTGCTGGCGGGATGGGCGCTTTGGGTCAGGCTGCGCATCAGGGTCGATACCACGGCGGTATTGTTAATGAAGGCAGAGAGAAAACCGGCAGACAGGGTAGTGCGCAGCACCACAGAGCGGAGCGCTCCCTCTGTACACCAAAGCCCAAGTAATGAAATGTAGGGGGTGCGCTCAAGCACCACAGACACCAGAACCAAAAGCACCAGAGTGATCAGTGCGGTATTGGTGAAGTTGTGAAAAAGCTGTTCAGCGGGAACAATGTCCAGCAACAAGAGTGCGGTAAACACGGAGCCAAAGACCAATGCCGGGCGCAGGTTTGTCAGCAACAGGGTTGCCAACAGACCGAAAATCAGCAGAGCGACCACCCACATCATGGTTAGCTCCCGTAGATCAGGTGTAACGCCTCACGTTGCTTTTCAGCACTGAACTCGCGGTTGAAGACTTCGATCGAGTCCTGATAATCCGGATGGTGGCGGTTTTGGTAAAATCTTACGATCTGTTTAGCCATGGTGTCCGGAGTGCTAACCAGAAACGGATAGTGCAAGTTCTGCGTGGCGCCAATAATGCGCAGGATCATAGGTACCCTAAGCCTCGCCGCTTCCAGGATGGTCAACGGCATACCTTCCCAGGCGGCAGTATGAAGATACAAATCAGCCTGCTTAAACCTTTCAAGTAGTTGGGCATGTGGGATCAAACCTGATACCTCGACGCCGGCCTCGCGCAGCGCTTTCTCCATGTCAGCATTACCCCCGCCCAACCAATGAAAGTTGATTTTATCGGACTCAGGATAAGCCTTGAGACTTTTTAGTGTCTCGAGCAGAAAATGCGGATCTTTTTGCGGTGAAACTCGCCCGACCAATACAACGTTGATTTTCTCACTGTCAGTGTTCAGAGGCTGCTTACTGACAGCATCATCTAAATCGGCATAATTATTGAGGTGTATAGTACGTTTAGCACCCAACGCTCCGGCCAGATCGCACTCCCGCTCACTGCAACCTGCAATGACGTCAATGCGTGAGAGGCCAAACGTTTCAAGGCGCAAATAAATATCTTGCTTCCATTCTGGTATGTCACGGCGTTCAAAGGCATAGCAGTGTGGTGTATAGACCATTTTCGCTTTGCCTTTAGGCAAGTAACGGCCAAGGAAACCGGCGAAACTGGAGTGAAGGTGGATGACGTCAGGCTGAATGTCTAACACCGCTTTCCGGGCAGCAAGGAAAAAGTTCAGCAGGCTGCCTTCTACCGTATGCACCTCATCAAACAGGGCGTTAACGGCCATACCGGTGTCGTCTTTCGGACGCAGGCGTGCCAACAACAAATGGCGGATAGGGTCGCCATTTGTTGTTTTGGCATAGCTGCAAAGCGCCGTCTGGATACCGCCGCCAAACGCTTCAGTGATATGGAGAACGGTTTTCATCGCTGCCCCCACTTTTGTTTAAACCGTGCAATCTCCTCTTCACTGTAGACGGCACGGTAAAGCGGTGCATCGTAAAGATGGAATAAACGCTCGAATGGATAGGTTTCTTTAAAGCGCTGATATAGCGCGGAATACCATTTATTGGAGGCTTCATTACTGGACGAGAGCGTAAAGCCGGGCATATCAAAAAAACCCGCCAGTACATCGGCAGACTGGTTTATCGCTTCGCACTTGAGCAGCAAGATATCGCAGCCGTTTTGCTCGATACGCCAGTGGCTTTGGCCCGGGTCTTTGACATGGGCGAGCACATCCACACCAAACTGGCGTTTTATCTCCCTGTCGAACCAGCCGGTGAAATAGTCCAGACGTAGCTGGGTTTCAAAGGCATCCGTCAAATGGCGCAGCGTTGCGTCCATGTCGCCATGGATCGCTTCATTCTTCTTACCGGCAATAAACTGGATATGCAGATCCTGGAAAAAGCGTGAGACCACAGTCGCAATGGGATCGCGAACCAGGGTGATGATCTTCAGGTGATCGCGCTTTTGCAGAATGCGCTTACGGTGAGCCAGTGTGAGTTTGTAAGCCGTGCGGACAGGCCAGTCAAAGAAACAGGCAACGTCCGCCGTGTTACGGTACATCTGGAATTCTTCATTATCATCAAAGGTATGGATGTGCCAGCTCGGGATGTTTGCCTGCTCCAGCGATACCTCTATTGAGGACGATCCCACCTTGCCCATTTGATAGACCAACACAAAATCCGGCGCGTTCAGGATCTCGTCGAATGCACGTTGTCGGGCCAGGCTGAACTTCATTTTTTATCCTCTCTTTGAATGGGGTAGCGGTTTTACAGAAACCGAGGTTTTAATGCGTTGTTTGGCGGCGGTGGCATTCCCGGTGTCGGGAATAGGCTCCGGTGAGACAGCCGCACGGGTATTGATGAAAAAGGGCAACACCAGCATTAGCATGATGGTGCTGTTTACGGCGACAAACAGCACCAGCGCGATGATGTAGACCGACAGCAAAAAGGCGACAGGATTGGTCATACGCTGGCGAAACAGGCGGTGCATACCCAGGAAAAAGCCGCCAAACAAAATAGCCAAGCCGACCAAACCGTACTCAACGGCAACATCTAGGGCGAAGTTGTGGGTATAAACCACCAACTCCTGATTCTGGAAATAGGGGGCGATGTACTGGGGCAGCATTTTCGGCCCCACACCGAATATCGGGTGTTCCAGAAACAGGGAGAAGCCATTGGCAAGCAGCAGTTTTCGCCATAGCTCCGAATCCCAGCGCGCCATTTGCTGGTCGGCAAACAGGATGTCGAAACGGGTAAATTCAAAATGGTCGAGGATGGCGGGAAGCCCGAACAGGTACCAAATTGAAACCAGTGCCAGCGCTACACCGGCGACAGAGAACACACCCAGCGCGACCGCCGTCTGGCGCGAACGTTGATGGAGCATTTCCCGGCACAAAAGCTGGTCGCAGGTGATCATTAGCCCTATCCCCAGAAGAGCTTTGCGCTCGCCTGACATCCAGAGCATCACCAGTGCGGCTGCCAAAAGAAGGTGGCTGAAGCGCAGGTGATCGCGCAACAGGTAGATCAGGGCGCAAGTAAAACCGAAGAAGTACTTGGTGTTACCCAGGTGTTTGAAGTCAGAGAATTGTGGCTGCATCAAATGCCAGCCAGCGGTATAGAGTGCGCCGGCGAACGTGTACAGCGCGACCAAAGACAGAAAGCGCGGGGACGCCAGCAGGCCAGCCTGATGCAACATGCCAAGGAATGCGGCCACAGAGAGCCACTGGATCATCTCGATCACCACCAGTTTGGCGGGCACACTGGTCAACAATCCATTGATAAGAATGTAGAGCACAAATACCAGGATAAAGCTGGCACCCTGGAGGGTAGAAGGCATCAGGCGGCCGCGCACCAGCGCGATACCCATAAAGCCGAGTGAGGCGATACCAATCAGATCGGCTAAATAGACGGATACCCCGGCCACATTTGCTTTGAGCGGGACAAAAAACAGGGCAATGGCAAAGGCGGCGGCATGCTCTAGCGGTCTATTCATCCACCGCTCCGGCAAGTTCCCGGTACGTGCGGTAGTACTGGTCGCGAAATGTTTTCAGGGTAAAGTCCTGACAGCGCTGAACCGCGTAGCCAGAGGCTTTCGCATAGGCGTCGGTATCATCGCAAAGGGCCAGAATTTTTCCCGCCAGCGCGTTGTCATCCCCGACAGGAAAGCGGTAATCCCTGCGCTCGACGACTTCACTCAAGCCCGGCACATCGGAAGCCAGTACCGGCAACCCGGCGGCCATAGCTTCCACGGCAGCTAGGCCAAAGCCTTCGACAACCGCGCTCTGCACATAAATATCCAGCGAATCGAGAAACGCGGGAATGTCGGCACGCACACCGTGAAATACCACCCTGTCTTCAATACCGAGTGACGCTGCCAGCGCCTGATACTCTTCCCTGCGATCACCGTCGCCGGCGAGGTGCACCTCAAAACGGGAGGGCAAATGGGTCAGAGCACGGAACAGGGTGGGATGGTCTTTGTAGGTATGGAATCGCCCGACCATACCGATACGCACGGTGTTACTCTCTGCTGGCGCAGCTTTTTCCCTGAGGGAGAATTTACTCAGATCGACGCCATTCAGGATCACCCGGTAGTGCTTTTTCCAGTGCGGAAGGAAATCCGTCAGTGCATCACGCACCTGTCCGGTAATACAGGCGGTCACGTCATAACGCCAGTAAAGTAACCATTCAAACGGTTTCATCCATCCATGGTCGCGGCGGCGGTTATGGGTAGCGTGCTCTGTCTGGATATGTCTTTTCCCTACGGCAGCGAGCGCAATATAAATTGATGGGAAAAGGTGACCATGCACCACATCCGGCCAACGCAGCAACTGCCACTTTTCTTTTAGTGACAGTTTATTCCAGACATAAAACGGCACCCCGGCTTCGGTGAGTTCACGGGTGAAGTCATTGTCATCATCCAAGGTGATGACCCGGATGTCGTAGCCCTGCGGTGGCGGGCAGACCAAGTCAATCACAAACCGCTGTGCGCCGCCGTTGCGGGACAGGTCGTTGATGATATGCAGGATCTTCACCGCCATAACCGTGGTCTTCTCTCCCTCGTTATTCAGTGTCAGCGTATCCACCTTATTGCTACCTTATGGTCAACCGATCGGGTCAATCGGCTTGGTTTCCCACTCCGGATAGTGTTCGCGGATGTAGCGGTTAAGGGCGATCTCAGCGGCCGTATAGTGGCGGCTGACAACGGCATCATGAGGTGCGTGCAGGGTTTCCACCATACCGGCACCGACCGTGATATTGCTCAGTCGGTCAATCACAATAAAAGCGCCGGTTTTGGTGTTGTCCTGGTAGCGGTCAACCGCAACCGGGGCATTCAGGCGAAGCTCCCCCAGGCCGATTTCGTTGAGCTGGAGTTCATTGGCCGGCAGGGTGGCAAAGTTATTGATATCAATCTTATGCGACAGCTCAGTGATGCGGCCGGTGACGTTATGGGTCGCAAACTTAAAGTCGTAATCTTTGCCCGCCTTCAGGGCATCCTGAGACATCCATACCAGGCTGGCAGAAACCTTGTCGGTCAGAGTTGGTGCGGTATCGGCATGCACCAGCATGTCACCACGTGAGATGTCAATTTCATCGGCCAGGGTGACGGTAATGGCGTTACCCGGAGCAACGGCGTCCAGTTCATCGTTGTAGGTGACGATGGAAGCCACTGTGCTTTGCTGGCCGGACGGCAGCGCCATCACGGTATCGCCTTTGCGTAAAATGCCGGAAGCGAGGGTGCCGCAATAACCGCGGAAATCGAGGTTAGGGCGGTTCACAAACTGCACTGGAAAGCGCAGGCGGTCGAGGTCTTTGTCGCGGCTGATTTCCACGCCTTCCAGCAAACCCATCAGGGACGGGCCTTTGTACCAAGGCGTGTTTTCACTGTGGGAAACCACGTTGTCACCGGACAGAGCCGAAATCGGCACATAACGCACATCCGGAATGCCCAGTTGCTCAGCCATCTTCTGGTAGTCCGCCTGAATGGCCTCAAACACGGTCTGGTCAAAGCCGACCAAATCCATCTTGTTTACAGCAACCACCACATGGCGGATACCGAGCAGGCTCACGATATAGCTGTGACGGCGGGTCTGGGTGAGAAGCCCTTTACGGGCATCGACCATCACAATGGCCAGCTCACAGTTGGATGCGCCGGTCGCCATATTGCGGGTGTATTGCTCATGTCCCGGGCAGTCCGCAATGATGAATTTGCGTTTCTCGGTCGAGAAATAGCGGTAAGCAACATCAATGGTGATGCCTTGCTCGCGCTCAGATTGCAGGCCGTCAACCAGAAGTGCCAGATCGAGCGCTTCACCGGCGTTACCGACCCGGGCGTTGTCTTTGTGCAGGCTGGTGAGGTGATCTTCGAAGATCAGTTTGGTATCGAACAGCAGTCTGCCGATCAATGTGGATTTGCCGTCATCGACGCTGCCGCAGGTCAACAACCTCAGCAGATCCTTATTTTCGTGCTGATGCAGATAGGCTTCGATATCTGTCGCGATCAGCGATGAGCTGTGGCTCATGGGTCACTCCTTGTGCAGCAAGCAAATGGGGTTAAATGTCCGAGGCTTTGAGTTTTTAGAAGTAGCCTTCGCGTTTTTTCTGCTCCATGGAGCCTGCCTGATCGTGGTCTATCACCCGACCCTGACGTTCTGAGGTTTTGGTCAGCAACATCTCCTGAATGATTTCCGGCAACGTGGCAGCGGTGGATTCCACAGCGCCAGTCAGCGGGTAGCAGCCAAGGGTACGGAAGCGCACGGATTTCATCTGTGGCACTTCACCGTCTTCCAGTGGCATGCGGTCATCATCGACCATGATCAGGGTACCGTCGCGCTCAACGACCGGACGTTCTTTGGCATAATACAGCGGTACGATGTCGATGTTTTCCAGGTAGATGTATTGCCAGATATCCAGCTCTGTCCAGTTAGAGAGCGGGAACACCCGGATACTCTCCCCTTTGTTAACCCGTCCGTTGTAGATATCCCAAAGCTCCGGGCGCTGGTTTTTCGGATCCCAGCGGTGGTGCTTGTCACGGAATGAATAGACACGCTCTTTGGCGCGGCTCTTCTCTTCGTCACGGCGGGCGCCACCAAATGCAGCATCAAAACCGTATTTATCAAGAGCCTGTTTCAGCGCCTGGGTTTTCATCACATCAGTGTGTTTTGCACTGCCATGGCTGAATGGGCCGATCCCCATATCAACACCGTCCTGGTTGATGTGAACCAAGAGGTCGAGGCCGAGCTTTTTGGTCATCTGATCGCGGAAGGTAATCATTTCCTGAAACTTCCACGTGGTGTCGACGTGCAGCAGCGGAAACGGCGGCTTACCCGGGTAAAACGCTTTCATGGCAAGGTGCAGCATGACCGCTGAATCCTTGCCGATAGAGTAAAGCATGACCGGATTGTCAAACTCTGCGGCCACTTCACGGATGATGTGAATCGACTCGTTTTCGAGCTGTTTGAGATGGGTCTGGTTAAGGGAGATCATATCCACCATGGGTTGTCCTTTTCCTACGTTGCCAGCTGGTAACGCTGGTGGAACGCATCGATAAATTCATTGAGTTGTTCTGCTGGCAAGGCGTTAATCCCTGCCGCGGCTTTTCGTCCGCCGCCGGTTGGGAAGCTGGCAGCCAGCTCGTCCGCACCGGTGCGGTTGTTGAGTGGCGCCCGGATGCTGACGACATAATTGCCGTCCGGCTTTTCGGTCAGCACCGCATTGGCGGTATCCGGGTCGCGATTGGTCAGATCATTGCTGTACACACCACTGATGCGGCGCGCCCAGGCTTCATCCGGCAGCATAAATACCCGTGATCCCGGTCTTTCGGAATGGGGGGTGACTGCGGTGGCTTTCTCGCTGTCGCCAAGGAAGCCCTCTTCCAATGTGGCGTATATATCCGGGCGCTCAGCAATAAAGTTGAACGGTGACGGGTAGGGCGCCATCAGGCGGAAGATTTCTGCGGGTGGAAACAGCAGATCCGACAGCGATGCGCCGTAGCCGTTGTAGTTGAGGTAGGTCCCGAACTGCATCAGCTTGGTGCGGTCCTGCTCACTCAAACCGGCTTTATTTGCCAGCGTGTCGGCAGTGGCAATCATGTTGTCGCCATAAGCGCCAACCAGTGCCCACTCGCGGTAACGGCCTTCCAACAGCTTGTCGATAATCAGGCTGGTACAGGTGTTTGCCGCAGTATTGATATGTGCGGTCAGCGAGGAATGGGCAGGGATCTCGCCCGGGTTGTGGTGGTCGGCATAAAACACCCGAACGCCTTCGGCAAGCAGGTTGTCCAGCGCGGCGCGGTTTTTCTCCATCGCCACATCCAGCACAGTCACGTCCTGCGCAATGGCAGGATCAACCTGTTTGAGCAGGGCGATATCCCGCTTTACCCCGGTGATCAATTTGCTGTCTTTCGGGGTAGCAAGTCGCAATTGGATCAGGGCGCAAATCCCGTCGGCATCGCCGTTAAAAACATCAAAACTTGTTTTCATTCTGTTTATCTTTCCGTGTTATTCAGCTGGCTTCTAAGGTGTCATCTTTTTGGTTTTGAGGCTTATAGTAACCATAGTGCAGCTTGTATTTTTCCTCTGCATATTTGGCGGCGAGCTGGTTGAGTACCACGCCGTCGATAGCAATGTCATGGCGCACCAACTGGGCGACAGTTTGGTTGACCTGCTTCTCTGTCGTGCTTTCCGCTTTCACCACCAACAGCATGCCCCCGGCAAGACGGCCGAGGATCAGGCTGTCACTCACCACGTGTACCGGCGGCGTATCGAGAATAATGCGATCGTAGGATTGCTTGAGCTGGTTAAGCAGCGCGGCAAATTTTGGCGATGCCAACAGCTCTTGCGGATTGGGTGGCAATAGCCCGGCTGGCAGGATGTCCAGCTGGGTTTCATCATCGTGATAGATGCAATCTGAAACCGGCGCACCCATCACCAGTACGTTGGTCAAACCTGCCTGGTTGCGTGGCAGCCCATAACGCTGACCAACCGCAGGCATGCGCAGATCGCAGTCGATGATCAGGGTGCGCTCCATTTTGGCCAGTGACTGAGCCAGGTTGATCGCGACCGTGGTTTTTCCTTCCGCAGGCAGTGATGAGGTGACAGACAGGATCTTGCGCTGGCTGTTGGTCATCGTCAGCAGAATGGATGTACGGATCGTCCTGACCGATTCGGCAAACAGTACCTCATCCGGATCGAGATACAGGGTGTGATCCAGTGGCGTGTTTTTAAAGCGCTTCGCCTTCACGCGGGGTAAAAATCCTAAGTGCTGCAACCCCAGTTTCTCCTCAACATCTTCTGGTTTTTCAATGGTATTGCGGTAAGCATCCGCTAAAAGTGCACCGACAATACCGAGGAGAAGGGCGAATGCGGCGCTGATCACGATTAATTTTGTGGTCTGTGGACGGAACGGATCCTGTGGTGTGGCAGCCTTGTCGGTGAAACGGGCGTTGACGGCTTCGAAGTCGCTGGTGGCTGTGGTTTCTTTCTGGCGGTTGAGGAACATTTCATACAGCTGGCGGCTGGCATCCACATCGCGCTTCAGGGATTCGTACTGGGCGCGTTTGGAGGTGATGTCCTGATAGTCGCCTTTTTTGTCATTCAGCGTCGCGATCAGGGACGCTTCCTGCTCGCGGGCGCTGTTGAGTTCTTTCTCGATACCGCTGGCAAGGTCATTGATCACGGAATAGGTACGGGCACGCACAGCATCCAACTGCGCCTGGGCCTGGATCATCTTGTCGTGTTTCGGGCCGTAGCGTTTTGCCAGCTCCGACACGCGGCGCTGGGCATCGGTTTCCGCATTTTTCAAATCACGCACCTGCGGGTGATTGGAAATTTCCGGTACCGAGAGTAAGCCGCTGGTGCGCCCGCGTTTGTCCTGAAGCTGTGCATACAGTGCTTCTGCGGCCACTCGGCGGTCCCGCGCTTCTGCAACGCGGATAGTCAGGTTGGTCAGCTCAGTGCCTGCCAGCTCGTCAATGTCGCTCAGTTCAATCAGGCCTTCCGCTTTCAGGAATTCCGTCAGCATCATTTCGGCGCTGTCGAGGTTGTCTTTCAGTTTGCCAAGACGGTCGGTTATCCAGACAGAGGCTGTTTGGGTCGCGACAAGACGCGCTTCAAGGTTGGACTCGATATAAGCGGTGCCGATCGCATTGGCCACCTTTGCTGCCAGTGCGGGGTCGGCTGAGCCAAAGTGGATATTCACCAACTGGGTATTGCGGATAGGTTCAATGGCCAGGTGCGATTTGAATTTATTCAGCACAGCCTGACGCGCTGCTTCACTGTCCGGCACAGAAGAAGGCGAGACGGGTGCGGGCAGAAACTGTTGCAGAGGTTCAATCCGGTACAGGGCGGTCAGCAGCTGATCACGGGCAGAGAGTTTACCGATCGTGTTGTTGAATTCCCGTACTTCAGCGATACCCAGCTGGTCGATTACTTTCTCAGCGATATGGTCGGAGCGCAGGATCTCAAACTGGGTCTGGTAATACTCTTTCTTGCTGGTATCGAGGGCGTACACCTCTTCGATAGAGACCGCTTTATTTGCCTGCGATTCGATAAGCAACGTAGCCGTGGCGCGGTAAACCGGGGTGATCGCCAACACAAAAACGGTGGCAATCACAGTGACTACCAACACAAAAAGGGCAATGGGGAGCCAATACCGACCAATCACGCCGAGATAGCGTTTCAAATCTAAACGGGCGGTCTGATCCGCTACCGGATTGGGCTCAATGAGTTTCATGTCGTGAAAATCCTTGTTCGTTCTGTGCGCAAAAAACAAGCCTGTCGGGGATCAGAAAAAGCTCTGCTCAACCACAATGATGTCACCGGGACCAACAGCTTGTGACAGGCCAACATTTTTTTGTGTGGATCCATCTTTGGCATCTGTCTTTTGGATCTTGTTCCGGGAGGCGCGGTCGGTAAAACCACCTGCTATGGCAATCGCCTTGCCAATAGTCAGCCCCGGCTGGAAGTCATAACCGCCGGGGTGGTTCACCTCGCCGTTGACATAAAACTTGCGAAACTGGATCACGTTAACCGTGACTTTGGGATCGACCAGATAGTCACCGCGCAGCCCTTTTTCGATGATGCGTTGCAACTGCCCCACAGACTTACCGGCCGCTTCTAGCCTGCCAAGGTAGGGGTAGTCGAAACTGCCGCGGGTGCTGAGCAGAATGTCCATGGAAAGATCGTCCTCGCCATAGACCTTGATCGAGATACGATCCCCGTCATCAAGAACGTACTGTTCACTGGAGGCTGCCGCTATGGCGCTAATGGGCAGCAACAGCAATAACAGGAGACAAATTCGTTGGATCACAGGCTCACCTCCGTGCCGATAAAGAACTGGGTTTGATCATAGCTAAAGCCAGCAAACGTTGAGTCGCGGCGAAACCAGCCCACACCACCGGATATGTCCCACCAACGGGCGAGGCTGTAGACAAGGGTTGCTTCGAACAGGGTGTCATCATCCTTGCGTAGATCGCCCGGGTAATCGTTGGTGCCGTAGCGCGCCGTGGCGATAGAGCTGAACAGTGGTGTCCAGCTGTGCTCCCAGTCAAACTGGATGGAGCGGTCTTTCACGTAGTTGCCGTTGATATCCGGGTCGCGGGCGTAATCCCGGCCTTCCAGACTCAACGTGCTGTAATTGGTCGGTGACCAGCTCAGGTTTGCGCGCCAGCTGAAGCCCTGGAAATCCGCACGGCGGCTGTCTTTGAAATCTTTGTCTTGTATACCCAGCAACAAACGGCCCTGGGTTTTACCCGTGATGTCCCATTCCAAACCACCGTAGAGCAGGGTGTTCTGGTTATCTCGGGTACCGACGGAATTCGGGTCGGTATGGGTGTAGGAGCGGTCTTCATAGCGCGCCGTGATCAGGGCATAAAAGTAGCTCGACAGTGCGTAATAGAATTCGCCGCCGATATAGGGCTGCTCCCAGTTGAAATAACGGGTTTGCTGGGTTTGGCCGTTACGGACAAAACTCTCTTCGTTGTAGTCCTTGCTTTCATAACCGAGGATCCCGACCAGCTTGCCTTGGGCGCCAGCTGCGCCATAGGTGTAGCGCGCATTCAGATCCTGGTGGTGGTAACGCAAGGGCTTACTGACCGCCAGACTGATCCCTTCGGTCAGGCCGGTACCGCGTGGCTCATTGGTGATCTCATAGGCATAATCAAGACGCAGGCGGTTGCGGATATCAAACGCCCAAAACGCAGAGGCATGGGCACGATGATCCAAATAGTCGTCGTCGCTGCTGTCGGAAAACCAGACCGCATCCAGACGGTAGTCAAATTGGTAGGCGCCGCGATCAGTTTCCAGTTGAGCAATGACTTTTGGCGACAAGGCATAAAAAGGTGAGCTGACCGGGTTGTTTTCCGTACGCCGCACATTGTCGTCATGGCCGACACTGGCTTTGACCGTCGGAATGATATCGATGCCGTTTTCTGTCTGGTAGGCAAGAGGCTCTACGGCCATTGCTGATGCCGGCACCAAAAACAGAATGTACAACCACGGGTTCCTTTGCTTCACGCCGTTCTCCCTAGTAAGCCGTCTTGCCGACAAAGCCTTTGAAAATGGTGGCAAACACAATTTTAATGTCCATCCACAAAGACCAGTTCTGGATATATTCCAGGTCGAACTGAACACGCTTTTCCATTTTATCGAGGGTGTCCGTTTCACCACGGTAACCGTTGATTTGCGCCCAGCCGGTAATACCCGGTTTAACCTTATGGCGCAGCATGTACCTGTCCACGATGGCTCGGTATTGTTCGTTGTGCGCCACAGCATGAGGACGCGGGCCGACAATCGACATCCTGCCTTGCAGCACGTTAAAAAACTGCGGCAGCTCATCAAGCGATGTGCGGCGGATAAAAGCACCGAAAGGGGTCACACGTGGGTCATTTTTCGTGGCTTGCTTGACGTCATCGCCGTTATCCATCACAGACATAGAGCGGAATTTCCACACATTGATCTTGCCGCCGTCCAATCCGTAGCGGTGCTGTTTGAAAATGATCGGGCCGGGAGAAGAGAGCTTAACTCCAATAGCGACTGCCAACAGAATCGGTGAAATCAGCACCAGAATGATGAGGGAGAGAATGATGTCCTCAAGGCGTTTTGCCCACGCTGCAATGCCATTAAACGGCGTGTCATGGACACTCAGGGTGTGCACATGACCAATGGTCTGCCAGCGGCTGTGAAGCAGGTTGTAGGTGAAGAAATCCGGCACCAAGTAAGTGGTGGCTGTGGTATCTGCAAACTGGTTGAGGTATCGCGCAATACGGTCTTTGGCATGCATTGGCATCGCAATGTAGATGTGCTGGATTTTGCCTTGCTTGGCCTGCTCCAGTGCTTCATCCACCTTGCCCAACATTGGGGCAGGCAGGCTGTCTTCAATGCGGTCGCGGTTTCTGTCTTCGAAAAAGCCTACAAGGCTGATTCCCAGGGCGTGGTTGCGCTGAAACTCCTGCGCCAGTTCAATGCCATTGGCCGTGGTGCCAATAATCGCTGCGCGGCGGGTGTTGATGCCGTGGTTACGTAAGCGGCTGAGCGCTGCACGCATCAGATAGCGCCATAGCACCAGACCTACCGCCGTGGTGGAAAACCACAACGCCATGACCACACGGGAAAACTCAATACCTCGCTGGGTAAAGTAGAAAATTGCTATTAATGCCAGGCAGGCACCTACCCAAGGGATCAGTGTTGCGATCATTTGTCCCTGGAAGTTGCTGATCCGCCACGATCGGTAAAGATGTGAACTTTCGGCAAACAACAGATAGAACACTGCCGTGATCGTCGCTAACAGAAGACAGTTGTCGCAGGGATAACCGAGGTAGAGGTAACTAGAAGCAAGTATCGACCCACCAATTACCGCAAGATCACACAGTCTATAGAGAATGGCGAACTCAGTTCCATGTGTGCGGATTTTTCGACTGTCCATGATGAAAGCTTCTCAACTGTGAAGTGGGCTGAAAGGGTGCTGATCTTTTTCATTTCTTGTACTTAAAAAGTAAACCACACATCTCAACCCCGCTAGGCAAGGTTGATTTTTTGGATATTTATGGTCGGTAAAATCAGCGCGGATAGTAAAACAGGATGAGGCGGGTTAGAGAAAGATGAAGTTTGTCCGATTTTTAATTGAGACTTACGCGGATTTGAACGATGACACTATTTTTACGCACTTGTAGGACTTTCTGGCTAGTCTCCAAAAAGGTGATCTTGATCTCAAATGGCTGTCTGTATCGTCTCGTGTTCAAGAACTTACGAGACACTTTTTACGCTTTCAGTTCAGTCAAAAATAGAAAGAATGACTAGCTACCCATACCATGGTGGCAAAAAAGCATGAGGTATAAAAATGCCCCAGATCGGGGCATTCTCAGTTTTGGTCACGCCAGAAGGCGTTGTGTGTGCTTCCTGAGCACGCTATTCCTCGCGAAATGCCCGGTTAAAGCTCTCACTCAATGGCTTGAGCAGGTATTCGATTGGCGTGCGTGGCTCCGTCAGCAACATGACTTCGGCCTGCATACCCGGATACAGCTCTACGCCATTCATCAGGTCGGCGACGTTATCGAGTAGCTTAACCCGGGCAAGGTAGTAGGCAAGCCCGGACTGTTCATCCACGAGACGGTCAGCAGTTCACCGTCAATTGGGCGGACATTGCGCATGCTCAGCGCTGTCAGCCGTATCTGTGCTTTCATGCCTGCGTTGACCTGATCGATGTCTGAAGGGTCAACCCGCGCCTCAATTACCAGACTTTCGTCGTTAGGCACCAGATCCAGCAATGCTTGCCCGGGGCCAATCACCCCTTCTTCAGAAAACACCTGCAGGTTAAGGACCGTGCCCGAAAGCGGTGCCTTGATGGTGGTGCGCTCCAGCACATCACGGGCGGTGGCAATCTGCTCATCCAGTTCATAGCGGGCTTCACGGCTTTCACGCAGCTCTTCGACGATTTCTTTGATGCGCTCAAGTTGCTGCTCTTTTAGCTGGGCGCGGTTTTCTGCCACGTTTTGTTCAAGGCGGCTGGCGTTGGCCTGCAGCTGGCTGATCGTGCTCTGGATTTGGGTTTCCTCGCGCTCAAGGCGCAGCAACTGGGTTTTGCTGACATAGCCTTTTTCCGCCAGCTGGCGGTTACCGGCAATTTCCTCGCCGATAATGGCGAGACGGCGTTTTTCGATGCCGATTCGTTGTTTCTGGCCGGTAAGCTCTGCGTTGCTTTGCGCCAATTGCTTGTGAATGATTTCCTGCTGGGAGGCATAGAATTCTTTCCGCGCGGTGAAGATCCGCTCCTGGTTGGTGAGCAATTCACCGACTTTGAGGCTTTCCCGCACGACTTCGAGTTCTTCAGGAAACGCGATCGCATCAAGGTTATCCCGCTCGGCAATCAGGCGGGATTCTCTGGCCAGGGCGTTGCGCTGGCGGGTGAGGAGCTGTTCAAGTTGTGCCTGCGCCTGTGTTTTGTCGAGGAAAATCAGCGGCTGGCCCTTGTCGACCCTCGCGCCTTCTGTGACCAGTATTTTGTCAATGATACCGCCTTCAAGGTGTTGCACGGTTTTCCGCTGGCTGTCGATAGTGACGACGCCGGGCGCGATAGATGCCCCTTCAAGGGGGCTGAAAATCGCCCAGATACCAAAGGTACCGAGAAACAGGGCGATCATACCAAAGCCGACAATAACCAGGCGGCGGATGGAGGGGGAGTCATTCATTTCTGGCCTCCTTTCGCGGCAATGGCAGCACTTTGGTCCAGTAGGGGTTTCAACACTTCGTCACGGTCGCCAAAGGCGCGGATCTGGGCATCCTGTAATACCATCAGTTTGTCCATCGACTGCATCATGCTGGGGCGGTGACCCACCAGTATGATGGTGGTCTGGCGCGACTTGAGATAAGCAATCGCACGCTGTAATGCGGCTTCCCCAACGCCGTCGAGGTTGGCGTTGGCTTCATCCAGCACCACCAGGCTCGGCTCGCCATACAGCGCTCGGGCAAGGGCAATACGCTGGCGTTCGCCGCCGGAAAGACCAAGTCCGCGCTCGCCGACGACGGTGTCATAGCCCTGTGGCTGGCGCAGGATCAGCTCATGACAACCGGCCAGTTTCGCGGCTTTTATGACTTCTTCCGGATCGCCATCTGACAGGCGGGCAATATTCTGACGTATGGTGCCCGGGAAGAGTTCGACATCCTGGGGAAGATAACCGCAGTGGGGCCCAAGATCGTCCGGATCCCATTTCGACACATCCATATTGTCGAGACGGATCGTACCGGCGGTTGGGTTGAGGTTACCGAGGATTAGCCTTGCCAGCGTCGATTTGCCGGTGCCGGATGGGCCAATGATCCCCAGCGCTTCGCCGGGATTGAGCTTAAAGTTGATGGCATGCAGCACGGGCTCTCCCTGGCCGGGATGGAAATAGGTGACCTTTTCCACCGACAGCAGCCCTTTGGGTTTTGGCAGCGGCATGGATTTGGCGCGCTCTGGAAAAGCGGGGATCTTTTCTTTAAGCCGTTGGTAGCTTTGGCGTGCTGAAACCGCCGTACCCCAAGCACTGATAGATTGTTCCACCGGTGCCAGTGCCCGCGCCATCAGGATGGAACCGGCAATCATCACACCGGGGGAAACCTGATTGTCTATTACCAGCCAGGCGCCCACACCCAGCATGGCGATTTGCAGCAACATGCGGATAAATTTAGAGGTCGCGGTGAGCAAGGCACCTTTTGAATTGGCGGCGACCTGACCGTCGATGCTTTCTTTATTCAGGGCACTCCAGGCTCTGATGAAATTGGGCATGATCCCCATCGCTTCAATTGCATCGGCATTGCGTGCGGCGGACTCTGCCTGCTGCATGGCCTGAATCGATGCTTCGTTGGCGGTTTTGTGCGCTTTGCGGGTGGCGGTGTGGTTGAGGATAGCGATGCCGAATAACACCAGTGCCCCGACAGTGGCAATGATACCGAGCAGGGGATGGAGCAAAAACACAAAGCCGAGGAAGACAGGTGTCCATGGTGCATCCAGCGCGGGGATAACGGCATTGCCACCAATAAAGGCGCGGATAGCAGCGATGTCACGAAGACTTTGCACAGACGCGGATAACCCCTGGCGTAATTGCAGTGCAATGCTACCAGCCAGCACATCGGCCGACAGGCTTTCATCAAACCAGGCACCAATTTTTACCATGATGCGGGTGCGGATATTTTCAAGCACCGCCATGGTAAACAGGGCGAAAACGGTAATGACGGTGAGCAGCAGCAAGGTATCTACCGAACGCGAGCTGATCACCCGGTCGTAAATCTGCAGCATATAAAGGGGTACACAAAGTACCAGAAGGTTAATGACAAAGCTGAAAGCAACGACAAACATCAGTGCTTTTTTACATTGCTCAAGCGTGGTGCTTAAACGTTTTTCCGTTGTTGAAGACATGCTAAATCCGGTGACGTTGCTTTGCTTTTTTATTCTGGTCGCCATAAAGCAAAGGCTGAAAGTCTGGCTGGCTGTTACTTACCCCAAAAAAACAACCAGCATGGTTTCGATGCTGGTTGTTTTGAGTATAGCTTGCTGACATCAGACAATATGGAAGTCATCAGCAGAGAGCTGAGTGCTGTCGATGTTGTTGATTGTAATGCTGGATCCATTGGCCAGTCCGACGACGGTGTTTATCCCGTTTTGGCTGATATCCAATGAGTCAAACCCCTCATCGCCAGTGGCGCGGATAAAGATAAGGTCAACCCCGATGTCGAAATCTACGATACGGTCGTTACCGGTGCCATTGCCGAGAATATTGTCGAAAAGGAAGGTATCTGCACCACTGCCGCCGATAAGGAAATCGTCACCGGTTCCGCTGACCAGCCAATCATCCCCTTCGCCGCCAAACAGCCGGTTATTACCAGCAATGGCGTAGAGGCTGTCGTTTCCGATACCACCTAAAAGGTCATCATTCCCGGCACCACCGTAAAGGGTGTCATCACCACTTCCGCCACCGACGATATCATCGCCGCTGCCGCCGCTGAGAATATCATTACCACCACTGCCAATAAGGTAATCATTGCCACTTCCGCCAAAGATCAGGTCGTCGCCGCTGTATCCAACGATACGATCATCGCCGCCCAGCCCGCTGATCACCTCAGAATCCAATGTGCCATCAAGGTTGTCATTTCCTGCTGTTCCAATCACTGCAGCCATGTTTTATTTCCTTGTTGAGTTTGCTTTTCCCTAGCCAAATACCCTTATGAAATCGGGTACCACCATCAGGCAAGCTGCAATACGGCCAGAAAAAAGCCTGCCAAATGGCGGATATACTCTGACTCAATTGCGGGGGCATTTGTGTCTCGCTTTTGAATTATCATTAGAAATTGGTAAAAAATGATGAGACGTTCAAAGACAGAAGTTTGAGAGGGTGTGAGTTGTCGGGAAGGGGAGTCTGAAATCTGCGGCTCGGAGAGCCGCAGCGATACGACCGCTGTTAAACGATTTGGAAATCGCTGTCAGAGAGGTCGGTTGCAGTAATGTTGTTCAGCGTAATGCTTGAACCGTCTGCCAGATCTATCACGGTATTGATACCTACCTGAGTCAAGCTCAGTGACGCAAAATCAGTATCACCGCTTGCACGGATCCAGATAAGGTCGGTGCCAATTTCAAAATCGACGATACGGTCATTACCGGTACCGGTGCCAAGAATTTGGTCAAACAGGAATACATCTGCGCCATTCCCACCAACCAGAAAATCGTTGCCGGAGCCGCTGACCAGCCAGTCATCCCCGTCACCACCGTAAAGCACATTGTTGCCTTCGGATGCATAAAGCAAATCATTGCCAATGCCGCCTAGCAAAATATCGTTGCCGGGACCACCGAACAGGATGTCGTCACCGCTGCCGCCTCTGACAATATCGTCACCTTCGCCGCCACTGAGAAAATCGTTGCCAGCGCCACCAATCAAGCGATCGTTGCCTTTACCGCCATAAATCACATCATCGCCACCGAAGCCGACAATCTCATCGTTGTCACCGAAACCATAGATAGTATCCGGTGCTGATGTCCCATCCAGTACATCGGCTATTTTTGAGCCGTTTATATTCGCCATATAGCTAACCCTCTTTCCTTTTCTTAGTGATTTCTTTGTCCAATTAACGTTGAGGGATGCGAAACATCAGCGAACCAAAAGTCCGCCCCCGCATCATTGCGTCCTGCAGCGGGGAAAGGCGTGTGTGTAAGAAGTATTAGAATTGACCTGACCCACGCTTCGCACTGAATACTCTGAAGTATTTGCGGGTCGAATGTTGTCTCATTAGTGACGAATTATATCAGGAGGTGCTAAAGCAGTGACTAACCTTGATAGTCCAGACCTATCACAGACAAGTTGTTTTTGGCCCAGAATACGGCTTGAACGCGGTTTTTGACATTAATCTTTTTGAAGATGTTGTATAGGTGAGATTTTACTGTGTGTTCTGACACAAAAAGGCTGTCAGCGATTTCGCTGTTGGAAGCGCCGGTGACCAGTTTTCGCAGGATCTGCTGTTCACGGTTAGTCAGGCAGATCTCGGAATAGTCGATCGTGTTGTTGTTGTTTTGTTGGTAGTAGTGGATCAGCTCAGCCAGTTTCTGGCGTGGCAGCCAGTATTCACCGGACAGCATTTTCTCAATGCCGTGGCAAAGGTGTTCAAGATCGTCTTCTTTTTTGAATACCCCTTTGATAAAGGGCCAGCTTGCCAGCTCTTTCGCTGATAAATCATGGGCATTGAACAGGGCAAACACATGTTGGTCGCTGAAGGGAGCCAAGCTCTGTTTTACAAAGCTGACATTGTCGCCTTCAAAGGCGCTCAAATCGATCAACACCAGACCCGATGCCGTAGCCAGCTTTTCGTTGATCTGCTGCTTTTCCACCAAAGAAACGGAGCTTTTGGTCACCTGCTCCAGACACGAAATCAACGCGGTGATCGTCATGCTCGGCTCGGACACGAGGAGTATGGTGTAGTCATCTGAGGTGGTTTCGATGTTTTGCATGTGTATCCCTAAATGCTCTGGTTTTGGCTGCTATCTTTGCATCTTGGTGCGACGTACGGTAAGCCACAATGGCAGCATTCTAAAGCGCATTGAATTTCTTATTCGTATCATTTTTAGAACTGTTGCTTGAAGCGTTACAACTCAACACGTTGGCAAACTCATTGTTAGTCTAATACAAATTATGTTGTGCCGCCGATTTCTGCGGGGGAGTTATCACCAAAGTGATGCTGTTTTCAGCGTTGGGGCTTGCAGCAGCACGGTCTGCTCTAAAGCCTGTGACGAACTTTTTTGCTTCTGTTATTATCGCCGTTTAAATGTCATCCACGAATTTGATGATGCAATGTAAAAGGTTTGGGAGCAAAATATGGCCAGCCGTGGAGTAAACAAAGTTATCTTGATTGGCAACTTGGGCAACGATCCTGAAGTTCGCTACCTGCCAAATGGCGGTGCGGTTGCCAATCTGACCGTTGCGACCTCAGAAACGTGGCGCGACAAGAACACTGGCGAGAACAAAGAAATGACGGAATGGCACCGCGTGGTGATGTACCGTCGTCTGGCTGAAATCGCCGGTGAATACCTGAAAAAAGGTTCAAAAGTGTACCTAGAAGGCCGTCTGCAAACCCGTAAATGGCAGGGTCAGGATGGCCAGGATCGCTATACTACCGAAATCATTGCTAATGAAATGCAAATGCTGGACGGTCGTGCGAGTGGTGGTGCGGGTCAAGGCCAACCAATGCAGCAAAACCCACAGCAAGGTGGTTGGGGTCAGCCGCAACAGCCTTCTTACCAGCCGCAGCAACAGCAACCTGCACACCATCAGGCTCCGCCACAGCAGCAGGCGCCTCAGCAGTACAACGATCTGCCAGACTTCGACGACGACATTCCGTTCTAAGAAGTACGCTGACAGACAAAAAACCCCGCTTATGCGGGGTTTTGTTTTTTCTAGCGCCCGACTTTCTGTTTGAGAAAGTCGATGAAAAGGCGGGTTTTTGTGTGGTGATAATCCAGCTTGGGATAATAAGCATACGCCGCGCTGGTCGGCTGGCGCACTTCGGGCAGCACAGGGACCAACAGCCCCTGATCCAACTCCTTCCTTACCGTCACATCCCCGACCAGAATGATGCCCAGTCCGGCAACGGCGGCATTCACCAGGGCTTCAGGGTTTGGCGAGACAAAGTTCCCGCTCAGGCGCAGACGGCGGCCGTGCTCAAATTCATGTTCCTGCGGCAGGCTGGTCGAGCCAAACAGCAGACAGTTGTGGTGAAGCAGCTGTTCAGGCTCCACAATCGGTGGATGCTGCGCCAGATAAGCCGGTGAGGCAAAAAAACGCGGCTGGAAATCAAACAGTTTGGTGGCGATAAAGCTCGCTGAATTGAAATCCGCCAGTTCGCGGGTGATCACCACATCCAGATGAGGGTCAGGCAATTGGCCCGGTGCCAGAGTATGCAGCTCGACCTGGATGTTCGGGTACGTTGAAAGAAACTCGCCGATATTGCTGACCAGAAGGCGGCTGCCGGTGGCCAGCGGGGCACCGATACGCAACACGCCACTGACCTCACCATAGGTGGACGTGGTTTCTGAAACCAGCTGGGTCCAGTCGTCCAACAACAGCTTGCCGCGCTGGTAAAAAAGGCGGCCGGCATCGGTCATGGTCAGGGTGCGGGTCGTGCGTTTTAACAGTTGCACTCCCAGCTGGTTTTCCAGCCATGCCAAACGCTTGGATAACGCCGAACTGGAGGTGTTGAGCTTGGTCGCTGCCTGGGCCAGTGAGCCCATATCGACGACCGTGACATAACTTTTCGCGCAGGTTATCCAATCCATTTATTGATGCTTTCCAATGTTTATCAACTGAGTATCGACTTTGCGTTCACTTTCCACCATGGAGCAACGATAATAACCAATTAACCCATGGAATAAAGCGGTTTGCCGTTTTGCTTGGTGTATCACCCGGTTTTTTAGCGTGCAGGGCAAAATAAAACTCTGCCATTGGATATCGAATGAGAAAAGTTGCAGGGATGAAGCTGACCAATCGCCTGGTCGCTTTCGTAACGTTAATTGTTGTTTGTGCCATATTCGTGCTGTTTATAGGCGGAGCGGTCAGTTTCCGTAAACTTGGCACGGATTTCCTTTCTCACTATCTGGGTAAGGTAGTGACAGAGATTGACAGTTCGATGGCAAATCCCATCTCCAATGAAAATATCGGCCTTTGGCTGCCCCAATTACTCAAAGCCAGTGACATCGTCGAACTGGAGATCTCCAGCAAAACCGGCCTTTTGTACCGCTATGAACAAATCAATACCATGGCACGTCCTCTCGATTTGATTGAAAACCATTATGCGCTGCCCAGCAATCCCGGTTTTTTTATCACCATTAAATCTGTCCCGCCATATGCGAACTTTGCCTACTCGATTGGCGCCTTGTCATCGTTATCCTTAGCCGTTTTAGTCATTGTCCTGGCGCTTTCGTGGGGCATTAAATGGTTGCGCACCCAGCTTCTGGGGGCGGAGCTTCTTGAGCACCGGGGACGGCTTATCCTGGCGGGACGTTCAGAAGACGTAAAAACCGGTGATGACAGGGAATGGCCGTCAACAGCGAGCATTGCCCTTGACCAAATGATCGCCGAGCTTCGTGATGCCCGGCAGGAGCGCAGCCGGTTTGACACCTTTATCCGCACCAATACCTTCCTCGATAAACTGACTGGTGCGGCGAACCGCGTGATGTTTGATAACCGCCTGCAAACTCTGTTGCAGGACAAAGGTGCACAGGGTGCGGTGCTGATGCTCAGCATCGGTGACTGGGACTCTATGGTGCAGGAAAATGGCAAGGCTGCCGCCGATGACTGGGTCAAAGAAGTCGGCAATGTGTTGTCGAATGCTATCCAGCGTTTTCCTGATGCCGTCTTGGCGCGTTACTTTGACACCGAATTTGCAATTTTGCTGACTCACCAGTCTGGTAAAGATGCACGTTTGTTTGCCACCCAGTTAATGAAATCTCTCGCCAGGCTGACACCGCCATCGGCGCTGGAAGAGGAAAACTGGGCTCACCTCGGAATGACATTTTTCACTACCGGAGAGCGCCGTGGACGCCTGATGGAAGAGGCTGAAATGGCCAAGCGCAGCGCCATCCTGCAGGCGAATAACAGCTGGTTTGCATTCAAAAAAGAGGTGACTGGTGATGAGTCCCGTGGCAGTGTGCGCTGGCGTACCCTGTTATCCAGAGTGTTTGAAAATGGCGGGCCGGATTTATACCGCCAGACAGTGCAGGATACCCAAGGCAATGAACTGCACGTAGAACTGCTCGCCCGCATCAAAGACGAAAATGGCCTGATCATCAAAGCCTCCCGTTTCCTCAATGGGATTGAGTTGGTGGGGATGAACAATACCCTGGATCGCTCTGTGGTCAGTAAAGCGCTGCACCAGTTACGCACCGGTGATGGGCGCGAGGTGTTGTCCGTTAATGTCTGTGCCGATTCGTTGCGCCAGCGCGCCTTTATGCTCTGGTTGCGTGACGCCCTACTGCAAACCCCGCGCAGTGTGCTTAACCGGCTGCAGTTTGAAGTCTCGGAAGGTCCCTTGGTTAAACATTTCGATTCCGTCAGGCCGACACTCAGGATGGTGCGGGCGCTGGGCTGTCCGGTTGTGGTCGATCAAGCGGGGCGCTCTGTGGTGAGTACCCACTACATCAAAGAAATCCAGCCTAAGTACATCAAGCTGCACCGCAGTCTGGTGAGGGATATTCACCAGCGGCCTGAAAACCAGCTTTATGTGCGCAGCATGCTCGGTGCCTGTGACCCGACACCGACCCAGGTACTGGCGGTTGGGGTTGAATCGCAAGCCGAATGGAAAGTGTTGTTGCAACTGGGCGTCCAGGGCGGACAGGGGCGTTTTCTGGGAGCGGAATTATCCTCCAGTCCAGCCACGTTAAAACGCCAGCGCTGGCGAAAGAAATAGTGCAAAAACTGTAACGATTACAAAACACTCAATGGCGTCATAAAACTGTCGTAGATAACTTATTTTTTTGGCGGAAATATTGATAGAATACTGTGCACTTTAAGCGCAATATTCACTTTTCTGGGCATTATTAAGTCGTTAATGGCAGTTTCAACTTTTCTGGCGCGTTTTACCCCCGTCCGGCAACGAGATGTTGTCAGCTTTGTCGTTTCTGCAAATCAGGTGGTTCTCGCGTACCGGGACGAGCAGGGACATGCTCAGATAGATACCCTGTCGGTTACTCAATCCGACCCTTGGACAACGGCGCTACAGCTGCTCAAGCGCCATGGCATCACCAAAACGGATGTGCAGTTGGTGCTGGGGCATGGCCTCTATCAATCCCTGTTGATTGACGAGCCGGGGCTATCCGATGAAGACAAGCGCGCCGCACTGCCGTTCAAACTCAAAGATTTCATTGCCGACACGCCATCAGATGTGGTTGCCGACGGCTTCAGTTTGCCCATCGCCAACCGTTTCCAGGCGTTTGTCTGCCATAAGCTTCCGCTGATCCAATTCAGCCAGGCACTGGAGAAATCCCAGTGCCGTCTGACCTTGGTGTCGCTGGAAGATGTGGTGTTGCGTCACTGGACGCAGTTGGACAAAACCGAGATGGTGCTTAGCCGTGATTGCCATGGCCTGATCCAGCTGGCGGTTTTCCATCAGGGTAAGCTTTGCTTCCAACGCCAGATCCGCGGACTGATGCTCGACAGCATGCAGATGCTGCCGCTGGTGGTGGACGATTTGGCGCTGGAAATCCAGCGCTCGCTGGATTACCTGCGCTCCCAGCTGAAAGCCGCACAGTTGAGTGCACTGGTGGTCAGTGTTGAAGGCATTGATGACACCGAACTGGCCTTCCAGTTGTCGAGCCGCCTGTCTGTCACTGTTCGTCCACAGCAAATGTTCAGCCAGGGCAACCATTACGAACATATTGCCAAGACAGCGTTGGGGCGGGATATCTCTCCGGATATCAATCTGTTCCACGATGATTTGGCGCCGAAAGCGCCTCTGCTGACCTTTGACAAAATGCTGCTGGTGTGGGGATTGACTGCGCTCCTGCTGGTGTTAGTGGCTGCTTACCAACAGTGGCAGCACACTCAATCTGAGCAGTTGTTGAAGATAGCCAACAACGAGCTTCAGGCGGCGCAGCGACTGTCTGATGAACTCAATGCGCAGTTGAAACTCCACCTGCCGTCGCCGTCACTGGCAAATGACATCCGTGATGCGGAAGCCGCGCTGGTCTCTAAGCGGCAGGCACTGAATGCCGTAAGGCAACACGATGCGTCGCTGCAAAAAGGTTATGCCGATACGTTCCGCGCGCTGGCAGCGTTGTCGCGCCCGGATGTGTCGGTGTCTGAAATCGCTGTCAGCCAGCAAGCCATGGACATCAAAGGTCTCGCATCGACGCCGTCCTCCGTGCCTGCGTGGCTACAGACATTTTCAACCCATCCTCCGTTGGCAAAACGCACCTTTGAAGAAATGGCGTTGACCCGTGACGAGAAAAACCGTCTGCAATTTTCGCTGGTTTCCCGTCGCGAGAAAGAGGAGGTGGCGCAATGAACGCACTGATTGAGCGTGCCCGTCAGGGTTTTGAGGGCTTCAGTTCACGCGAGCAGTGGATGATTGCCCTTACTGGCTGGTTTGCGATTGTGGCGCTGGTGGTGTTTTTGTTCCTTGAGCCGATGGCGAAGAGCCTGTCCGGCGTGAACCGCCAGATCGCCCAAAGCGAGGCCAACACCCAGGATATCTTGACCCTGAACCAGCTCAAGCAGGCAAAACTGCGTGTTTCGCCGGACAAAGAGCAAAACCAGAAGCTGGTATCGCTGCAGCATGAATTGTCTGAGCTGGACAGCCAGATGGCGTCCAAAGTGGCGGGCCTGGTGACGGCACCTGAAATGTCAGCATTGCTGGAAAGCGTGTTGAAGCAGTCTGATCGCCTGACCCTGCTGTCGATGCGCTCATTGCCGCCACAAAAGCTGACCAACGACGATGAGTCCAGTTATTACATCCATCCGGTCGAAATTACCCTCAAAGGGCGCTATTTCGGCATTGTGAATTACCTGTCAGCCGTTGAAGCGCTGCCGGTGAAATACTACTGGCGCAACGTGAATTACCGCGTGACGGAATATCCGTGGGCGGAAGTGACACTTCAGGTCTATACCCTGGGCGAAAGCGCGCAGTTTATCGGGGGCAAACATGCATTCGGCCATTAACCGCCTGCTGCGGAGAGCAGTTGTTATCAGTGCACTGATGGTCTCTGTAAGTGCATTCGCAAACAGTGACCCGACCGCGCCGCTGGGCTTTACTCCGGCAACGCCAAGCACCACTAAAAAAGCGCCGCGCCTGCCAAGGCTTCAGGCTATTTTGTGTGACGGCCAGTCACAATGCGCTGCCATTTTAAATGGCCTTTCGCGCAAACAAGGACAGCATATTAACGGCTTTGTGGTCAGCAAAATTGACGACAGCCACGTGGAGCTTCAGCGCGGTGGAAAGCGCTGGACCCTGACCGTATTCAACTCGCAGCTAGTACAGTGAGGCGTGCAGTGAAAACCCAATCTTTGATCGGCAAAGGGCTGATTGTCGGCGCAGCGACCCTGTTGCTGGCTGCATGCCAGAGCGTAGGCCACCAAAAACCTACTGAAGTGCAGGAAGCACTGAACGAAGCCTACACCCAAAGTGCGTCACAGCCACTGACTGAGTTGCCGGATGCGGTCACCCAGGATTTGATGGGCGATTACTCAGAGCCTGCGGGCAGCGCGTCTTTGACCGAAAAGCGTCTGCGCATCAATGCCAACAATGTGGATGCAAAAACCTTCTTTGGCAGTCTGGTACAGGGCACGCCGTTCAATCTGGTGTTGCACCCGAATGTCAGTGGCAAGGTGACGGTTTCGCTGAAAGATGTCACGGTGCCGGAAGCGCTGGACGTGGTTTCTGATATCTACGGCTACAACATTGAGCGCCAGGGCAACCTGATCCAGGTTTTCCCGGCTGAACTGCGCACCGAAACCTTCCCGGTTGATTACCTGCAGCTGCAACGCTCCGGTGTGTCGCTGACTTCGATCAGCACGGGTGCAATGTCAGAGCAGTCCACCACCAGTAATGGCGATACGGACACCACAGACCGAGCCAGTGTGTCGACCGGTGGTACCGTGATTGAAACCCGCTCCGAGAGCAGTTTCTGGGGGCAGCTTGAGCGTGCCGTAGCGGCCATGATTGGCAGCGGCGATGGCCGCAGCATTGTGGTATCTCCGCAGGCGAGCCTGATCACGGTGAAGGCGTACCCGAACGAGCTTCGCGAAGTGAAGCGCTTCCTCGAAGCATCGCAAAAGCGCCTGAAGCGCCAGGTGATCCTGGAAGCCAAAATTCTGGAAGTGACCCTGAGCGATGGCTACCAGCAGGGCATCCACTGGAACAATATCGTCAACAACGTGGGCAACCGCGCCGTGTCTGTTTCCCGTCCGGAAACCGCGTTGGTGGGCAATGCCATTTCCAACGTGATTGGCGGCCAGACCAACCTGACTATCACTGACGGCCACTTCGATGCTGTACTTCAGTTCCTGGACACCCAGGGCGACGTGAACGTGCTGTCCAGCCCTCGTGTGACGGCTGCTAACAACCAGAAAGCGGTGATCAAAGTCGGTGGCGACGAGTACTTTGTGACGGACATTTCTTCCAGCGACACTTCGGGCGATAACTCAGATTCAGGCCCGAATATCGAGCTGACACCTTTCTTCTCAGGCATTTCACTGGACGTGACGCCGCAGATTGACGACGACAACGGCGTCTTGCTGCATGTGCACCCAGCGGTTATCGATGTGGTGACCGAAGAGAAAACCATCAAGCTGGGCTCAACCTCCCAACCGTATGTGTTGCCGTTGGCCAAAACCTCGATCCGCGAATCGGATTCCATCATCCACGCCCGCTCCGGCGATGTGGTGGTGATTGGTGGCCTGATGAAATCAAGCTACGACGAGATGGTATCCAAGGTGCCGCTGCTGGGCGATATCCCTGGGCTTGGCCACCTGTTCCGCAACGTGAACCGTATGAAACAGAAGACCGAGCTGGTGATCTTGCTGAAACCTTCTGTGGTGGGTGAGCAAACCTGGCAGGAAGAGATCAACCGTTCACGCCAACTGCTGAACGACTGGTTCCCGGAAAGCTAATCACGCCGGACACTGTTGACCATCCATGTACCTGACGCATTTCGGTCTTGAGGCCGCGCCTTTCAGTCTGACACCGGACACACGCTGTTTTTTCGGCGTGCGCTCCCACGTGGACGCGGTAAATACCTGTGTGTCAGCCATGTCGATGGGCGAAGGACTGGTAAAGGTGACCGGTGAAGTTGGCACGGGGAAAACCCTGGTTTGCCGCATGGTGCTCAATGCACTGGGCGGGCGTTTTACCCTGGTTTTTCTGCCCAATCCGGCTCACAGCGTGTCGAGTCTGCACCGCATGATTGCAAGCGAGTTGGGTGTGGATGATTCGCTGGCAGAAGACCGCCTGTTGGGGGCTATTCAGCAGGCAGCTATTTCAGCGGCAGCGAACGACAAGCCAGTGGTGATCCTGTGCGATGAAGCGCAGACCCTGCCGGACAGCGTACTGGAAGCTATCCGCCTGTTGGGCAATCTGGAAACCGAGCAGCGCAAGCTGATCCAGTTGATCATGTTTGGCCAGCCTGAGCTGGATGCGCGCCTTTCACAGCACAACATGCGCCAGCTTTTACAGCGCATTGGCTTCAGTGCAGAGTTGACGCCGCTGAGCTATGCCGAAACTGCCGCTTACATTGAACATCGTCTGGCAGAGCAAGGCGCGACATCGCCTTTGTTTTCTGCCTGGGCGAAACGCCGTATTTGGATGGCAAGCCAGGGGATCCCAAGGCTTATCCATCAGCTTTGTCACAAAGCACTGTTACTGAGTTTTGGTCAGGGGAAACGCCGGGTGACCGCCCGCGCGGTTCGTCTTGCCATCAAAGACACACCTCTTGCCCGGCCGCACAACGCGCTGCAGGCACTGTGGGGCTAGGACATCATGAGTGAACTGAACAGAATGCTGAGCGAACTGACGCCCAAGCAAGAACAACAACACGTTGCCACTGCAGCAATCCCTGCGCGCTGGGGCTTTCGTCTTGCGCGTGTCGCACTGGCGCTGTTTGCCACCTTAGCAGGGGCTTCAGGCATTGCCTGGGCACTGTCTGCGGGCAATGGAAAAGCGGTGACTGTCGCAGAGCAGCCTGACATTGCGCAGTCTGTTACCACGCCGGTTTCCCTACCGTCGCCAACCCAGAAAGTGGTGTCTTCGGATGTGCGTTACGTGGCACTGACGCCGGCAAAAGAAATCGCGCCGGCAGTGATTGAAACTGCGATGGTTGCGGCGCCTGTTGAACCGGTAGTGACAGCTAAAAAATCAGAGAAGACAGCCCAGCCCCAGGCTGAGGTGAACACGGTCAGCCAAGCTATGCCAAAAACGGTCAGCCAAGCTGAGCCAAAAGCAGAAACTGTGGTTGCCAAGGTCAGCGTTTCGGTGCCGGAAACAGTGGACGTCGCAGAAGCCTCGATGTCCGTGGAAACCGTGGAATTTACCGGTGAACAACTGGCGGATATCGCTTACGACAAGGCGCAGAAGCGCGCCAAAGCCGGCGATAACCAGAAAGCGATTGCCCATCTTCGTGACGCGGTGCAGTACAACCCGAACCATGTAGTGGCGACCAACCAACTGGCCGCCATGCTGTTTGGCCGCAACCAACTGCGTGACGCTGAGAACGTGCTGCGCAAAGGCATCAGCGCCAATCCGCATTCCGCGTCGCTCAAGCTCACTTTGGCGCGTATGTACCAGCAAAGTGACCGAGAAGAATCGGCATTGAGTGTTTTGTCCGTCCCGGTGGAGTCACTGGATGGTGAGCAAAACCGCGTCATCGCTATGCGCGCCGCTCTGGCGCAAAAGCTGGGTGACAACGCGACTGCCCGCGAAAGTTACCAATGGCTGACCACCCATGAACCGACGGATGGCCGCTGGTGGCTGGGGCTCGGTGTTTCCGCAGAGCGTAGCGGCAAGCACGATATAGCGAAAAATGCTTATACCCAAGCGGTGCAGGCCGGTGGCCTGAGTGCGGCATCGGTGAAGTTTGCCCGTGATCGCCTGACGTATCTGGACAACCTGAAACAAGGAGCGGGCAATGGCCGTTAAGCTTCGAAAACGTCTTGGCGATCTGCTGGTTGAAGAGCAGATCATCGCGGAAGCCGATCTAACATCTGCACTGCAGCGCCAGTCCCTGACTGGCCGCAAGCTCGGTGACACCCTGATTGAAATGGGGATCCTGAGTGAAGATCAGATGCTCAACTTCCTGGCAAGACAGCTGGGTGTGCCGCGTATCGATCTCAACCTGACCCAGATTGATCCGAATGCGGTTTCCCTGTTGCCGGAAGTCCATGCCCGTCGCCTGCGTGCGCTGGCAATTGGCCGGATTGGAGACACAGTGCGTGTCGCTATGTCCGATCCTGCAGATCTGGCGGCGCAGGAGAGCGTGCTCAACCTGCTGGGGGAGTATCACGTTGAGCTGTTGATCAGTGCTGAACAGCCGCTCATCGATGCCTTCGACCGCTACTATCGCCGCACCAGCGACATTGCTTCATTTGCAGAGCGTTTGCAGGCCGAGCATGGCGTGAAACTGGAGCAGCATTTCGGTACGGAAGACGCCCAGTCTGAAGAAGTCACCGTCGTAAAGCTTATTCACTCGTTGTTTGAAGATGCGGTGCAGATGAATGCATCGGATATCCACATCGAGCCAGACGCCGATGCCCTGCGCATCCGCCAGCGTATTGATGGCGTCCTGCATGAAACCCTGCTGAAAGAGCGTGCTATCGCTTCGGCACTGGTGCTGCGCCTGAAGCTGATGAGCGGCATGGATATTTCCGAGCGCCGCCTGCCACAGGATGGACGCTTTAACCTGAATGTCCGTGGCAACGCCATCGATGTGCGTGTATCAACGTTGCCGGTGCAATACGGCGAATCCGTGGTGATGCGTATCCTCAACCAGTCCGCAGGCGTGTTGCGTCTGGAAGATGTGGGGATGGACGCCCAGATGCTGGCGCGTTTTCGTAACCAGCTTCGCCGCCCGCACGGCATGATCCTGGTTACCGGCCCGACCGGTTCGGGTAAAACCACGACCCTTTACGGTGCGCTGAATGAACTCAACGTACCGGGGAAAAAGATCCTGACTGCGGAAGATCCGGTGGAATATCGCCTGCCGCGTATCAGCCAGGTGCAGATCGCGCCCAAGATCGGCCTGACATTCTCTACCGCGCTGCGCACATTCCTGCGCCAGGATCCGGACATCATCCTGGTGGGTGAGATGCGTGACCTTGAAACGGTGGAAATCGGTCTTCGCGCGGCGCTGACCGGTCACCTTGTGCTGTCAACATTGCACACCAACAACGCTGTCGACAGTGCGCTCCGCCTGCTCGACATGGAAGCGCCGGGGTATCTGGTCGCAAGCTCTGTCCGCGCGGTACTGGCGCAGCGCCTGATCCGCCGTATCTGTCCGGACTGCAAAGTGCCGCACACTACGGACGAAGTGGAAAAACTCTGGCTGGATGCCACCACTCCGCTATTGGCAGGGCATGGTTTCTATCAGGGGCGCGGTTGCCAGAGCTGTAACTTCACCGGCTACAAAGGCCGTATCGGCGTGTTTGAACTGCTGGAGATCACGCCGGATCTTATGGATGCACTGCGCGCTAACGATACCCAGAAGTTTGCAGCGTTGGCTGAAATGCAGGCGGGATACAAACCGTTGGTGCATTGTGCAATGGACTTTGCCCAACAGGGGCAGACCACGTTGGAAGAAGCGATGAAGCTTTCTGAAGCGGCGTCGATGACGCTGATAGGTGCCTGATGCCAAGGTATCGCTACACCGCCAGAAAACCGAACGGTAAACGCATCTCAGCGGTGATTGAGGCTGCCAGCGAAAGCGATGCTATTGCCAATGTATCGGCATCTGGCGCGGTTTTGCTGTCACTGGAAATCACCCAAGCCCGCGCGAAAACATCCTCAGGCCCGCTGTTCCAGCAAGGCGTGAAAATGGACGCGCTGGTGATTTTCTGCCGCCAGGCATACAGCCTGATAAAAGCAGGCGTGCCTTTGATGCGTGCTATCAAAGGCCTGGCACAAAGCAGCAATGACAAACCGTTAAAAGCGGCGCTCGACAGCGTGGCGGCGGAGCTTTCCAACGGCCGCCCGATGTCGTCAGCCATGCGCGATTTTCCGCAGGTGTTCAGCGATCTGTTTGTATCGCTGGTGCAGCTGGGTGAAAACACCGGCCGCCTGGATGACGCTATGTTGCAGCTTTCTGAATATTACGAGCAGGAGATGGAGACCCGCCGCCGTATTAAATCGGCGCTGCGTTATCCCTCTTTTGTGCTGGCGGTGATCGTGGCGGCAATGGCGTTTCTGAACGTCAAAGTGATCCCGCAGTTTGCCGGTATGTTTGCCAAATTTGGCTCTGATCTGCCGTTGCCGACCAAGATCCTGATGACGACATCGAATTTCTTTGTCGATTTCTGGTGGTTGCTGGTGATTTCCAGCGTCTGCCTGCTCGCGGGCTGGCATGCCTGGAAAAACACCGATGAAGGCCGGGTGAAGTGGGACAGCTTCAAGCTCAGGATCCCGCTGATTGGCAGCCTGGTGAACCGCGCCTTGATGTCGCGATTCTCCCGCACTTTCGCCCTGATGCTGCGTGCCGGTGTGCCTCTCAATACCGCGCTGCATATGGCAGGTGAAGCACTGGATAACCGCTTCCTGGCACTGGAAGTGGAGAAGATGAAAACCGCCATTGAGTCGGGGATGAACCTCAGCTCAGTGACGGCCGACAGCAAACTGTTTACCCCGCTGGTACACCAGATGATCCAGGTAGGTGAAGAAACGGGGCAGATAGACAACCTGCTGCTCGAAGCGAGTGATTTTTACGATCGCGAAGTGGATTACGACCTGAAAACCCTGTCGGCACGCATGGAGCCTATCCTGCTGATGATTGTGGCGGGCATGGTGCTGATCCTGGCGCTGGGTATCTTCCTGCCGATGTGGAACATGCTCGATTTGATCCGCGGCGGTTAGATGCACTGGCTTTTAAGGTTCAGGGAAAGCAGTGCTGCCCAATGGGGGCTGCTAATCCTGATTATCGGCATTTTACTGCTTTCGGCCATTCCGGCGTTTGAGCGCATCGTGCAGTTTGCTGACAGAGTCGAGTTCCGTTATCTCGCCAACGCCTTTGCGGGCTCAGTCGACAACCTGCAATTGCGAGTGACATTAAAAAATGATGAAAAACAGGGCGGTATCGTTACTGTGGATGATGTCAGTTACAGACTGACGCAGGAAAATAAACAGGAAATCGGCTATCCCTTTGCGCTGGAAAACGGGGCCAGACAACTGGCCGATTTATCAGCGCAGGATTGCGGCAAGTTGTTAAAACAATTTACCGGCCAATCTTACTGGCTGGGAAGAGAACAAGAGGTTGAGGCGCTTTCGCTGCCAAAACCAAAGATTCGTGCAGTGGTGGCTTTTGACCATGGTTTGACTCCCTACTGCCGATTTGAAAGACCGGTACGCGCCGGTTTTTGGGGAGATGACTCGTCAATGGTGGCGCGTCATGTTTTTGCTTACTACCCGGCATCGGGCCGTGTAGAAGTATTGAGAGAAACTGGAGAAGTAAAATGAAACGTCAAGGCGGTTTTACGCTGATCGAGATGATCGTAGTAATTGTAATCCTGGGTATTCTGGCGGTAACAGCGGCACCTAAGTTCCTGAACTTCCAAGATGATGCACGTACAGCTGCATTGCAAGGTCTTAAAGGTGCAATCGATAGTGCCAATGGGATCGTTTATGGCCGTGCTGCAATCGAAGGGGTAACTGCGGGTGCTGGCAATGTTGATAACATTGCTATTATCAATGGCTATCCAGATGGCACCGCTAGTGGTATCGGTGCGGCAGTTGTGGGCTTAAACAATGACTGGCAAACACAATACGGAGCGAATGCTTCTGGTGCAGCCAAATTTACACTGAAGGGTCGTGAATTTGTGGCGTCTGAACAGTGTGTAGTATTTACACCAGCAGCAGCAAATGGCGCTCCAACAGTGACGATTGAAGCTTGTGCAGCATCACGAGGCTAAATCAAAATGTCTAAAGGCTTCACCCTAATCGAGCTGATCACTGTCCTGATGATCCTCGGTATTATTAGTGTGTTTGCCGTACCGCGCCTGTCGGGAGCTGAAGCGTTTTCAGTGACCGGTGCGCGGGATACGGGCTTGTCTGTTGCCAGGCAAGTCCAGCTCAGGGCAATGCAGCAGGAGGACACTTCTGCTGGTTGCAATGCCCTGGTGATCACTGCCTCCCGTCTAGGGGGCAGTGTCGCCTCAGAAAACTGTAAGTTGGGAGAGGATGAGAACCGCAGCGATGTGGTTGACCTTTCCAATTCATCCGTCCGCATTTCGCCTGAGCAAACCCTGTATTTTGATTTATTGGGTCGCCCGGTTGACGCAAACAACAAGCGTCTATGTACCACAGGAGACTGCAAGTTCACCTTTAAACAAGGTGACAGCACGGCCAGCATCTGCCTGAATAGCGAAGGGTTTATTGATGCCTGCCGTTGACAACTCACAACACATTTCTTTCTATCAGCGTGGCTTTACGCTGGTAGAGCTGGTTATTGGTATCGTCGTATTCGGCGTTGCCTTGGTGCTTATCAGCACCACCTTATTTCCCATGTTCGCCAAATCAGCCAACCCGCATTACGAAGCGCGGGCTGCGGCTCTTGGTCAAGCCGTGATGAACCAGATTCTGGCGCGGCCATTTGATATCAACTCAGACACCGATGGCAGCCGTTGGCGTTGCGGTGAAGACGCCGAAGCTGTGCAAAAACTCGGTATCCTGTCGCCGAGTCCCATTCCCGCCTGCTCGTATCCGCTTGTAGCTGATGCGAAAAGCTTTAATGCCGTTGAAGACTATATGGGCTGCTGGGGAGAGGAATCTGCATGCAACGGGGACTATCGAGGATCGCTGGCGAATTTGGCCGGCAGTGAAAGCCATGACTACCCGAACTTTTCCGTCGACATCCATGTGACGTATGACAAGGCTACTTTTCCCGATACGACTGACAACGACAGGCTCTATAAGCGCATTGATGTCACTGTCGATACCGGAAAATTTGGTCGCTATGACTTTACGGCCTACCGGAGCAATTTCTGATGTTTGCTGCGCGAAATGGGAAATTGCAGCGGGGGTTCACCCTGGTCGAATTGATCGTGACCCTGACGATTTTATCCCTGGTTTCTATCGGCATCTTTGGCTTTATTGAAACCAGCACCAGCGGCTATGTGGAGTCCAAAGACCGCGAGGCCTTGCAATCCCAGGCGCGTTTCGCGGTTGAGCGGTTGGGGCGGGAGCTTCGCCATGCTGTGCCCAACAGCGTTTCGACCTCAAATAACGGCAAATGCCTGTCCTATTTTCCCATTAGTTACACCGGATTCAGTGCATCGCGTGATAAGAACAGCAACACACTAACCGTCGCACTGGCGACGGATGATGCTGATTGGCAAACCAAGGTGGCTGACGGTAAACACCGTATTGTGTTTATGCCGTCCAAACCCTCAGATTTAAATGCAGGTTCAGCGAACAGTCTGGCGGTCACAGGGGCTTCCAGCAGCGAACTTGGGACCAACAAACCGATTGGCGAACTATGGCCATCAGCCTCGCCTTCCAACCGTTTTTATCTCTACAGCGATAAGGTCACTTTCTGTTTTGAAGGAAGCCAGCTGACCCGTGAAGTGGACAACACATCGGGCTCACCCGTCACCTTGGCAAAAAATCTGGATGCAGCCGCCAGCGGATTTACCGTGGGCGATGAAACGCTTTCCGGCGGTAACCTGATTAATATCGCCTATGCCTTTAAGCAATCCGGCGAAACGTCTTTTTATAACCAACAAGTGCAGGTACTTAATGCACCCTAAATCCTATTCTTCCTTGCACCGCCAGCGTGGCAGCATGCTGATTATTGCGGTGTTTGCCATTACTGCCTTGGCAGCGTTAGGCGCAGCCTTGATGCAAATCAGCTGGTCGCAAAGCGATACCACCACCCGTGAAGTGCTCGGTACCCGCGCCTGGCTGGCCGCCAACAGCGGCACAGAAATGGCAATGGCGAGGCTATTTCCTCTGGTGACAGCAGAATCACCAATACCAAGCGCCGATTGCAGTGCGACGCCAGTAATTGTTCCTTTCAATGATAAAGGGCTGAGTGGTTGCTCGGTGTCTGTTACTTGCCAGGTTGAAGGTACAGGTGAGCTGGCGCAGTACCGCGTGGAGAGTAAAGGTATGTGTGGTTCAGGCGCACACAAGGTGGTTCGTGTGCAGGAAAGTTGGGCTAGGGGGCTGGAGCAATGATCTACCGCAGTTTGTTAGCAATTGCTTTTATGTTTTGTGCGAATGCTTTGGCTTCAAATACAGCTTATTTTCCAGGGCCGGCACAAGCACCGAAAGGAGGTGGCTCGGTAATTACACTGAACGATCGCTCAAAAATTGTAGAAGAATCAAGTGAAGGTTATGTTGAACTTGGATTTGATGACATCAAGGCTTTGTCGAATGGACCTCACTGCAATAATGGTAGCCAATTCGTTGAATGTAAAAAGGGAAATGATAGGCCAGACAACCTAAATTTGAAAAAGCTAGTATTAGGTGCTGGATATGATGATCTAAGCAATGATGTAATTCCAGGAGTGAATGACTGGGGACAATATGAGTTCTACTTCGATGCATCCTCACCAAACTACAAGTCGATTAGATTACTTCAAAATAGAAAAGCATATTTTTCTGAAGGAACATACTATTTTGGCGAGTTTGTTGTTGGTGAAAATGCTGAATTACATTTCGATGGGAAAGTGGAAATTCACGTAAATAAGTTAAAGGCTTCTTCTCTTTCAAGAGTTAACATGTCTGGGAAGACTGAAAACGCAGTTTTCTTTGTGCATGAGGCTATGTCATCTGAAAGTGAATTCTCGGTTGAAATGGGCGCTGGATCTGAAACTCGAGCATATATCTACTCCCAGGGAAAGGTAAAATTATCCGGCCCGACTACAACAGTTCATCACGGAGCAATAATTTGGGGGGCAGTAACAGCCCAACAAATAAACATGAACCAACTTTCTGAAATCCACTACGGTGGTGGTTTTAGTTCTTATCAATTAACGATTACACCAGAAAACTCAAAAGAAGTTGGCTGTGAACGTGTACCCCTTACTTTTACCGTAGAGGATAGCTCCGGCCAGGCACAACCTCTAAATGGAACGTTAATAGCCGATGTAACCACGCCAAAAGGTTGCTTTGCTACCAGTGAAGATCCAGATGCAGATTGTAAGCAAAACCATTCAATAACCCTTGATGTTGTAAACGGTGTCGCCTATGCATGGCTAGGGGGAGGGATAGGTGATGTATATATTTCTGCTGTCTTTCATGAGCGTGAAAATAAAATTAAGCCACTTAAAGCATCGGCTGGACCTTACAACTTTGGTTCGCTAGGTTTTAGTTTTAATGATGGTGAGCATATAAAGCTTGTTGCAGGAAAGCCTGAAAACCTAAAAATACAATTTCTCAAGTCCATCGGGCAGGGTAATAGCCAGTTTTGCGATATAAAAAATTTAGATGGTGCAGTTAAATTCACTGTTACACGTGAAAATATATCACCTGATGTGGGAGTGAAGCCGGTAGTGCTAAATGGCGTGGATGTTGTCACATCCAGCGAAATGGTGATTGATTTCAAAGGGGGAGCCGCAAATATACCTGTTAGTTACAATGACGCAGGCTCTTTAGCTCTTACATTTACGTTGCACACCGAAGATAATTTTAAAAACAATAAAAACAAGAATCATAATTTCAAAGGAAAACCCGGTGGTGATATAGACGAGACAACGTCGACAGCTTTTCTCTATTCCAGACCTTACACACTTGCCATTTGTGGCCAGCCCACGGCCAACAATGTTGAAAGCGATCTTGCCTTCAAGAAAGCAGGCGAGCCCTTTGCCCTGAATTTGAAACCAGTGATTTGGACGGGCGGTTCTGATTTAACAGGCTATGCCCTGAAAAATGGCGGTACAGTACCTTTTAGCCAGAATTTGTGTAGCCGGGAGATGACACCTAACTTCTGGCACAACCACGCACCTTTGGCGTTTGTTTCCCTGGATGAGAGGGCCGAACTCTTGCGCCCTGCAGGGGGAATTTCTGCGTATTTGGATGGTATCCTATACAAGGAAAATACAAAGATTACTCTGGGTGATACACCGGATAAGGCACGTTACAGTTTTAACCAATTACGCATTGGTGAAGTGGGGGTGTTTGCTATCCGCTCTCGCCTGCAGGGCGCCTATCTGCATATGGCGGTTAATCCCAATGAGAAAGAGGTTGGGCGCTTCTACCCTTCTCACTTCCTCGTGGAAGGCAGTATCGAGCCAGGAATCAAGCCTAAAGATGACACATTCGGACGCGGTTTTACCTACCTCAACCAGCCATTTACAGGCGAGTACACTGTGCACGCAATGTCCGTCGATAATCAGAAGTTAAAAAACTATCACCTGACTGATAATGTCGCGCTATTTGACGATTGGGCGGTGTACCCATCCCCACTTTCCCGGTCAGGCTTTGCTGACTTTACCTCTCGCTGGTTACATCCAAATGCAAGGCTTGTCGGCACTTGGGGTGAAGATGCAGATGGCTACAGCGAGTATGAGGTGAGCGGCAATATGATGGCAGAAAAAGGCGCAGAGCCAGATGGGCCTTTTAATAATCTGCAGTTTGCTGTTGGGGTCGCTAAACCCGACACAGACGGTACCGATTTCAAATATTGTGATAAGAACTTATCCGAAAACTGCAATACCAAACTGCCCGCGCCAAACGGCAGAAGTGACGGGGCAGAATTCGCTAAAGGCGAATTCCTGTTTGGCCGTATGCGTATGGAAGGTTTTACCGATACCAAGCCACCGTTTACTGAACAAATCATGCCAGTGGCAGTCGAAGTCTTCGACGGCGGAAAATTTGTCACCAATGATCGTGACAATGCTTCTGTGGTTTCGACCCTGATTGGCCAGAAAGACATACTTTTCAGCAGCACTGATGATGCCAACCTACAGGCCAAGATTTTGCTGAAAAGTGAAGACGGGAAAACGGTTCAGACCTTGCGGGTTAAAAATGGTACTTCGGCTTTCCATGTGACTGCACCGCAACAAGGTGCAAAGCTGAACCGGGAACAATTCCGTTACTGGCAGTTGCTGGGTAAAACGGAAGATGGTGTTTTGCCCCAACCTTGGCTGCAACACAACTGGCAAGGGGGACAGTTTATTGATGATCCGAGTGCAGTGGGTACCTTCGGGGTTTACCGGGGAAGTGATCGGGTTATCTATAAAGGTGAAAAAAACATCACATTGACAGGGGAATGAAAAAAAAGACTGATCTCTTTCAGGTTTGTAGATCATCACCTTGCCGCGCCCCGTCAGCGTTGGTACATTTAGCGGAATTTGAAGAATTTTAAAGCTTGCAGGATTAACCGAAGATTATGTTTAAGAAACTTCGTGGCATGTTCTCTAACGATCTGTCTATCGATCTAGGAACCGCTAACACTCTCATCTATGTAAAAGGACAGGGAATTGTTCTTGATGAACCTTCCGTTGTCGCTATTCGTCAAGATCGTGCAGGCTCCCCAAAAAGCGTCGCGGCAGTCGGTCATGAAGCAAAACAAATGCTGGGCCGTACGCCAGGAAACATCGCAGCTATCCGTCCAATGAAAGACGGCGTTATCGCTGACTTCTATGTCACCGAGAAAATGCTGCAGCACTTTATCAAATCGGTTCACGACCACAGCTTTATGCGTCCGAGCCCACGTGTGCTGGTTGCTGTTCCATGTGGTTCTACCCAGGTTGAGCGCCGTGCAATCCGTGAATCTGCACTGGGTGCAGGTGCGCGCGAAGTGTACCTGATTGACGAGCCAATGGCGGCGGCAATCGGTGCAGGCTTGCCAGTGTCGGAAGCAACCGGTTCTATGGTGGTCGATATCGGTGGCGGTACCACTGAAGTAGCGGTTATCTCCCTGAACGGTGTGGTTTACTCTTCTTCTGTCCGTATCGGCGGTGACCGTTTCGATGAGTCTGTCATCAACTACGTGCGTCGTAACTACGGCAGCCTGATCGGTGAAGCGACTGCTGAGCGCATCAAGCACGAAATCGGTTCTGCGTACCCAGGTGATGAAGTACGTGAAATTGAAGTTCGCGGCCGTAACCTTGCTGAAGGTGTGCCACGCAGCTTTACCCTGAACTCAAATGAAATCCTGGAAGCGCTGCAAGAGCCGCTGACCGGTATCGTTTCAGCGGTGATGGTTGCGCTTGAACAGTGTCCACCAGAACTGGCGTCTGACATTTCAGAGCGCGGTATGGTACTGACCGGTGGTGGTGCATTGCTTCGCGATCTGGATCGTCTTCTGACTGAAGAAACCGGTATTCCGGTCGTTGTGGCTGAAGATCCGCTGACCTGTGTTGCCCGTGGTGGTGGTAAAGCACTGGAAATGATCGACATGCACGGTGGCGATCTGTTCAGCGAAGATTGATCATTCGCGAGAATTCAAAGTTCAAACAGGTTGTAACTGAATGAAACCAATTTTTGGCCGTGGGCCATCTCTACAATTACGCCTGTTCTTTGCTCTTTTAATATCAGCCAGCCTTATGCTGGCTGATAGCCGTTTGGGTGCTTTTACCCACTTCCGTTATCTGCTCAACTCCCTGGTTGCGCCGCTCCAATACGCCTCTAATGTTCCCCGTGATCTGCTGGACAACACGTTCCGCCAGTTCACTTCGCACCAAAAGCTGCTGATAGAGAACACGACACTGAAAGAAGAAGTGCTGATGCTGAAAAGCAGCCAGCTTCTGTTTGATCAGATGGAGCAGGAAAACCAGCGACTGCGTGAACTGTTGGGCTCACCGTTTGTGCGTGATGAACGCAAGATGGTAGTGGAAGTGATGGCGGTCGATTCTGATCCCTACAAGCACCAGGTGATGATCGACAAAGGGCGGACGAACGGCGTCTATGAAGGCCAGCCGGTGATTAACGAGCGTGGTATCGTGGGGCAGGTCTCCTATGTGGGGGCGCACAACAGCCGGGTGCTTTTGATCACCGACCCAACCCATGCGATCCCAGTTCAGGTGGTACGGAACGATATCCGTGTTATCGCTTCCGGACGTGGTCAGATGGACAATATCCAGCTGGAAAATATTCCAAGCAGTGCGGACATTGAACCGGGCGATATGCTGGTGACGTCGGGTCTTGGCGGTGTGTTCCCTGAAGGTTATCCGGTTGCCAAAGTCACCTCTTTCTCCTTTGATAACAAACGTCCGTTTGCACAGGTTGATGCCAAACCGGAAGTACAGTTTGACCGCCTGCGCTACCTGCTGCTGGTGTGGCCTACCGACATAGAAAAGAAACAGGCAGCTGAAGAGGCGCTGGATGCAACCGGCGAAGAGTCTGAAGCCGGAGCACCGGAAGTCGATGTAAAGCAGCCTGCTGCTGAAACGCCTGCGGCAGAAACGAAAAAAGAGGTCACTAATGGCTAATTCAAGCATGCGTGGCCGCGCACTTATCTGGCTGTCGTTTATTATTGCCCTTATCCTTCAGGCTGCGCCCTGGCCGGGTGAGCTTGCGCCTTTTCGCCCATCCTGGGTGCTTTTGGTGACTTTCTACTGGGTACTGGCGCTGCCGCACCGCGTGAACGTGGGTACGGCGCTGGTGGTAGGCCTGCTCTGGGATTTGATGCTGGGCTCAACACTGGGCGTGCGCGGGCTGATGATGTCTGTGCTGGTATATCTGGTCGCACTGAACTTTCAGGTGCTGCGCAACATGTCCTTGTGGCAACAGGCTGCAATTCTCTCGTTGCTTACCCTTGCGGGTAAGGTACTGGAGTTCTGGGCAGAATATCTGGTCTCGAATGTGCAGTTCGATCCCATCCAGCTTTGGGCGGGCTTGCTGAACTTCCTGTTGTGGCCGTGGCTGTTTTTACTGCTTCGACGGGTTCGCCGTCAGTTTTCGATCAAGTGATCTGGAGAAACCATGGCAGATCTTCAACTTTATCTCGCGTCTGCCTCTCCTCGCAGGAAGGCGCTGCTGGAACAGTTATCGGTTCCATTTGAAATATTGCGTGTTGACGTTGAAGAGCAGCGTCAACACCACGAAGAAGCGGCGGACTATGTCCGCCGTTTGTCGTTAGATAAAGCCAGGGCGGGCGTCGCTGTGGCAGCCTTTGACTTACCTGTCCTGGGTTCCGATACCATTGTGGTTTGTGATGGTCATGTGCTTGAAAAGCCAGTGGATCTTAATGCTTCACGCGATATGCTTGGCATGCTGTCAGGCCGACAGCATCAGGTGATGACTGCCGTCACGCTGGCTGACCGGAACCATTCATTGACTACACTGGTCACAACTCATGTGTGGTTTAAACCGCTGGATATCGCAGAGATTGACGCCTACTGGCACAGTGGCGAGCCGTGCGACAAAGCGGGCAGCTACGCGATTCAGGGACTGGGCGGGCGCTTCGTGACCCGCATTGATGGCAGCTACCATGCGGTGGTGGGTTTGCCTCTCTATGAAACTGACGCGCTGTTAAAAGAATTCAAAAAATTACGTGGTGATCAGCAATGAACGCAGAGTTATTGATTAACGTCACGCCGACGGAAACCCGTGTCGCCATGATTGAAGGTGGCAACCTGCAGGAAATTCACATCGAGCGTGAAGCCAAACGAGGCATCGTTGGCAATATTTACAAGGGCAAAGTGAGCCGTGTGCTGCCGGGCATGCAGGCGGCATTTGTGGACATCGGTCTGGATAAGGCGGCATTCCTGCACGCATCCGACATTGTGCCGCATACCGAATGTGTGTCGGAAAACGAGAAGCAGCAGTTCCAGGTGCGCGATATTTCTGAGCTGGTTCGCCAAGGGCAGGATATCGTGGTTCAGGTGGTGAAAGACCCGCTGGGCACCAAAGGTGCGCGACTGACCACGGACATTACACTGCCGTCGCGTTATCTGGTCTTTATGCCAGGCGCTGCCCACGTAGGGGTTTCCCAGCGTATTGAGAGTGAAGAAGAGCGCGAGCGCCTTAAGCGTGTGGTGTCGGATTACTGTGATGACCTGGGCGGCTTTATTATCCGTACCGCGGCCGAAGGTGCATCAGACGCTGAAATGGCACAGGATGCTGCGTTCCTAAAACGCCTTTGGAATAAGGTACTGGAGCGTCGTGGTAAGCGCTCGTCCAAGTCCATGCTTTACGGTGAGCTGGGGCTGGCGCAACGCATCCTACGTGATTTTGTCGGAACTGAACTGGATACCATCCGTGTCGATTCTCGCGCCGCGATGGATGCCCTGCGCGAATTTACCGAAGAGTTCGTACCTGAGTTGACTGAGAAGCTGGAACTGTACACCGGTGAGCAGCCTATTTTCGATATGTACGACACCGAAAACGAAATCCAGCGTTCACTGGATCGTAAGGTCGAGCTCAAATCCGGCGGCTATCTCATCATCGACCAGACGGAAGCGATGACGACTATCGACATCAATACCGGTGCGTTTGTTGGCCGTCGTAACCTTGAAGAGACCATCTTCAACACCAATATCGAGGCGACCCGAGCTATCGCGCGTCAGCTGCGCCTGCGCAACCTGGGCGGCATTATCATTATCGACTTTATCGATATGAGTTCTGACGAACACCGCCAGCGTGTGTTGCAGTCACTGGAACAGGCTCTGGCGAAAGACCGTGTGAAGACCAACATCAATGGCTTCACCCAGCTTGGTCTGGTGGAAATGACCCGCAAACGTACCCGCGAAAGCATTGAGCACGTGCTGTGCGGTCAGTGTCCGACCTGTGAAGGGCGTGGTTCGGTGAAAACCATCGAGACGGTTTGCTATGAAATCTTGCGCGAGATTACCCGTGTTAACCGTGCTTACGATGCGGATAAATTCGTGGTGTATGCCTCACCGTCTGTCGGTGAAGCACTGGAAGGGGAAGAGTCCCACGCCGTTGCCGAACTGGAAGTGTTTATCGGCAAGCAAGTGAAAGTGCATGTAGAGCCGCTGTACACCCAAGAGCAGTTCGATGTCGTAATGATGTAGTGAGACTGTTCTTTTCATGACCAAATTTGTACGGCGCCTTGCGGTATTTGTAAAATGGCTGGTGCTGATCTTGGTGATCAGCGCCGCTGTTATTACCGCGGCGATGCGTGTGGTTCTGCCTAATCTCGACACGGTGAAAACGCCACTCGAGCGTTGGGCCAGCGATGCCACCGGCTTCCATGTCGAATTCGAATCCTTTACAGGGCACTGGCGTTATCTGGTGCCCTCTGTGTCTTTACACGATCTGACTCTCTCAACGCAGGCTTCCAACCTCAAAGTTCTTACCGCAGAAAGCATTGAAATGCAGCTCGACTTGCTGGCCAGTGTCCGCCAGCTCGAGCCAACTTTTTCCTATGTCACCATCGGTGGCCTGAATGTTGATTTAACCCAACTGCCTGAACGCGACAATGCGCAGGAAACCAGCCTTGGCGACCAATTGGAAAACCTGTTTCTGGTTGGTCTGGGGCGTTTTGCTATTCAGGATGCCAGCGTCACCGTGATGTCTCTGGCTGGTGAGAGAAAAACTGTCGATATCAGTTCGCTACGCTGGGATAACCAGTCCGGCACCCATCATGTTCAGGGCGTGGTGAGTGTTCAGGGCACATCGCTGAACAAAATCGGCATCCAGGGTGTATTTACAGAATCTGATGGCATTGAGTCGCTCGACGGGGAGTTTTACCTCAGCGCGGATGATGTCTCTGTCAAAGACTGGGTATCGAAATTTGTCGACCCCAATATCACCCTGGCAAAAGCCAGCATTGGCGGTGAAGTCTGGCTGACAGTGGAAAAGGGGCAGCCCAATTCCGTGCTGGTCAGTCTCAAGGACAGTGCGCTGGCTTGGTTCCCGGCTAAGCCTGTCCTGCAGGCATCATCAAGTAACACCCAGTCACTGAAAATTGAGCAGGGCGTGATCAAGCTTGCCCACTCAGCGCAGTCTGGATGGCAACTGGCAACAGAAGACATCGTAATCAAAACCGGTCAACGCCTGTGGCCATCGCCTTCTCTTCGTGCCGAATTGAATCAGCAGGGCTTGACGCTGAACCTGTCGCAAGTTGACCTATCTCTGTTATTGCCATTGCGTGAGTTGGTCACCTTGCCCGAGGGGGTAGACGGCGCAATCCGCGCTCTGAATCCGGTTGGTCTTGCTCATGATATTCGCGTCGCTAAGCCTGTGAATGGTGAGGTGGCGTATTCGCTGGCACTCGAAAATGTCGGGTTCCAGCATTGGAGCTATTTGCCGGAAGTGCACAAGCTGCAGGTCAAAGCGCTGGGCGTTGGTGCAAGCGGGAAAGCTGTCCTTTCAATGACCGACGACAGCCTGCCTTACGGCGAGTTCTTCCAGGCACCATTGCCGGTCAAACAGGGCGATGTCACAGCCTACTGGGTTGTGGATGAAGACGGTTTTGTCATCTGGTCAGACAAAGTGGCCGTCAGCTCGCCGGATTTGGATGTGGTGGGGGAGTTCCGTCTCGATTGGCCCTTTGACGGTAAGAACAATGGCTGGCTATCTTTTTATGCTGAAGCCAATGCGTACAAGGCGGGTGAAACCTGGCGCTACCTGCCAACACTGGCGCTGGGTGAAGAGCTGACAGATTACCTTTCGGCTGCTATCCGTGGTGGTCACGCGGAGAATGCCAAGCTGCTGTGGTATGGCGACTTCGATACCTTCCCGTACCTCAATCACGAAGGGGTATTCCAGGCGTATGTGCCCCTGAAAAATGGCCAGTTCAGTTTTGACACCCAATGGCCGACGCTGACTGATCTTCAGCTGGATCTGCTGTTTGAAAATGATCTCATGTACCTGGATGCATCCAGTGTCAGTTTGATGGGCGCACGCGGCTACGATCTTAAGGGAAAAATACCGTCTCTCAGCGCAGACGAAGGCGTGTTGTTGCTTGATGGCAAGATCGCCGCCAGCGGTACGGAGTTGCGTGATTACATGCTGGCGACACCTTTAGTGGACTCTGTCGGTGCTGCCCTGACCCATGTTCAGGTCGACGGTGATGTCAGCGGGGCAATTTCGCTCAATATTCCGCTTAACGGTGATGATGTTTCCGCGACCGGCAGCGCCACATTGGGCGGCAATACGGTGGCGATCATGACACCAGAGATGACGCTCAAAAACGTGAAGGGCACCGTCGAGTTCGATAACGACATTGTCTGGAGCAAGAGGCTGAATGCCGACCTGCTCAACCAGCCGGTGAAGATTGATTTTCGCGGTGAAACAGAATCGGATAACTATCTGGTCAATATCGGCATGGCGGGCAAGTGGAAGGCAGACAGCCTGAAGTCGGCGCTCGACTTGCCGGACTTATCGCTGATTGAAGGGTCTTCGAACTGGGACTTGGATGTGGGCATAGCGCTCAAAGACGTCGGTTTTACCTATGATGTGCGTCTGGACGCCAATCTCAACCCAATTGCCGTAAACCTGCCGGCACCGTTGACCAAACCGGTCAGCACCAAAGCCCAAGGCCACCTGAAAGCCTCCGGTGATGCACAGCGTATTGTGGCGCAGGTCGAGCTGCCAAACCTGAAGTACCAGGCCGACATTGATATCCGGGGCGAATTGCCTGATGTTACCAAAAGCCGTTTGGTGATTGGTAACGGCGAACTGTCTTTGCAGCCGCTTGCGGGCAACGGTGTCAGCATTGATGTGCCTGAGCTGGACGTGATGGCGTGGAACGGCGTGTATGAGCGTTTTATGCAATCTGAAGGCAGCAAAGGTGAGTTGCCGTTTATCCTGCATCCGCCGACACGCATCAATGTGAAAGCCAACAAACTGCTTGCTGATGACTTCGTGCTGAACAAATTCTCACTGGCGGCGCGGGAGAAAAATGACGGTTTCCATCTGCTGGTGGGCAGTGAAGAGCTTTCCGGTGATGCATGGTGGGATGCCAATAAATTACTGACCGTGTCCATCGAGCACATGTACCTCAATCTCGACACAGAAAAGGAACAGACGACTGTCGAAGAGGCTTTGATTTCCGGCCACCGCATTGCGACGAAAGCCGATCGCGCCATGATGGCGAACATCCCATCGACGGATTTGGTGATTGAGGAGCTTTGGCTGCAGGGCTACCGCCTCGGCAAACTGGAAGCCCAGTTGCTGAAATCAAAAGACAAAGTGGCACTGACCAAGTTTGCCATCGACAGTGGTGGCCTGCGCCTCAAAGCCAACGGTGACTGGTCTATTGATGCCAAAGGGCTGAACCACACTGCCATCAACTTTGATGTCACGGCGAAAAACAGCAGCGACCTGATGGGACGCTTTTCAGTCACTGGCGGTATTCAGGATGCCACGGCGCAAACTAAAGGCGATATCAGCTTCGACAGTACGCCGTGGGCAATGGATTTGGCTTCGCTCGACGGTATGGTGGAAACCAAGATTGAAAATGGTTACATCAGTGGTGTTGGCGGTGCAGGGCGTTTTCTGGGGCTGTTCAGCCTTGATTCTATCTTGCGCAAGATGCAGCTCGATTTTACCGGCGTATTTGAGGACGGTCTTGCTTTTGATGAGATCAGCGGCAGCGCTTCAATCACTAACGGGGTGGTTGTCACGGATAATATCCAGATGAACGCGCTGGCAGGTGATATGTTTATAAAAGGCATCGCAAATCTTGTGAAAAATCAGGTCAATGTTGATGTACGTTTCGTACCGGACCTGACTTCCGGCATTCCGGTTTTCACTGCATTTGCGGTCACGCCCCAAACGGCGCTCTACGTGCTGGCGGTTACCACTGTGCTGTCCCCGGTCGTTGATGCATTCACCCAGGTTCGTTATCAGGTAACCGGGACCATTGATGATCCCGTTGTCAGGGAAGTCTCGCGCAGTACGGGCGAAGTGACATTACCGGAACAGGCGACCCAACGCCTGCGCGAGCAGCAAAGGAGTAAATCAGAATGACCAAGTTTGGTGTTGTACAAATGAATTCAGGGATGAATCCAGATGACAACCTGGAGATGCTTGAGGGGCAACTCAAGCATCTGCGTGAACAAGGTGCAAGGCTGGTCTTAACCCCTGAAAATTCTCTGGTGTTTGGTAGTAAGGAAGACTACGAAAAACACGCAGAGGTAATGGGGCACGGGTCGCTGCAGAAAAAGTTGTCCCAACTCGCCTTCGAGTTGGGGATCTGGCTGGTGGTGGGTTCATTTCCTATCCGCAACAACGATGGCACCCTGAGTACTGCCTGTCTGGTCTATGACGCGGCGGGAAATCTGCGTTCCTCCTACGAAAAGTTGCATATGTTTGACGTGGATATCGCGGACAACCACCGCAGCTACCGAGAGTCTGACACCTTCCGCGCCGGTGATAATCTGGTGTTGGTGGATACGCCCTTTGGCACGCTTGGCTTATCGATTTGCTACGACATTCGTTTTCCGCAGCTTTATGCCGCGCTTCGCCAGCGTGGGGCGGACATCATTGTTATCCCCGCCGCCTTCACTAAAGTCACCGGTGTGGCGCACTGGGAAATCCTGTTGCGTGCCCGTGCGATTGAAACCCAGTGCTGGGTGCTTGCTGCCGCGCAGTGTGGCATTCATCAGGGCGGCCGTGAAACCTATGGCCATTCCATGATTGTCGACCCTTGGGGACAAATCTCTGGCGAGCTTGCAGATGAGATAGGCTCCGTGTGCGTTGATGTCGATTTAGCCTCTAACAAAGCAATTCGCAGTAAAATGCCCGTCCTGCAACACGCCCGGTTGCAATGCGCGATGAAATAGCGCAACCTCAAATCCATATCGTTCCCGCAATGCAGTTGATTGCGGGACATCCCTTTTTCAGCGCTAAAGAGCAGTGAATTCATGAGTCTGGAACACGTCGAAGAAACGATGCTGCACCTGTCCGGTGTCAGTAAAGATCAACTCAGCCACACGCTGGAGCATTTGGCTGCCCGCAATATCGATTACGGCGATGTCTATTTTCAGTCTTGTTGGCATGAATCTCTGGTGTTGGAAGACAGCATTATCAAAGACGGTTCATTCAACATCGACCGCGGTGTGGGCGTGCGCGCTATCAGCGGAGAGAAGACCGGTTTTGCCTATTCTGACCAAATCAATGCCGATGCCCTGATGCAAAGCGCAACGGCTGCGCGCGGCATTGCCGACAAAGGTGGCAAGCTGAAAGTGTCAGCCTTTGCAACCCGCCAGTATCCAATGATTTATCAGGCTGTTGACCCGCTGCAAAGCATGACCAAGCAGGAAAAAATCGCCCTGCTGAAAGAGGTCGATGCCTATGTGCGTGCCAAAGAGCCGTTGGTGCAGGAAGTCTCTGTCAGCATTGTCGGTGTTTACGAGCAGGTGCTGATTGCAGCAACCGATGGCACCTATGCGGCAGATGTGCGACCACTGGTGCGTTTTTCTGTCAGCGTGCTGGTAGAGAAAGATGGCCGTCGTGAGCGTGGTGCTGCCGGTGGCGGTGGCCGTTTCGGTTACCAGTACTTTGCGTCGGAAGAGAACGGCAAGAGCGTGGCAATGAACTATGCCGATGAAGCGGTACGTCAGGCGCTGGTGAATCTGCATGCCAAGGCAGCACCGGCGGGTACTATGCCAGTGGTTCTTGGTGCAGGCTGGCCGGGTGTATTGCTGCATGAAGCGGTAGGTCACGGTCTGGAGGGTGACTTTAACCGTAAAGAGTCGTCTGTCTTTACCGGTCAGATTGGTGAGCAGGTGACCTCTCCGCTGTGTACTATCGTCGATGACGGTACGCTGCAAGACCGCCGCGGTTCGCTCAATATCGATGATGAAGGTGTACCGGGTCAGTACAACGTGCTGATTGAGAACGGTATCCTCAAAGGCTACATGCAGGACAAGCACAATGCCAAACTGATGGGCGTTGCGCCAACCGGTAACGGCCGCCGTGAATCCTATGCACACCTGCCTATGCCGCGCATGACCAATACTTACATGCTGGCTGGCGAAAGCACGCCGGAAGAGATCATCAGCAGCGTGGAATATGGCCTGTACGCGCCAAACTTCGGTGGCGGTCAGGTGGATATCACCTCGGGCAAGTTTGTGTTCTCAACCAGCGAAGCCTACCTGATTGAAAACGGTAAAGTGACCACGCCAGTCAAAGGTGCGACCCTGATCGGCAGCGGCATCGAAGCCATGCAGCAGGTATCTATGGTGGGTAACGATCTTAAACTTGACCGCGGTGTGGGCGTGTGTGGTAAAGCAGGCCAGAGTGTCGCCGTCGGTGTCGGCCAGCCAACCCTGAAGCTGGATGCAATGACAGTGGGCGGCACGGAATAAGTCTGTAGCCAGCAGATACCAGATAACAAAAAGCCGGGTTTCCCCGGCTTTTTTACGCTTCAGATTCGGCTTTCAGCGCTTTCAGATACTGGAAGATCTCGCGGTAAGCCTTAGGTGGCTTGTTGCCTTCCTGCTCTTTCTTCGCCTGGCGAGCCAGCTGGCGCAGCTTCTGGCGATCCGCCTTCGGATGCAGTGCCATCACGTCGTTGATCGCTTTGTCGCCTTCAGCAACCACGCGGTCACGCATTTTTTCCAGCTTATGCAGCTCAATAGACTGCTGGCTGTGCTTGTTATTCAGCAGATCCAGCGCAGCCTGAATTGGCTCAGGATCGACAGCGCGCATCAACTTACCAATGCGTTGCAGTTGGCGGCGACGGGCTTCTTTTTCAAAACGCTGCGCGTCAGCAATCGCTTCACGCAAGTCTTCGTCCAGCGGAAATTTCGCCAGAACAGCGGGTTTCAGGGCAACAAGCTCTTCGCCCAGTTTCTGCAGCGCTTCCATGTCGCGTTTCATCTCGGACTTGCTGACCCAGATGATCTCTTCTTCCTCTTCCCAAGGCTCTCGTTTGTTCTTGCGGGCCATAATGCTTCCCGAGGTTGTTTAACGGTTTCGATAACCGCGTATCTTATCAAGAATGTCGAATTTTGCTGGTGTTTTTTAAGCATAGACCTCTACTCGGATGGTATGCTTAGCGACAACACTCATTGATTGAAGATCTTATGGACGTGAAACAACAGGTTGCTCAGCAACGCGCTGAGCTGGAAGCGGCAGTAAGCCGTGCGCTGGAACTGGCCGGTAAAAAGGCGGATGCCGCAGAAGTGGCAATCACCAAAACGACCGGGATCAGTGTTTCTACCCGCATGTGTGAAGTCGAGAACGTAGAGTTCAACAGCGACGGCGCACTGGGGATCACTGTCTACCGTGGTCAGCGTAAAGGCAGTGCGTCAACCTCAGATCTTTCTGAAAAAGCGATTGCCCAGACCGTAGAAGCCGCGCTGGATATCGCCAACTACACCTCGGAAGATCCGTTTTCCGGACCAGCACCAGCTGAGCTGATGGCCTATGAATACCCGGACTTGGATCTGTTCTACCCGGATGAGCCAGAGCCGGATCACGCCGCCGAAAAAGCGATTGCTGCAGAACGCGCTGCACTGGAACACGACAAGCGCATTAAATTCAGTGACGGTGCCAGCTACGACAGCCACTACGGTGTGCGCGTCTATGGTAACAGCCACGGCATGCTCGGCAGCTATGCTTCCAGCCGACACAGCATCAGTTGTAGCGTGATTACCGAAGACAGCAAAGGCATGGAGCGCGATTACAGCTACACAGTGGCGCGTGACAAAAACGAACTGTGGACGCCAGAGCGTGTCGGTATTGAAGCGGCGGAAAAAACCATCGCCCGCATGGAACCCCGCCGTCTGGCAACCGGTCAGATGCCGGTAATGTTTGCCGCGGATGTGGCAACCGGTCTGCTGGGACATCTGGTAATGGCGATCAGTGGCTCAAACCTGTACCGCAAGTCTTCTTTCCTGCTGGATAAGCTGGGTCACCAGATCCTGCCTGAGTGGTTCGAGATCAGCGAGCGCCCGCATATCCTGAAAGGGATGGCGAGTGCACCGTTTGACAGCGAAGGTCTGATCACCCGCGATCTGGAAATCATCAAAGACGGTACCCTGCAAACCTATCTGGCAACCAGCTACGCCGCGCGTAAGCTTGGCATGCAGCCAACCGGCCATGCAGGTGGTATCCACAACTGGTTTATCAAAAACACCGGCCAGTCTTTCGAGCAGATGCTAAAAGAGCTGGGTACCGGTCTGCTGGTAACTGAATTGATGGGACAGGGCGTGAATGTGGTGACAGGTGACTACTCCCGAGGCGCAGCAGGCTTCTACGTTGAAAACGGCGAAATCAAATACCCAGTGAGCGAAATTACCATCGCAGGTAACCTGGCCGATATGTACAAGCAGATCGTGGCCGTAGGTGCAGACACTGAGTTTCGTAGCCAAATCCAAACGGGGTCGATTCTTATCGAGTCACTGAAAGTTGGCGGCGAATAACTTTTGTGCGTCGCCAATTACGCTGTAGCGTTGTTCTCTACGCTTTTTCACCCCAGTCACTTAGTGAACTAAGCTCCCGGGGATTCAAAAGCTTGAGGCCTAGCTACAGCAAAATTGGCTTAGCACAAAATACCTAGTATCAATTTGATATTTAGTAAAAAGGCTTTCATCTGAAAGCCTTTTTTCGTTATACGAGGAAGAGGGTGGCGAGGCCAAGAAAGACTGAGAGGCCAACCATGTCTGTGATGGTGGTGAGTGCCATACCGCCAGCAAGGGCAGGGTCGACTTTCATCTTCTTCAGCAGGATAGGGACAGTCACACCAGCAACACCGGCAACCACCAGGTTAGTCAGCATGGCGGCGGCTATAATACCGCCCAGCATCAGGTTGCCTTTCCACAGCACAACCACGCCGCCGATAATACAGGCCCAGAGCACGCCGTTCAGTAGTCCAACCAAGGCTTCTTTGTTCAGCAGCCAGCGGGTGTTGGACTCACCGATATGGCCTACAGCAAGACCGCGGATCACCAGCGCGACAGTCTGGTTACCGGCCACACCGCCCATTGATGGCACGATGGTCATCAATACCGCAATGGCCGCCATTTGATCCAGGGTGTGTTCAAACAGGTTCGAAACGGACGCAGCAGCCAAGGCGGCCAATACGTTGGCACCGAGCCAGATACTGCGGCTTTTGGCTGATTTCAGTACCGGAGCGAAGGTGTCCTCTTCATCATCCAGACCGGCCATACTCATCATAGAGTGCTCGGCATCCTCACGGATGATATCGACCACGTCATCGATGGTGATACGGCCAACCAACTGGTATTCCTCATCAACAACGGGCGCTGAAACCCAGTTGCGGCGCTCAAACAGGCTAGCGACTTCGCTGTCTTCCATCTCGACCGGGATTGCGTCATCAACGTCTTCCATCACTTCCAGCACTTCGGTGTCCGGCTGGGAGGTCAAAAGTACCGTGATAGGCAGCTCACCGATGAGGCGGCTGTTTTCATCGACGACATAAAGGGCGTCAGTGGCTTCCGGCAGTTCGCCGCGCATGCGCAGATAACGCAGTACCACATCGACGGTCACATCCGAGCGGATGGTCACCACGTCGATGTTCATCATGCCGCCGGCAGTATCTTCCGGATAAGCCAGTGCCTGTTCTACGCGGGCGCGATCCTGAGCATCCATCTGTGCCAGTACGTCTTGTGAAACGTTGTCTGGCAAGCTTCGCAGCAGGTAGGCGACATCATCGGTATCCATGCCTTCCGTTGCAGCGGCAAGCTGCTCCGGCTGCATACGCACCATGATGCCGTCTTTCACATCTTCGGAAAGCTCTTCGAGGATCTCGCCCTGTTCTTCAGGGTCGGTTAATTGCCAAAGTACCAGACGGCTTTTCGGCGGGGAGGCTTCGAGCAGGTGTGCAATGTCTTCAGGCTCCATGTCCTCAAGAAGACGACGCACATGCACGAACATGCCGTTTTCAAGCGCACGGCTGACCTCCTGCAACGTCTGATGCGTTTGGCTGGATTGTTCTACTTCGTAATTCTCTGCCATGGATATGTCCGAACAACAGCGGGCTTTGTAATGACATGAATATTAACGTAAACGACCCGTAGTGTCTTTGGGCATTTGGTGGCTGGTGGGGCGAGAGAAGGATTTGATGTGGGTGAGTTTTGAGACTGGCACCAAACAACCTGATTCAGGCGTGTTTCAGGTTGTTTGGCGAAGCGGTCAGTTGTCTTCGTCAAAGCCCGCTTCGATCAAAGCCGTGATGGCATCAAAGGCTTCTTCAGCCTGTGTACCTTCGGCAGAAACAGTGATCTTTTCGCCCTGGCTGGAGTCGAGCAGCAGGATCCCCATGACGCTGTCGGCGGTCACGGATTGTTCGTCTTTGCTCAGCATTACAGTGGCATCAAAACTCTGTGCCAGCTCGACCAGTTTAACGGCGGCGCGGGCATGAAGGCCGAGGCGATTGCGGATCAGCACCTCTTTACTGAGAGACGTCATACTTTTCCTTCAAGGGTGCGGTGGCGAATTTGAACCTGATGTCCGGTCGCTGCAAAGTAGTCACCAAGAACCTGCGCGATATAAACCGAGCGGTGCTGGCCACCGGTGCAGCCGATGGCGACGGTGAGATAACTGCGGTTGTTTTTCTCCAGCGATGGCAACCAGGATTCCAGAAAGCTTTTTATCTGGGCTATCAGCATGGCGACATCTTGCTCGGCGGCGAGGAACATTTTTACTGGCTCATCGAGCCCGGTAAGAGGACGAAGTGCGGGTTCCCAGTGTGGATTTGGCAGAAAGCGAACATCGAATACGTAGTCGGCATCGGACGGTAAACCGTGTTTGAAGCCGAAGGATTCAAAGACCATCACCAGATCCCGGTTGGTACGTCCCAACACCAGAGAGCGAACCGCTTCGCTGAGATCGTGTACTGAATGTTTCGAGGTATTGATGACTTTGTCCGCGCGCTCTTTGAGTGGCGTAAGCATCTGCTTTTCGCGCTCAATGGCTTGTTCCAGCGTCAGGTTGTCGCGGCTTAAAGGATGCAGGCGGCGGGTTTCGCTGAAGCGTTTGACCAACTCACTGTCATCGGCATCGAGGAAGAAGATATCGATATCAAGATCATCAGGCAGTTTCGCCAGGGTATGAGTGATCTCGTCCGGATCGGCGGGCATGTTGCGGATATCAATACTGACGGCGATATTCGCTTCGTCACCATTCTGACTTGCGACAAATTGCGGCAGTAATGTCACGGGAAGGTTATCAACGCAGTAATACCCTAAATCTTCCAGTACGCGTAAGGCGACGGATTTACCTGAACCTGAGCGACCACTGACGATTTTCAACTGCATAATGGAAAGTCCTGTCTGATTAGCCGGTGATGATGTCGAACAGTTCTTGATCGGAAGCGGCGTGGCGTAGCTGGCGGCAGATTTGTTTGTCTCCAAGCTTTTGCGCGATCATAGACAGGGTTTTGAGGTGTTCTTTGCATTGATCGTCCGGCACCAAAAGGGCAAAGAGCAAATCGACGGGCTGGTTATCAATGGCATCAAACTCGATCGGCTCTGCGCATTGGATAAAAACCCCCACAGCCTGATCGCTGTTAAAGATCCTTCCATGGGGAATAGCAATACCACTACCAATACCGGTACTGCCCATTTTCTCGCGCGAGAGCATGCACTCGAACAGTTTTTGTGGGTTCTGATCCAGTTGCTCTGCAGCCAGTTCGCTGATCAGTTCCAGTGCACGTTTCTTACTAGAACAAAGGACTGCACTTTTGGTGCAGTCCAGTTTGAGTACGTCTTTAAGTTCCATGATTAATGGCTGTTCATCTTTTCTTTGTGTTTGGTTAACTGTTTTATCAGCTTGTCGGTCAGCGCGTCGATCGCCGCATACATGTTTTCAGAATCCGCTTTGGCATGGATCTCGCCATTGTTGACATGCAGGGTCGCTTCGGCAATCTGCTGCAGTTTTTCGACGTTAAGCACTACATGAACGTTATTGATGTGTTCAAAAAATCGTTCAAGCTTATCAAACTTGGTTGTCACGTAATCTCTGAGGGCGTCAGTGATTTCGATGTGGTGACCGGATAGATTGATTTGCATAAACATCTTCCTTCTGGTTGAGACGCCTAGATAAGGCGTTTGCGCTGATTAGACGGTGCAATACCCAGTGACTCACGATATTTGGCTATCGTTCGTCTAGCGACCTGGATCCCTTGCTCCGCCAGCAGTGTGGCAATCTTGCTGTCGCTGAGTGGCTTGGCCGGATTTTCGGCGGCGACCAGTTTTTTGACCAGCGCGCGGATTGCCGTAGAGCTGCATTCCCCGCCATTGTCGGTACTGACATGGCTGGAGAAAAAGTATTTCAGTTCAAAGATGCCGCGAGGCGTGTGCATGTATTTTTGGGTGGTAACACGGGAGATGGTGGATTCATGCATGTCCACCGCCAGTGCGATGTCATTGAGAACCATCGGTTTCATGGCTTCTTCGCCGTATTCAAAGAAATCCTGCTGGTGCTCAACGATACAACGCGCCACTTTTAGCAGGGTTTCATTGCGACTTTCCAGGCTTTTAATCAGCCACTTGGCATCTTGCAGGTGACTGCGGATAAACTGGCTGTCTGCGGCACTGCAACCGTTTTTGGTCAGCGCGGCATACTGTTGATTTACTTTGAGGCGCGGCACGGCATCCGGGTTGATCTGCACGACCCACTTGCCGCGGTCTTTAAACACAGAGACGTCCGGAATGACGTATTCCGCTTCGTTGGTAACAATCAGGTTGCCTGGACGCGGCTCAAGGCTGTGGATGAGACGCATCACTTCTTTCAGATCAGGCTCGCGGAGCTTGGTCTCTTTCATCAACTGGCGGTAGTCTCGGTTGGCCAGCAAATCCATGTGGCCGCGCAGTACCATGCGAGCCTCTTCTAGCCACGGGGTATCAGGCGCAAATGCAGCAAGTTGGATAAGTAAGCATTCTTGCAATGAGCGGGATGCGACGCCGAGTGGGTCAAATTGCTGTACGCGTTTGAGCACCGCTTCCACTTCGTCAAGTTCCACCTCACCTTCTTCAGCGCCAAGGCTTTCGAGGATATCTTCGGCGGTCACCGTGAGGTAGCCTTTGTCATCTACCGCATCAATGATGGCGGTGGCAATGGCCAAATCGACTTCAGTGAAAGGGGTGAGCTGGAGTTGCCAGTTGAGATAATCGAGCAGGGTTTCGGTGGTTTCACCCTGATAGACAGGAATGTCATCGCCCACTGATATACCGGTGCTGCCCGTGTTGGCGCTGTATACGTCATCCCAAGTAGTGTCTACCGGCAGGTCTTCAGGCATCTCCTGCTGACCAAGCGCATCAGACGTATCCAAATCATCATGGTTGTCGGCGCTGGCGCTGATGTTTTCGTCACCCTCGTAATCTTGCGACTGGTCTCTGTCAGGTATGTCGTCATTGGACTCATCCTGCTCGAGCAATGGGTTTGCTTCGAGTGCTTCTTGGATCTCCTGCTGCAAATCAAGCGTCGACAACTGAAGCAGGCGGATTGCCTGTTGCAGTTGGGGCGTCATTGCAAGTTGCTGACCAAGCTTTAGCTGAAGCGAGGGTTTCATAGTAATACAGGCACCTTTCCTTTTATCTTTTTATCAGTGCATAGAGAGCGGTTCGCCAACCTTACTCTTTAACTATAGCCTGAACTGGTCGCCGAGATAGACTCGTTTTACGTGCTCATCGTTCAGCACTTCATCAGGTGTGCCATGGGCAATCAAGTGTCCTTGGCTCACAATATAGGCGTGCTCACAAACACTGAGTGTCTCACGAACGTTGTGGTCGGTGATCAAAACGCCCAATCCGCGATCGCGCAGGTGTTCGATGATTTTTTTGATGTCGATAACCGAAATCGGGTCAACACCGGCGAAAGGTTCATCCAGCAGGATAAATTTCGGGTTGGCTGCCAGAGCGCGGGCAATTTCCACGCGACGGCGTTCGCCACCTGACAATGCCATGCCCATGCTGTTTCGGATGTGCTGGATGTTGAATTCGTCCAGCAGGTCTTCGGCTTTGTCCTGACGCTCAGCCTTGGTCAGGTCGGAGCGGGTTTGTAATACTGCCATCAGATTGTCGTAAACGCTGAGCTTACGGAAGATAGACGCTTCCTGAGGCAGATACCCGATCCCCATGCGGGAACGGTTGTGCATTGGCTGGATACTGATATCGGTATCGTCAATCTTGATGGTGCCAGTATCACGCGCCACCAACCCGACGATCATGTAAAACGAGGTGGTTTTCCCCGCACCGTTAGGGCCAAGCAGGCCAACGATTTCGCCGGATTTCACTTCCAGGCTGACGTCGGTTACGACCTTACGGCCGTTATAACTTTTCGCCAGGTTTTGAGCGGTCAGAGTAGCCATGCGTTATCAGTTCTTATCTTGTTTGTCTTGTTTGGTCTGCGGTTGCAGGATAGTGGTAACGCGTGAGTTGTTATCACTTTCAGCCACCAACAACTGTTTGTTGATGTTGTAGGTGATTTTCTGTCCCTCAATCACGTTGCCGCCTTCCTGGGTCAGCACGGCGTTGTTGGTCATGGTCAGAAAACCGATGCCGGTCTCGTAACGCAGGTCGTTGGCTTTGCCGTCGATTTTCTTGCCGTCATCCATGGTTTGCTGGAATGTTGCCGGTTTGCCGTAGGCATCAATGACTTCAACACCTTCAGTACCGGTTGGGCGAGTTACCACCACTTTGTCCGCATTCAGGCGGATTGAGCCCTGACGCAGGTATACGTTGCCCGTAAAGACGACGGTGTTGGTTTTCATGTCGAGGTTCTGAGAGTCAGAGTCGATGTAGATAGGCTGCTCCGAGTCGGTCGAGAGGGCCATTGCGCTACCTGACATCACCATCAGCAGCACAGCAAAGAATTTATTTCGATTTCGGTTCATACCTGCTCTTCACTTGATCAATCAGTTCCATCTGATGAGTGCCAAAGTTCCCTTTTGATTTTTCGCCGCGTGTCTGGAGGGAGACACCGGTAATATCTGTTTCTGTGTCGGACCAGAAATCCCGCGTCACGAGATCCAGTGTAAGCTGTTCTGTCGTGACGACTTTTATCTGGGCATCTGGCAACAGGTTAAAGATCCTGACCTTGCCTGTCATCACTAATGTGCGGTTACCTTCCAGTACGGCGAAATTGGAACTGACACGCCACTCTTCTTCCTTGCCGTCACTGTAGGTCCAGAGCACCGGTTCATTAAAGTGGGTTTCGTCGATTTTCTGGAAATGTTCAATGTGTTCCGATTCCAGGCGGTAGCTGCGGATCCCCTTTGCGTTGTAGCTGGTGGATTCCACATTTTCCGCGGTGAACAGTGGCTTCTCTGCATCCGGTGCAACTTGTTCATCTTCCTGCCAGTAGTGGCGCTCAACCAGGTAATAACCGGTGAAACCACACGCGACCAGCAGGAGAAGAATACCAAGCCGTTGCAACATCATATACTGAGCCCTTTGTGCGCATCGAGTTCACCGCGCGCTTCGAGAATAAGGTCACACACTTCACGCACTGCGCCATAACCGCCTGGCGTACGGGTCACCAAATCGGCGCGTTTTGCCAATAGCGGGTGTCCGTCGTTGACGCACACGGACAGTCCCACTTGGGACATGACCGCCCAATCAATCAAATCATCGCCGATATACGCAGTCTGCGACGCCGGAATAGTGAGACGTTGGCACAAATCGTCATAGGCAGCGGCTTTGTCGTCTTGCCCCTGATAGATGTGCTGGATGCCAAGTGCAGACATGCGGCGTTCCACAATCGCGGATTTACGGCCGGTAATAATGGCAATGTCTACACCAGCATTCATCAGCGCTTTCACGCCATATCCATCACGGGTGTGGAAGGCTTTGAGCTCTTCCCCGTCATTGCCCATGTAGATGCGTCCGTCAGAAAACACACCGTCAACATCGCAAATCAAGAGTTTGATATTGGCCGCGCGTTGAACCAGTTCGGTGGCTACCGGGCCATAGAGGGTTTCTGTCATCGCTGTCATCACATTACCCCGGCTTTCAGCAGATCGTGCATGTTCAATGCGCCAATCAGGGTCTGATTTTCGGTGACCAACAGACCGTTAATTTTCTTTTCTTCCATCATTTTCAGCCCTTCTGCGGCCAGCAGGTCGGCGTCGACAGTGCTTGGTTTTTTGCCCATAACATCACCAATCTCGGTGGTGTGCAGGTCAAGGCGCTGGTCGAGCAGGCGGCGTAAGTCGCCGTCGGTGAAGATGCCCAGCAAGGTGTTATCGGCATCAACAACGGCGGTCATGCCTAACCCTTTGGCAGAGATCTCCAACAGGGCATCACGCACTGTGCTTGAAGGGAAAACTTTTGGCAGTGCTTCGCCGGTATGCATCACATCTGAAATACGCAGCAAGAGCTTGCGGCCCAATGCGCCACCTGGATGGGAGAGGGCGAAATCATCCGCGGTAAAGCCTTTAGCCTGCATCAGCGCGACTGCCAGCGAATCGCCCATCACCAGAGTAGCGGTGGTGCTGGAAGTTGGAGCCAGGCCAATCGGACAGGCTTCTTTCGGTACTTTGATGCACAGGTGGATTTGTGCCAGACGCGCCATAGTAGATGATGGGTTGCCTGTCATCGCAATCAGGGCGATACCGCGGCGTTTCACTACCGGCAGTAAGGTCAGGATTTCTGACGCTTCACCGGAGTTGGAAATGGCGAGGACGACATCTCCTTTTTCAATCATGCCCAAATCGCCGTGGCTCGCTTCGCCTGGATGGACGAAGAAGGCCGGGGTACCCGTGCTTGCGAGGGTGGCTGCAATTTTGTTTCCGATATGGCCGGATTTGCCCATCCCCATGACCACCACTTTACCTTGTGCGTTAACAATCAACTCACAGGCTTGGGTGAAGTCATCATTGATGTACTGGGCCAGTTGCGCGATAGCGTCCAGCTCAGTGTTGAGGGTTGTCAGACCCGCCTGGCGAAAATTAAAGTCAGTCATAAATGTCCCGATTAAGCGGCAAGGTGAGTGAACAGGTAGCCTTGGTAGCCAGCAAAGCAGACAAGCAATACAATACCTTCCCAGCGGCTAATGGTGCGCGATTTACCCACCGCAAACAAAAACAACAGCACTGACAGGGCAAGCATGACGAAGAAGTCACGTTCCATTGCCAGCGGGTTGATACTGGATGGTGCCAGGATACCCGGGATACCCATGACAGCCAGGATGTTGAAGATGTTGGAACCGATGATGTTCCCGACGGCAAGGTCATCTTCACCTTTCAGTACACCGGCAACAGAGGCAGCAAGCTCTGGCAAGCTGGTGCCGACGGCAACGATAGTCAGACCGATCACCAAGTCGCTCATGCCAAAGGCTTTGGCGATAATTACCGCTGAATCAACTACCATATCAGCACTGAAAATCAGCAGCACCAGACCCACTACGACCCAGATGGCAGCAGAGGTGTTGCTGACATCTTTAGGTATTTCTGACTCCTGCTCCTGGAGAATTGGGTCCTGGCCGCCGCTTTCACGGCCAAATTTCATCATAGTCAGCAAGAAGCCGGCAAATAGCACCAACAGCAATATGCCTTCACCGAAGCCAAGGTGATTGTTCCACAGAATAATACCGGCCACGACAGTCACACCCAGCATCAGTGGTAATTCACGGCGTAGGATGCCGGAGCTGATGGCAAGGGGCTTAATCAGTGCAGTCACGCCCAGAATCAGAGCGATATTGGCAATGTTTGAACCGAGAACGTTACCGACCGCAGTGTCGGTTTTTCCGCTCAATGCGGCTGTCGCGGAGACCACCATTTCAGGTGCAGAGCTGCCCATCGCAAGGATAGTCATACCAATCACCAATGGGGAGATACCGACGTTCCGGGCTATTGCGGCGGCTCCGTAGACCAGCTTGTCAGCACTCCAGACCAACAAACACAGGCCGACGACGAGAATAGCGGTCGCTTCAAACATTTATATTCCTTAAAAAGAGAGGGCGAAGGATACAAAAGGGCAATTTTGACCGCTAATTGAGTAAATGTGAAGAAAAAGGGCGGATGAGTTTCCAGGCCCGATGCAACAAAAGTGCTCCCTCTCGCGTTGTAGGGTATGGCCTTCCCGCTCGCAGAGTCACATAACGGTGAAAAAAAAGACAGAAAACGGGCGTTTCAGGTCACTTTTTCCTAGCCTTTTGGAAGTGACTCTACTTACTGCGCCTGCATGCAATAAAAGGCAGATACTGTCTGAAATTTGATGGTTTTCTGATGGGAAATTTGCAAATGAATGGCGTACAATTACTTGTTTTGTCTGTCTCGCGTCTCTAAGATCAGGCACACAAACGGATCAGGATGAGCAACGGCAAAAGGCCCGCATGAGCACAGACAATTTGGTTGAGATCAACAACCTGACTTTTTCCCGTGGCGACAGGGTGATCTTTGATGACGTCAGTTTGACCGTGCCTGTCGGCAAGGTCACTGCCATTATGGGGCCTTCCGGGATAGGCAAAACCACGCTGTTAAAGCTGATTGGTGGTCAGTTGCCGCCAGACAGTGGCACCATCATGTTCGCTGGACAGAATATCCCCGCTCTTTCCCGCAGTAAACTTTACGAAGCGCGTAAACGCATGAGTATGCTGTTTCAATCCGGCGCGCTGTTCACAGACATGACGGTATTTGAAAACGTCGCCTATCCGCTTCGAGAGCACACAGCGCTTTCAGAAGCACTTATCAAAACAATCGTACTGTTGAAGCTTGAAGCCGTTGGGCTTCGTGGCGCGGCGGATTTGATGCCGAGCAGCCTGTCTGGCGGCATGGCACGGCGTGCTGCATTGGCACGTGCGATTGCCCTTGACCCCGAACTTATCATGTACGATGAGCCATTTGTTGGTCAGGACCCTATTACCATGGGGGTGCTGGTATCACTGATCCGCAACCTTAATCAGGCGCTGGGTCTGACCTCCATTGTTGTTTCCCATGATGTCCCTGAAGTAATGAGCATCGCTGATCAGGTCTATCTATTGGCGAACGGAAAAATCATAGCCTCAGGTTCGCCGCAATCTTTACGTGACAATCCCGATCCGCGTGTCAGTCAATTCCTTAAAGGGCATGCTGATGGGCCGGTACCGTTTCGCTATCCGGCCAACGACATTAAACAGGAGCTGTTTTCGTGATCGTCAATCTGGTTCAAAAAGTCGGTGCCCGCGCAATGTCGGTATCCCAGACGATGGGACGCGCGACGTTTGTGCTGTTGGGGGCGCTGATGGGTAAACCCCAGCCAGCGAAAATGTTCCCGCTGTTAATGACGCAGATTTATTCGGTGGGTGTGCGCTCACTGGCAATTATCGTGGTATCCGGCTTGTTTATCGGCATGGTGCTGAGCCTGCAGGGCTATCTGGTGCTGGCAGACTTTGGCGCAGAAAGCTCACTGGGGCAAATGGTGGCGCTGTCGCTGTTGCGTGAACTGGGACCTGTGGTCACGGCACTCTTGTTTGCCGGGCGCGCTGGCTCTGCACTGACAGCAGAAATTGGCCTGATGAAAACCACTGAACAGTTGTCGAGTCTTGAGATGATGGCCATCGACCCGCTGCGCCGTGTGATTGCTCCGCGATTCTGGGCCGGTGTGATCTCCATGCCATTGCTGGCGATGATTTTTATGATGGTCGGTATTTATGGCGGCCAGCTTGTCGGTGTCGACTGGAAAGGCATCGATTACGGCAGCTACTGGGCGGTGATGCAATCGTCCGTCGAGCTGTGGTACGACATTGGCCAGTCTTTCGTTAAATGTCTGGTGTTCGCCATTACGGTGACCTGGATTGCGCTATTCAACGGTTATGATGCCATTCCTACGTCAGAAGGGATCAGCCGCGCTACAACACGTACTGTTGTGCATTCATCTTTAGCAGTGCTGGGGCTGGATTTTGTCCTGACCGCGCTGATGTTTGGGAGCTAAGTTCAATGCAACAAAACCGTAAAACAGAATTCTGGGTAGGCACGTTCGTTCTGGCGGCGATCGCCGCGGTACTGCTGCTGATATTCCAGGTGGCTGACGTGAAGAGTTTTTCTCAGTCAGAAAGCTATTCGCTGCGCGCGCAGTTCGACAACATCGGTGGCCTGAAAGTGCGTTCACCAGTCAAAGTGGGCGGCGTCGTGGTAGGGCGTGTCAGCGATATCACATTGTCTGCTCCGGAATACATCCCAACAGTGACGCTGGAAATTGACAGCCAGTTTGGCCATTTTCCGGAAACCAGTTCGGCCGCTATTTTAACTTCTGGCCTTTTAGGCGAGCAGTACATCGGTATCCGTCCAGGCTTTATGGATGAAGGTATTGAAGAGCTGCAAGACGGCGATTTGTTGGAAGACACACGCTCCGCGATGGTATTGGAAGACTTGATTGGCCAGTTCCTTTACAGCGTGGGCGATTCAAAGGAGTAATAAATGATGAAAAAGTGGATGCTCTCCCTTATTGCAGTGGTGGGACTGGTATTTTCATCACTGGCACCGGCAGCAACAATTGACACCAAAGACCCCTATGCCCTGATCAACGGCGTCGCAGAAAACGCATTCAGCCGCCTGAAAGCCGACAAGGAAACTTACCTCGCCAATCCAGAATTGCTGCGCGTGGTAGTGAAAGAAGAGTTGATGCCTTACATCAACGTTCGCTACGCAGCGATGAAAGTACTAGGGCCAATGGCGCGCAAAGCGACCCCTGAAGAGCGCGACCTGTTCACTGATGCGTTTTATGATTATCTGGTGGCTTCCTACGCGCAAATCCTGACGCAATATACTGACCAGGAAATTGAGATTGAGCCTCTGAAGTCGCTGGACGATAAGCGCAAGGTGGTGTCTGTGCGCGTCGATATCCTCGATACTGCTCGTCCACCAATCCGACTGGATTTTGCCCTGCGTAAAAATGGCAAGACCGAAGAGTGGCAGGGCTTTGACGTACAGGTTGAAGGCGTGAGCATGCTGGATACCAAAACCAGCGAATGGAGCGGCCAACTGCGTAAAAACGGCATTGAGGCAGTCGCAGCGGAACTGATTGAACGCGCCAAGACTCCAATCACCCGTGAAGAGACAAAATCGTGAGTGAGCCTTTATCACTTCAAAAACACACAAATGGGCATTACTGCTTGTCAGGCGAGCTTGATCGTGACACAGTGCCCCCATTTTGGCGTCGGCGTGTCGAGTGGCTCCCAAAAGAGCCGCAAGTTTTACTGGATCTTTCCCAGGTAAAACGGGTGGACTCGGCAGGCATGGCAATGTTGCTGCACCTTCAGCAACAGCTCACTGTGAACCAGCAAACGCTCGTATTGAGCCAGATACCCGCGCAACTGCGCGTGCTTTTACAACTGAGCAATATCGAAGAACTATTTACTGATGATAAGTCATCGGTTGACGGGGAATGATTGTGGAACCAACAGAAATCAAAGCCATTCTTGAACAAGCACTCACACTGGATGAATTGCATGTAAAAGGTGATGGCAGCCACTTTGAAGTGATTGCAGTCGGCGCACTGTTCGATGGAATGACTCGCGTTAAAAAACAGCAGACAATTTATGGGCCATTGATGGAGCACATCAGAACGAACGCCATCCATGCGCTTAGCATCAAAGCGTTGACCCCGGAAGAGTGGGCACGCGACAAAAAGCTGATGCAACCGCTTTAACGCTCACGAGGAACAGCATGCAAAAATTCCGTGTCCACGGTGGTGGCCCACTGCGTGGTGAAGTCACAATTTCAGGGGCAAAAAATGCCGCCCTGCCAATCCTGTTTGCTGCTCTGCTGGCTGAAGAGCCGGTAGAGGTTGCCAACGTTCCAAAACTGCGCGATATCGACACCACGATGGAGTTGTTGTCACGTTTGGGTGCCAAGGTAACACGCAATGGTTCCGTTCATGTGGATGCCAGCGATATCACTGAATATTGTGCGCCGTACGATCTGGTAAAAACCATGCGTGCATCAATCTGGGCACTGGGTCCGCTGGTTGCACGTTTCGGTCAGGGTCAGGTATCCCTGCCAGGCGGTTGTGCGATTGGTGCCCGTCCAGTTGACTTGCACATTCACGGTTTGGAGCAACTTGGCGCGACAATCACGCTGGACGAAGGCTACGTGAAAGCGCACGTTGACGGCCGCCTGAAAGGCGCACACATTGTCATGGACAAAGTGAGCGTGGGTGCGACGGTAACTATCATGTCAGCAGCAACGCTGGCAGAAGGCACTACAGTGATTGAAAACGCTGCACGTGAGCCTGAGATTGTCGATTGTGCAAAATTCCTCAATGCGTTAGGTGCGAAAATCACTGGCGCAGGCACTGACGCAATCACCATTGAAGGTGTTGAGCGTCTGGGTGGTGGCTACCACGAAGTGGTTGCAGACCGCATTGAAACCGGTACTTTCCTGGTAGCAGCAGCAGTGTCTGGCGGTAAGATTGTTTGCCGCAACACCTCGCCAAAATTGTTGGAAGCGGTACTGGCGAAGCTGGAAGATGCTGGCGCACTGGTAGAAACCGGTGATGACTGGATCTCTCTGGATATGACAGATCGCGAGCTGAAAGCGGTGAATATTCGCACTGCTCCGCACCCGGGTTTCCCGACTGACATGCAAGCTCAGTTCACCCTGCTGAACCTGATTGCAAAAGGTACCGGTATTATCACCGAAACCATCTTTGAAAACCGCTTTATGCATGTGCCTGAGCTTCAGCGCATGGGTGCACATGCAGAAATCGAAGGTAACACCGTTGTGTGTGGTGATTGCGAAGGCCTGAGCGGTGCCCAGGTTATGGCGACCGATCTTCGTGCCTCTGCAAGTCTTGTGATTGCAGGTGCAATCGCAAAAGGCGAAACCATTGTTGACCGTATTTATCACATCGACCGTGGTTACGAGCACATTGAAGACAAGCTGCAAAAACTGGGTGTGAACATCGAGCGTTTCAGCGAGTAAGCATCGAACATGCGTAAAAAAGGTCACCGTTGTGTGACCTTTTTTTGTATCTGTGGAAATAACGTTTTAAACGCTTAACTGGGGTCTTCACCGATAGTGACGGTCACATCCAGCGGCTCACCATTGCGGATCACGCGGAAGGGGATTTTGGTTCCCGGTCTCGTGTCAGCGACTAGATCCAGCGCGTTACGGAAACTGCTGATAGGTTGGTTGTTGATACCGACAATCAAGTCATTCACTTTCAGGCCAGATTGCGCCGCGGGCCCATTCGGATCCATCCCGGCGATCAGCACGCCGCGCAGTTGCTCTGCATCCAGAAGGCGCGCCATCACCGGGTTAACTTCGCGTCCTTCTACACCAATGTAACCGCGAATCACCCGGCCATCAGCGATCAGCTTTTGCATGATCTTTACGGTCAGGGAGTAGGGGATTGCAAAGGAGATGCCATAGGTTTCTATATCTGTCGCCTGTTGGAAAGAGGCGGTGTTGATCCCTACCAGTTCACCGCGGCTATTTACCAGTGCCCCACCGGAATTTCCTTTGTTAATTGCCGCATCTGTCTGAAGAAAATCCTGCTGGCGGTTAAAGCTCATGCCTGGGCGCCCAGTGGCTGAGATGATGCCGAAAGTGGTGGTTTGCCCAAGATTGTAGGGGTTCCCGATTGCCAGAACCACATCACCGACGGCAGGATCATAACTGTCGTTAAAGGGGATCACTGGCAGGCTGTCGAGCTCAATTTTCAGTACCGCCAGATCGGTGCGCTGATCCTTACCAATGAGTTGGGCGGTGTCTATCCGGCCATCCTGCAGTGCCACGATGATCTGATCGGCTCGCGCAACAACATGATAGTTGGTAACAATATAGCCTTTGTCGCTCATGATCACGCCGGATCCCAATCCTTCAGCATTTAACTGCAGGCGGTTTTCGCTGCTGTAGCGGCGGGTATAAATATTGACGACGGCAGGCGAAGCTCGGCGGACAGCATAGTTGTATGAGAGCAACTCGTTGCCCGTTTCAAACTGGGCGAGGGTTGCCTCTGGAATGAGCTGACTGTTTCGGAGTGAAGGGATGGCAACCAAAAGCACAGCGGCGACAGCAATGCCATAAACCACTGAGCGTGCCAAAATTGCGAGCATGAGACTCCCTTACTAATCGCCGTTTTCCGAAGCGATGAGGATAGCATTGAAAAGGGGTCATGAGTAGGTAACAACGCGCAATAAAAAAAGAGCCTGACAATGTCAGGCTCCTGATTTCAAAACTCTTGTTCGCTATCTGGATCAGCGGATCACCAGGTACATGGTAGAGTCGCCGCGAACGATGTTCAGTGCCAGAACCGCAGGTTTGCTTTCCAGTTGCTTGCGCAGGTCGCCGAGGTTTTTCACCTTGTGACGGTTCATGCCTACAATGACATCACCTTGTTTCAGTCCGTAACGGGCAGCGATCGAATCTTTCTCTACGCTGCTGACACGTACGCCAGCCACTTTACCTTCTGCATAGTTTTCAAGTTCGGCACCTTTCAGGGCTTCATGAAGGGTTTCAGCATTGGCTTTGGCCATGGTGGCTTCTTTCAATTTCGCCGTGACGGTCTTGTCTTTACCATCGCGGATAATGCCAAGCTTCACTTCTTTGCCGGCACCGAGTGTGGCAATTTTTGCGCGCAGTTCGCCGAAGCTGCGGATCTCTTTACCATTGACTGAAACGATGATGTCTCCGGCTTCGATTCCGGCATTTTCTGCCGCTGAGTCTGGCACAACCTGGCTCACAAATGCGCCGTGGTTGGTTTCATAGCCAAATGCCTCTGCCAACTCTGAAGTCAGCTCGCCGCCCTGTACGCCCAGAACGCCACGTTTAACCTCACCAAACTCCAGGATCTGTTCAACCAGGTTCTTTGCCATGTTGACCGGAATAGCGAAACCGATCCCCACATTACCGCCGTTTGGACCCAGGATAGCGGTGTTGATCCCGATCAGCTCACCGTTCAGGTTCACCAATGCACCACCGGAGTTACCACTGTTGATCGCGGCGTCGGTTTGAATAAAGTTTTCAAAGTTCTCGACATTCAGGCCGCTGCGGCCCAACGCAGAAATAATACCAGAAGTGACTGTCTGGCCGAGGCCGAATGGGTTGCCGATAGCGATAGCGAAATCGCCAACGCGCAAGCTGTCAGAGTCCGCCAGTTTGATTTCGGTGAGATCACCCGCTTTCTCCAGTTTCAGCAGTGCTACATCGGACATGCCGTCACTGCCGATCAATTCGGCGTCATATTCACGGCCGTCATGCAGTTGAACGCGGATTTTGTTTGCGCCATCAATCACATGATGGTTAGTGATCACATACCCTTTATCGGCATCAATGATGACGCCAGAGCCTAAGCCACGGAAGGGACGCTCCTGGACTTGCTCGGACGGGAAATCCGGGCCAAAGAAAAAGCGGAAAGATTCAGGAATGCGTTGCTTGGAGACATGGCTGCCTTCAACGGCAATACTGACAACAGCGGGACTGACGGTTTCCAGCATGGGTGCCAGACTTGGCAGGCTTTCACCGGAAACAGCCACTGGCAGTGCAGCGCTGGCTGGTAAAGCAGTAATAGAAGTACTAACGGCGAGTGCGATCGCACTCAGAGTAAGCAAAGACCTTTTTTTCATAAACACACTCCCCACAATTGGTACGTTTTAAGAGTGGGGGTGTGTAAGAAAAGTTCAATGCCCATGTGGCTAAGAATTGCGACGGAGTTAACTTGCTTTACTGGTTTCCGTCTTATCTTTAAGAAGACCGGAGGCACCGTCAGAGTAATCACGCGGCGGTGTCTGGTCGTCTTCTGCCTCTTCGGTGACTTCAGACAGCTTGCTGATACGCTTGGCAAACGGATTGTCCTGCTCTGGCAGGTTTGGCATCAGTTCTGCCGAAGTATTCGCCATGTGTTGATACAACTTGCTGTAGTCTCGGGAAATGTTATCAAGCAGTTCGGCACTTTGCGCGAAATGGTCGACCAACTCCTGGCGGTACTGCTCAAGTTCATAGCGCGATTTTTCGAGCTCTTTTTTGAGGTCTTTTTGTTGTGTGTTGTCGCGCATTGTCAAACGGGCGATAACGAAACCAATAACAACCCCGATGACCACAAATACTAATGTGTTGATCCAAGCCATAAGTGCTCCTTAACTTATTCCAACGGGTTGGATGTATTGCAATTTTTACCCATAACGGAGACGGAAAAAATAGAAAACTGCAAACCCCTTAATGCATGTGAACACTATACATGCCAACTCTGACGCGTGGTACTATTGATTTTGAGAACGATGATGTCACAGGGAAAGTTAGGTGTAAGGATGACGCCACTACAGCAATACCAAAAAGATCTTCAGCGCCCCGATTTCTATGAAGACCCTTCGCAGAAACATGCTGTTGAGTGTCTGGAAGATCTCTATCACCGCTTGATCGCCAGAGCGAACACGCCATCTGAAAAAACCAGTTTTCTTAAGTCGTTACTTGGGAAAAAAGAAGAAAAACGTCCACCGGAAAAAGGACTCTATTTCTGGGGAGGTGTCGGTAGGGGGAAAACCTATCTCGTCGACACGTTTTTCGAAAGCCTGCCTTTTGATAAAAAGCTGCGCATGCACTTTCACCGTTTTATGCACCGTGTCCATCAAGAGTTACGTTTACTCGATGGCGAGCAGGATCCGTTGCAGAAAATCGCTGACAAGCTGGCCAGCGAAACCTACATCCTGTGTTTCGACGAGTTTTTTGTCTCCGACATTACTGATGCCATGATACTTGGCACGTTGATGGAAGCCCTGTTTGACCGGGGGATTTGCCTGGTGGCGACATCCAACATTGTGCCGGATGAGCTTTACCGGAATGGGTTGCAACGAGCGCGATTTTTGCCCGCGATTGCGCTTATCAACCAGCATTGCGATGTGGTCAATGTTGACGCCGGTACCGACTACCGCTTGCGCACGCTCGAGCAGGCTGAAATCTACCATTACCCTCTCGATACAGCGGCCGATACCAACCTTAAAGCGTATTTCTATCAGCTCGCCACTGAGCCCTGTTTTGAGGGCCATGATATAGAAGTGAACAACCGTAAACTGACAACAGTGCGTGAGGCGGAAGGCGTCGTACACTTTGATTTCGCCACCTTGTGTGACAGTCCGCGAAGTCAGTCTGATTACATCGAATTGGCGAGGCTTTATCACACGGTATTGCTGGCGGGAGTGCCACAAATGGGATTGGCTAAAGATGACGCTGCAAGGCGTTTTCTTGCAATGGTGGATGAATTTTACGAAAGACACGTAAAACTCATCATTTCCGCCGAGGTTCCCTTGCCATTACTGTATACGGACGGCAGGCTGAATTTCGAATTCAAACGCTGTATATCCCGTTTAAAGGAGATGCAAAGCCATGATTATCTGGCGTTAGAGCATCTTCCATAAACGATCCGTACTAACTGATAGTATTGATATTGATCGACTGGAGAAAAAGTCAGGAATTTTTTCGAAAAAAAGGTGATTTTTTCTCCACCCTTCCTTATAATCCTGCGACCCACCGTTACTGTTGAAAGGCTTTGGCCGAGGGTACACCACTCGAAGGGGTGCTGCATGGGCTCTTAACAGTGGGAGCGAGAGCTCCTTAAGTGAAATCTAAATTTATCGGGTAATTATTAGCATGAAAACATTCGTTGCTAAACCAGAAACTGTAAAACGCGACTGGTACATTGTTGACGCAGAAGGTAAAACTCTGGGTCGTATCGCAACTGAAATCGCATCTCGTCTACGTGGTAAGCACAAGCCGGAGTACACTCCACACGTTGACACTGGTGACTACATCGTAGTTATCAACGCGGAAAAAGTTAAAGTAACTGGCGCGAAAACTACTGACAAGATGTACTACCACCACACTGGTTTCATGGGTGGCATCAAGTCAATCAGCTTCGACAAACTGATCGCTAAGAAACCAGAAATGGTTATCGAGCTTGCTGTTAAAGGTATGCTGCCACGCGGTCCTCTAGGTCGTGCAATGTTCCGTAAACTGAAAGTTTACGCGGGCGCTGAGCACAAGCACGCGGCACAACAGCCGCAAGTACTGGACATCTAAGGGGACTTTAAAATGGCAGAACAATACTACGGCACAGGTCGTCGCAAAAGCTCCGCAGCTCGTGTATTCATCAAGCCGGGCAGCGGTAACATCGTAATTAACAAGCGTTCACTGGAAACCTACTTCGGTCGTCCAACCGCTCGCATGGTTGTTATGCAACCACTTGAGCTGGTGGAAATGACTGAGAAGCTGGACCTGTACATCACCGTTACCGGTGGTGGTATCTCTGGTCAAGCAGGTGCTATCCGTCACGGTATCACCCGTGCGCTGATGGAATACGATGAGACTCTGCGTCCTGCACTGCGCGCAGCTGGCTTCGTTACTCGTGACGCACGTCGCGTTGAACGTAAGAAAGTTGGTCTGCGTAAAGCACGTCGTCGTCCACAATTCTCTAAGCGTTAATTCGCTTCCGGGACTCCCGGGAATTTTGGTCCAAAAGCCCAGCCATATGCTGGGCTTTTTCTTGCCTGAAATTCGCATCAAGGCGGCAATATCCGCCTATTCTGTGCGCTTCTCCCCATTTTGAACTTTTCTCAAAATTTTCTTTTTTGACCGTTAGATAAAAAAACGGTGTATACCTCACATTTGTTACAAAAAAGTAGCTTTATCTTGTCAAAAAGTGGGGTTTTCCTTATCATTTAGGCGACGTATTAGTAGGTTATTGTTAGATAATCTGCACAGTTCTACGTGAGAAAAATTCTTATTTTGAGTTAGCCGTACGCTCCAGGGACGCATAAGGAAAGTTATAAAAATCCATGCGGGAGCACATGGGAGAATGTTGGATGAGCAATGCGCCAGTGAATTCCGGCCGACGTCGTTTCCTGACTCTGTCAACCGCTGTGGTTGGTGGTGTAGGGGCTGCAGCAGTCGCTGTGCCTTTTATCAAGTCATGGAACCCAAGCGCCAAAGCAAAAGCTGCCGGTGCCCCGGTCGAAGTCGATGTCAGCAAGATTGAGGAAGGCCAGTTAATCAGGGTAGTTTGGCAGGGTAAACCTGTATGGGTTGTGCGCCGCAGCAATCAAACGGTTGAAGCGCTCAATGACATCGGTGAGCAACTTCGTGACCCTGAGTCTTTAGAACCTCAGCAACCCGAATACATTACAAATACGTACCGCTCCATTAAGCCCGAACTTTTTGTCGCCGTGGGAATTTGTACCCACCTCGGCTGTTCACCTACCTATTTACCTGACAGTTTTGGTGAGCAAGTTGAGGGCGTCACGTCCGGTTTCTTCTGTCCATGTCACGGTTCTAAGTTCGACATGGCAGGACGTGTGTTTAAAGGGGTTCCAGCGCCATTGAACCTTGTTATTCCGCCTTATACGTACCTGAATGACAAGCGCATTTTGGTGGGTGCAGACGAGGGAGAAGCATGATGGAAAACTTGCTTAACTGGTTTGAAAAACGTCTGCCAGTGATGAATGCCTATAAAAAGCATTTGTCCGAATACCCGATGCCAAAGAACTTTAACTTCTGGTATCTGTTCGGTTCTTTGGCGATGCTGGTGTTGGTCAATCAGTTACTGACAGGTATCTGGCTGACCATGAGCTACAACCCTTCTGCTGAAGGTGCGTTTGCTTCCATTGAATTTATCATGCGTGATGTGGAATACGGTTGGTTGCTGCGTTATATGCACTCCACCGGCGCATCAGCTTTCTTCGTCGTGGTTTATCTGCATATGTTCCGCGGACTGATCTACGGCTCATACCAAAAACCACGTGAGCTGCTGTGGATTTTCGGCATGCTGATCTTCCTGGTGCTGATGGCTGAAGCCTTCATGGGATATCTGCTGCCATGGGGTCAGATGTCTTACTGGGGTGCACAGGTAATCATCTCCCTGTTTGGTGCTATTCCGGTTATCGGTGATGACCTGACACTGTGGATTCGTGGTGACTTTGTTCTGTCCGGTGCGACATTGAACCGCTTCTTTGCGCTTCACGTTGTTGCGCTTCCAATCGTACTTTTGCTGCTGGTTGTTCTGCACATCCTGGCATTGCACGAAGTAGGCTCAAATAACCCGGATGGTATCGAAACCAAACTGCCTAAAGGCACCAAGGGCGAGGACTACAAAACACAGTTCCCGTTCCATGAGTACTACACCAAGAAATACGACATCATTGATTCTGTCCCATTCCATCCGTATGGCACGGTGAAGGATCTCGTAGGCGTTGGTTTATTTGGTATCCTGTTTGCGTATGTCATCTTCTTCAACCCAGAGATGGGCGGCTACTTCCTCGAGCCACCTAACTTTGAAGCAGCTAACCCGCTGAAGACTCCTGAGCACATTGCGCCAGTGTGGTACTTCACGCCGTTTTACGCCATTTTGCGTGCGGTGCCGGATAAGCTTGCAGGGGTTGTGCTGATGGGGCTGTCCATTGTAGTGCTATTCCTGTTGCCGTGGTTGGATCGTTGTAAGGTCCGTTCATACCGCTACCGCAGCAAAATTCATCTGGCAAATATTGCTATGTTCACCGTCTCGTTCATCGCGCTGGGTATTTTGGGGGCATTGCCTGCCACGCCTACTTACACGCTGATGGCGCAGATCTTTAGCTTTGGTTATTTCATGTTCTTCGTGCTGCTGTTCTTCTACAGCAAGAATGAAGCAACGAAGCCACTACCGGAGAGGGTGAATTTCAAATGAAAAAATGGATTGTAATGTTGTTCGCATTCCTGCCTTCTCTCGCGATGGCTGCCGGTGGGAATGTGCATTTGGACGCAGCGAACAATGATTTGTCTGATAAAGCATCATTGCAGCGTGGTGCCAAACTGTTCATGAACTACTGTCTGGGTTGCCATGCTACCCAGTACCAACGTTATGAACGTATTGCAGACGATCTGGATATTCCGAAAGAGCTGATGATGGAAAATCTGGTGTTTGATAAAAACGCCAAGATTGGTGATTTGATCACCAATGCCATCACTGTGGACGATGCAGCAACCTTCTTCGGGGCGCCTGCACCGGATCTGACGCTGGTTGCACGTGTTCGGGGTACGGATTGGATTTATACCTATCTGCGTTCATTCTATGCTGACCCAAGCCGCCCATTTGGCGTTAACAACGTTGTTTTCCCTAGCGTTGGTATGCCGCATGTTCTTGAAGAGTTGCAGGGCACGCCGGTTAAAGAGTTCAAAACTGTCATGGTCGATGGCGAACAAGTTCAGGAGCTGGTTGGTCTTACGTCGTTGGGCAACGGTGAATTAAGCCCTGAAGAGTATGACGAAGCTGTTCGTGATCTGGTCAACTTCCTGGAGTATTCCGGCGAGCCAATGAAACTTGAGCGTCAGCAAATGGGATATTGGGTAATTGGCTTTATAATCATTTTCCTTATCCTTGCCATTTTGCTCAAGAAAGAGTATTGGCGTGATGTTCACTGATCGGTTAATCTAGTGAGTTGCTGATCCACAATGGGGGCAGGTGCTCCCATTGTTTTTTCTATTGATGAAACATTCTGGAGGGGTTAATGGCTGTTGCTGCCAATAAACGCTCGGTGATGACGTTGTATTCAGACGCATCAGACATGTATAGCCATCAGGTTCGCATCGTTCTGGCAGAGAAAGGTGTGACCTATGAGATTGAGCTTGTTGATCCAAATAACCTGCCAGAGGATTTACTTGATCTGAATCCGTACAACTCGGTACCTACTCTGGTTGACCGTGAACTGGCGTTGTATAACGCGAATATCATCATGGAATACCTGGATGAGCGCTTCCCGCACCCACCTCTGATGCCGGTTTACCCGGTTGCACGTGGTAACAGCCGTCTGATGATGTACCGCATTGAGCGTAACTGGTACACCCTGGCTGAGAAAATCGAGAAAGGCAATGCAGAAGAGGCGGACAAAGCGCGTCGTCAACTGCGTGAAGAGCTGCTGGCTCTGGCACCGGTATTTGCTGAGTACCCGTTTTTCATGAGCGAAGAGTTCAGCCTGGTTGATTGCTACCTGGCTCCGCTACTGTGGCGTTTGCCTATCATGGGTATTGAGCTGAGTGGCCCAGGTGCGAAAGAAGTGAAAACTTACATGGCTCGCGTTTTCGAGCGTGATTCATTCCTCGCGTCGCTGACCGAAGCTGAGCGCGAGATGCGTCTGGCGCAGTAATGAGCGAGATGAATCTCAAGCCAAGACGCCCGTACCTGTTGCGGGCGTTTTACGATTGGCTACTGGACAATGACCTGACACCACATTTGGTGGTTGATGCGACTATGCCATACGTGAACGTGCCATTTGAGTATGTTCAGGATGGACAAATTGTTCTGAACATTGCGCCACGTGCCGTTGGGAATCTGGAGCTTGGCAACAATGAAGTCAGCTTCAATGCCCGCTTTGGCGGTCGCCCAATGCTGGTGACTGTTCCGCTGTATGCGGTCATGGCAATTTACGCCCGTGAAAACGGTGCGGGTACCATGTTCGATCCAGAGCCAGCGTATGATGAAGAACTTGAGCGCATTGAGTCTGAGCCGGAAATCGACACGCTAGACACGCCAAGTGCCAGTGTTGAATCGCCTGATGATTCAGGGGATGAAGAGCCGAAACCTAAAGGCCGCCCGACACTGACCGTCGTAAAATAAAAAAAGCAGCCAAAGGCTGCTTTTTTTGTCTCAATGGTTTTACTGCTACTGATTTTGCTGCGCGTCAGCTGGTGGGTTTTCCACATACTGAAACCCTTTAATCACTTGCTTCACGCCACTGAGATTGCGGGTGATTTCTGTCGCTTCTTCAGCCTGCTCCCGGGTAACATAGCCAAGCAAAAACACCTCACTGTCTTCGGTGATCACTTTGATGTTGACGTTGCTGAGCTTTTTGCTGCCGATCAGGGCTGATTTCACTTTGGTGGTGAGCCAGGTATCATTACTGACATCGCCCAGTGACAGCGGGGGCTTGATACGGATTTGATCGTACACCGTGGCAATACCGTCCAGCTCACGTACTTGTGTCACCAGTTGCTTTTTCAGCGACTCGTTGTCAGCCTGGCCGATCAAAAGCAGCTTTCCGTCGTAAGAGACGGCGTTGATACGTACGTCACCTTTAAACGGGGCTTTATTGACGATACCCGCCACTTCCATGGCTATCCGGGTATCCTGCCACTCTGCTTTTGCAGTGCGCGTATCCTGCTCATAGATCGTGGAGCAGGCACTTAATCCCAAAATGGCAGCAAGCAGCAGCGCCTTTTTCATTATCACTCTCCGTGTGTAGGGAAAAGATACTGGTCAATCAAATCACAAAGGGTGTGAAGGGTAATCAGGTGTACTTCCTGCACACGTGCGGTGCGCTGGGAAGGAATGCGGATTTCAACATCCTGCTCCCCTAAAAGGCCTGCCATCTCACCGCCATCTTTGCCAGTCAGGGCAATGATAGTCATATCACGGGTAACCGCAGCTTCCATCGCTTTGATGATATCTTTACTGTTGCCGCTGGTAGAAAGCGCCAGCAACACATCACCGCCTTGCCCAAATGCACGCACCTGCTTGGAGAAGATTTCATCGTGGTGATAGTCATTGGCGACTGCGGTCAGTGTGACTGTGTCCGCTGTCAGCGCGAGAGCCGGTAAGCTAGGGCGTTCGGTTTCAAAGCGGTTGAGCAGACAAGATGCAAAATGTTGTGCGTTTGCCGCAGAGCCACCGTTACCACAACAGAGGATTTTGTTGCCGTTCAGTAAGCATTGCACCAGTAACATCGATGCTTTGGAAATTTGCTCTGGCAACGCTTCCGCGGCTGCAATTTGAGTCTGGATGCTTTCTGTAAAGCTCTCTTTGATGCTCTCTAGCATTGATTAACCTTCAATTTCGATATTCTTCACCCAGTTTACCGAGTTTGCGTCGCCTTCAAAAGTGACGGCATCAAATCGAAATTCGGTATGGGTCGCGGAAAGCCCTTTCTGACTAAGCCATAAATAGGCTGCTTTTAACAGCTTTTGTCTTTTCGAGGCGGAGATGGTGACTGCTGCGCCGCCAAAGTGGGTTTGTTTGCGAAACTTCACCTCAACGAAGACGATACAGCTTTTATCTTGCATGACCAGATCGAGTTCGCCCGCTTTAAAGCGGGCGTTCTTATCGATAGGTGTGAGACCTTGCCGCTCTAAATAGCGGCAAGCCTGCTGTTCGTAGTAATCGCCGGTTTGTTTCTTATTTAACAGAAACAATCCCCTGATCCCCGAATTTTGCCCATGAAACGGCACGGTTAACGGTGCAGTAATCACCAAGGGATAGCTCACCGGAAAGGCCTTCGAAACGATAGCTTGGCAGCGCCTGCATTTGTGGCAGCGCTTCGATAAGCGCGTAAGCATCCATCCCCAATGCATAAAGGCGGGTCATGCCATTATCAAGCTCAGGCCACAACTGGTTGAAGCGAGCCGCTGCAGGGTTACTGGCATCGACCAGCAATGGTACATCGCTGAACTCAATACCACGAAGTTCACCAATTTCGCCGACGCCGTTAACACGGTTGTTGGAGCGCGAGCTGGCATAGAGTTTTGGTGGCGTGACATCCGGGTTGATAGCCACTTCAATAAATGGTTTTAGCAGTGTCAGCTCACCCGCATTGGCAACGAGATAAACGGCGTCAACGTCGCGGCGGCTGCGTTGCTCCGCTTCCATGTCCAGGCCCAGTAACTGCTTCATTTGCTGAATGCGCGCCTGACTTTCGGTCAGGCCGAAAACACGCTGCACGGTCTTTTGCATTTCAGCGCGGTTTTTGAAGTACTCTACTTCAGCCTTTTCACCTGTCTCTTTTTCCCACTGCTTGTCAAACGCTTCACTCACGCGACGGCCAAAGCCACTGTCTGGGGCAATAACCAGCGGATAACGGTGATTGTTTTGTGCGATATGGATAGCTGCCTGTTCGGCTTCTTGCTCAGGTGACAGAGTGAAGAAACAGGTATTGGCCTCGCCGCCTTCGTCATCGGGAATGTTAAGCGCCAGAGTTGGAATACTGTTCTGGCTAAGGGAGAGAAACTCATCCACTTTGTCTTTTTGCAAGGGACCAATCACGAATTCGATATTGTCAGCACGCATAGTGTTGACGATATCAGCCATCGGCATGGCATTGGTGTCATAAAACTTCACCGCGGGCGCATCAGCGCCGGAGTTATCATCCAACAGTGCCTGAACCAACCCATTGCGAATTGCTTCACCCTGGGCTGCAAATTTGTCACTCAGAGGCAGCAGTACAGCGATACGTTCAGGGCGCAGGATTTCCATAGACTGCAGCGCGTTTAGATCTTGCGGCAGATAACGGTTGGCCGGGTGCGCAGGGTTCGCTGCTAACCATTCGGAGAGGGCTTCCTGTTGCTGGGCAGGGTGTCCGGAATAACGGCGCAGCAAATTTAACAGCTCTACCCAGCCGGTCAGTGTGGTATTACCGCTTGCTGACAGCGTGTTGAGTCCGGAAGCCGGCATCGCAACCAACATCGACCAGATGTGGTTCCAGGCTTGCTGTTTCTCATAAGTGTCCGTCAGGTACGGCACGCCCTCGGAATAGGAAAGTACCGCAGCAGGCATATTCCCCAACGCTTCATACAGCTCACCTTTAAGCTGGTGGTAACGCTGGTACTGCTTGGCTGGTAATCCCCAGGATGGCTGGAAGTTCAAGCCTTCAACGGCTGAGGACAGGTCGCCTTTTTGTTGTAAAAGCGTCGCACGGTTCAACTGCCATTCGGAAAGTTGTAGCGGGGTGAGTGGCATCTTCGCCAGGCGGTTGATAATCACGTCAGCCTGAGAGTATTGCTTTTCCGCAATCAACGCTTTGAGCGCAAGCAAATACCAATCGGCTTTCTCTTCACCCTGACTGGTTTCCGCTTTCAGCAAGTAAAAGGTAGATGACTCCAGCGCCGGGGCGGTGATGTCATATTGAGGACCTTGCTCGACAGGCGGAGTGGTCTGACACGCCGAAAGCGCCAAAGCCAGCGCGATTGGCGAGAGAAGTCGTGATACACTTTTGCACTTATGGGTTATTTTACGCATGAACATCTTCTGTCCGTAACTTGTTGCCCTCTATATTAATCGCCGAAGGGTTGTGAAACAAATGACTGATGAAACTTCAACCATGGTTGACGTCTCAACTTTATATATCGTGCCGACACCGATCGGAAACCTGGGTGATATCACTCAACGTGCACTGGAAATTTTGCAGCAGGTCGACATCATCGCTGCCGAGGATACCCGCCACACGGGTAGACTGCTGTCCCATTTTGGTATCACTACCCGAACTTTCGCCCTGCATGACCACAATGAGCAACAAAAAGCAGACATGTTGATCGAAAAACTGGCCAGTGGTCAGTCTATCGCTCTGGTTTCTGATGCTGGCACGCCTTTGATATCAGACCCAGGTTACCATTTGGTGACCCGTTGTCGTCAGGCGGGTGTCAAAGTTGTTCCTTTACCGGGGCCTTGTGCGGTGATCACAGCGTTGAGTGCATCGGGTCTGCCATCGGATCGCTTCAGTTTTGAGGGTTTCCTGCCGCCGAAAAGTAAAGGCCGCCGCGACAAGTTCACTGAGATTGCTGCTGATCCACGCACCCTGATTTTCTACGAATCGCCACATCGCATTATGGATACGCTGGATGACATGCTGTCCGTCTTGGGCGAAGCTCGTCAGGTCGTGCTGGCAAGGGAATTGACCAAAACCTACGAAACCATTCATGGTGCGCCACTGGGTGAGCTGATCGAATGGCTGAAAGAGGACAGCAACCGTATCCGTGGTGAAATGGTGTTACTGATTGCCGGTCACCGCGCAGAGAAAGAAGATCTGCCGCTCGAAGCGACCAAAGCCGTTTCCCTGTTAGCAAAAGAACTGCCACTGAAAAAAGCCGCTGCCATTGCTGCAGAACTGTACAGTGTGAAGAAAAATGCGCTGTATAAGTGGGGATTAGAGAATATCTCTGAATAATGGCGCGCTTTAGCGCTGGATCCCGGGCGGTGAACCCTATATAATCCGCCGCCTGAGTTGGCCGGGTAGCCGCTGCTTCGTTGATGTCCCTTGGGAGACTGACGGAGGGGAGGAAAGTCCGGGCTCCACAGGGCAGGGTGCCAGGTAACGCCTGGGGGGCGCAAGCCTACGACCAGTGCAACAGAGAGCAAACCGCCGATGGCTCTTCGGAGATCAGGTAAGGGTGAAAGGGTGCGGTAAGAGCGCACCGCGCGACTGGCAACAGTTCGTGGCACGGTAAACTCCACCCGGAGCAAGACCAAATAGGTTCCCTATGGCGCGGCCCGCGTTGGGAACGGGTAGGTTGCTTGAGCCTGTGAGCGATTGCAGGCCTAGAAGAATGGCTACCGCCGTTTTTACGGTACAGAACCCGGCTTATAGGCCGACTCACCCATTATTCGGAAGGCGAGCATTGAGCTCGCCTTCTTTGTTTTTGGGGTCACCAAAATACGGGAATGCCGTACGGTGAAAAAAACAGCACACAAACGGCGTTGGCAAGCTGTTGAAATAGAATGCACTTCGCGAATCCGTGATCCAGGTCGTCCCTCAAGCTTGCTTGACTTTCTTTTTGCCTGATACTTACACTCATTAGTGGGAAAATGTGGAAGAAAGTGGGTTATTCTGGTGAAAAAGGGATACGAGTGACATGTTGAGGGGCGTCAGCGCCATTTCACTCGACACCAAGGGTCGGGTGGCATTGCCAAAACGATATCGGGAAGAACTCGATACGTTGTGCGATGGCGTGTTTGTCTGCACCATCGATCATCAGTTACCATGCCTGCTGCTTTACCCCTTGCCTGAATGGGAACGTATCGAAGCCAAACTTTCCCGCCTATCCAGCCTCAACCCCGCAGAGCGCCGCTTGCAGCGATTGCTGCTCGGACATGCTTTTGAGTGCGAGATGGATGGACAGGGGCGTCTGCTGATTGCGCCAACGCTGCGCGATTATGCCGGACTGCATGGCAAGGCCATGTTGGTGGGACAGCTCAATAAATTTGAGTTGTGGAACAGTGACAGATGGCAGCAGCAGATAGACCAGGATATTCAACTTCAAGCCGAATCAGCGGAAGCGTTGAGTGAAAGGCTCAGTAACTTTTCGCTTTAGGTAATCAAGATTATGTCAGAGCAGTTTTCACATATTTCCGTCCTTCTCCATGAATCCATCGAAGGCCTGGCGCTTAAGGCAGATGGCATCTATGTCGATGGTACCTTTGGCCGCGGTGGCCACAGCCGAGAAATTTTACGTCGTCTGGGCGAAAACGGTCGCCTCTACAGTATTGACCGTGACCCACAGGCGATTGAAGAAGCGGGCAAGATTGACGATCCGCGCTTCAACATCATTCACGGCCCGTTTTCCGGCATCCAACAATATATCGAAGAACGTGGCCTAAGCGGCAAGATTGACGGCGTATTGCTGGATCTTGGCGTATCTTCCCCACAGCTGGACGATCCTGAGCGCGGTTTCAGCTTTATGCGTGATGGCCCGCTTGATATGCGTATGGATCCGACGTCGGGTATTCCTGCGTCCCAGTGGCTGGCAGAAGCGGATGCTGACGATATATCATGGGTATTGAGAGAGTTTGGTGAAGAGCGTTTTGCCAAGCGTATCGCCCGTGCCATTGTCGCGCACCGTGAAGACGAGACCAAAGAGCCACTGACCCGCACACTGCAGCTGGCGAACCTGATCGCGCAGGCGTCACCGTCACGTGACAAGAAAAAGCACCCGGCTACCCGCACCTTCCAGGCCATCCGTATCTATATCAACAGCGAGCTGGAAGAGATTGAAACCGCGATGCAAGGTGCGCTAAGCGTGCTGGCGCCCGGTGGCCGCCTTTCAATTATCAGCTTCCATTCGCTGGAAGATCGTCTGGTTAAGCGCTTTATCCGCAAACAAAGCAAAGGTCCAGACGTACCGCATGGTGTACCACTGACAGAAGATCAAATCCGTGCGTTGGGACAGGCAAAAATGAAGCCGGTCGGCAAAGCGCTCAAACCGAGTGATTTGGAAGTGTCAGACAATACGCGCTCGCGCAGCTCTGTCCTGCGTGTGGCAGAAAAGCTGGGTGACTGATGGCTGACAATCCAGGACTGACCAAACAAATATTGCGGGATCTGACCACTATCGGTCGGGTGCCGCTGGTGTTGTTGGTCTTGGTTCTGGCTTCTGCTTTTGGCGTGGTGTATATCACCCAGCAAAGCCGCACCACCATTGCTCATCACGACCAGTTGTTGATCGAACGTGAGCAATTGGAAGTGGAATGGCGCAACCAGCTTTTAGAAGAGCATGCTCTGTCTGAGCACAGCCGTGTTGAGGAAATGGCGCGTCAGGAGCAGGACATGATCCGTCCAGACAGCCGACGTGAAATCATAGTGAGCCAGTAGTGTTGAAAGGGAAAACCAAACCGGGCAACCATCGCGCGAAAAAACCGGCGCCGAACCTGATCAGGTGGCGCTTCGTGACGGTCTGCGTCTGCATTTCCCTCGCTATGGTGGCGCTGATCGCCCGCGCAGCCTATATCCAAGTGATCGAGCCAGATCGCCTTTTACAAGAAGGGGATATGCGTTCGGTACGTGTGAAAGCATTGCCGTCTGCACGCGGGATGATCACTGATCGCAATGGCGAATCCCTGGCGGTCAGTGTGCCAGTGGAAGCGGTGTATGTGGATCCGGTGACTGTCTTTAAAAACGGTGGTCTGGAAGAAAAGGATCGCTGGTATGCCCTGGCTGATGTGTTGGGGATTGACCGCAAACAGATGCTCGCGCGCATTGAGCGTAACAAAACCAAACGCTTTATCTACCTTCAGCGCCAGGTTGGCCCAGCGGTGGCTGATTACGTCAGCCGCTTACGCCTGCCCGGTATTGGCATGAAAGATGAGTCGCGCCGTTTTTATCCCGCCGGTGAGGTTAGTGCACATCTGGTAGGTGTAACCGGTATCGACGGCCGTGGCCTTGAAGGTATCGAACGTGGCTATGACGGTTGGCTGAGTGGCGAACCAGGTCGCCGTACCGTTCGCAAAGACCGCTACGGACGCGTCGTAGAAGTCATTTCCAAAGAAGCCCGTGAAGAAGGTAAGCCGTTGCAGCTGAGTATCGATCAGCGACTGCAGGCCATTGCCTATCGTGCCATCAAGCAGGCGGTTGCTGATTACCGCGCAACATCTGGCTCATTGGTCATGGTCGATGTCCGCACTGGTGAAGTACTGGCCATGGTCAACGCACCGTCTTACAACCCCAACAACCGCGGCGACCTGAAAAGCTTTAAGATGCGTAACCGCGCCATCACGGATGTGTTCGAGCCAGGTTCAACCATCAAACCCCTGGTAGTGCTGGCAGCGCTGGAAAACGGTGTGGCAGACGAGCACACCATCATTGATACCGGCAACGGTATCATGAGTATCGGCGGTGCACGTGTGCGTGATGTTTCCAAAGCCGGCAAAGCCGACCTGCGTAAAATTCTGCAAAAATCCTCCAACATCGGTGTGAGTAAGCTGTCGCTCTCCATGCCGGTAGAAGCCCTGCTTGGCCTTTACAGCAGTTTTGGCATTGGTGATGCCACCGGTGTAAACCTGGTGGGTGAATCTTTTGGTTTGTTCCCAAGCCGCCGCCGCTGGTCTGATTTTGAACGCGCGACCCTGTCATTCGGCTATGGCCTGTCAATCACACCTTCACAGCTTGCCCGTGCCTATGCCGTGCTCGGCGCAGAAGGGGTGAACCGTCCGCTTTCTATCCTGAAAACTGAAACCGTGGTGCCGGGTAAACAGGTGGCGTCGCGTGAAAATACCCGCAAGGTGCTCAATATGCTGGAGTCGGTGACCCAGGAAGGCGGCAGTGCAAGACGTGCTGCGGTTGACGGTTACCGCGTGGGTGCGAAAACAGGTACAGCGAAAGTGGCGGTAGCCGGTGGCTACGGCGATGAATATATCGGTTATACGGCGGGGATCGCACCTCTTAGCGATCCACGCATAGCCATGGTGGTGGTGATCAATGAACCCCAGGGCGACAAATATTACGGTGGTCAGGTTGCGGCCCCCGTGTTTTCAGACGTGATGAAGAGTGCGTTGCAGATATTGAATATTGCACCGGACGCTCAGCAACCCCTGTTACAGATTGCGAAAACGGACAATCAGAGCTGATGCCGAACACAAGTTTTAGAGAACTATTGGCGCCGTGGTATGACGCCATTCCCGACGCCCGCATTACCGGTTTGACCCTGGATAACCGTCAGGTAAAACCCGGTGATGTGTTTATTGCAGTCCAGGGCCATGCCCTGGACGCGCGCCGTTTTATTCCTGCTGCTATCGAAGCGGGTGCTGCTGCTGTGATTTCTGACGATGGCGATATCCTTTCCAACGGCAATGGCCCGTTCGATGTGGCCATGCAGGGCGGCGTACCAGTGGTGGCGTTCCCGCACCTCAAATCCAACCTGTCACAGATAGCCGATCGCTTTTATCAATCCCCAAGCCAGAACATGACGGTGATTGGTGTCACCGGTACCAACGGTAAAACCACGGTCAGCCAGTTGGTGGCACAGTGGATTGATTTGGTTGGCGGAAAAGCGGCAGTGATGGGCACCACAGGCAACGGATTTTTGTCTGCGTTAGAGCCTGCGCCGAACACCACAGGCAGTGCGCTGGATATCCAGCAACAGCTTGCAGCCTTCAATCAAAATGGTGCAACCCATGTGGCAATGGAGGTTTCCTCCCACGGCTTGGTGCAGGACAGGGTGAAAGCGGTCGCTTTTGACGCGGCAATTTTTACCAACCTCAGTCGCGATCACCTTGATTACCACGGCACCATGGAAGCGTATGCAGAGGCCAAACTGCGTCTCTTTACGCACTATGGCTCACCGGTGTCCGTGATCAATGCTGATGATCCTGTAGGCGCTGAGTGGCTGGCAAATATGCCGGAAGCGGTGGCGGTGTCTATGGTGGCGGACGCGGTAGAAAACCATCAGGGCCGCAAGCTGTGGCTGACCTCTGTCGATTACGCAACCAGCGGCGTGACCATCCGCTTTGACTCTTCTTGGGGCGACGGTGTGTTTACTGCACCGCTGGTGGGTGAGTTTAATGTGATGAACCTGTTGGTCAGTCTCACCACCTTGCTTGGACTGGGTTACGACAAAGCTCAGCTTTTGGCGTTTGCGCCGAAACTTCAAGCAGTTATCGGACGCATGGAAGTTTTTCACCGCCCTGACAAACCTATGTTAGTCGTTGACTATGCTCACACCCCTGATGCGCTGGAAAAAGCACTTCAGGCGCTGCGCCGCCATTGTGACGGCCAGCTTTGGTGCATTTTCGGCTGTGGCGGTGACCGCGATACCGGAAAACGCCCAATGATGGCGGCGATTGCTGAATCACTGGCAGACAAAGCCATTCTGACCGACGACAACCCGCGCTCGGAATCACCCCAGGCGATTGTCGCAGACATGCTGAAAGGCATGCAGCGTGCTGATGAAGCGATTGTGCTGCATGACCGTGCACAAGCGTGTCGTTATGCGTTTGATAATGCGTCAGAAAATGACGTGATTTTGATCGCAGGTAAAGGTCACGAAGATTATCAGGTACTGGCTTCAGGTACAGTGCACTATTCCGATCGAGACACTGTACGTCACTTGCTGGAGGCAGACGCATGATCCCGGTTTCCCTAACAACGCTGCAATCGGTTTTGCAGGCAGACTTGCTGGGTGAAGACACTGTTATTGATGCAGTATCTACCGATACACGCACACTGGGCCAAGGTGCCTTGTTTGTCGCACTGGTCGGTGAGCGGTTTGATGCGCATGATTTTGCAATGACAGCAAAGGAGAACGGTGCCAGTGCGCTGTTGGTTTCCAAGTCTGTCGACGTCGATCTGCCGCAACTGGTGGTAAAAGATACCCGCATTGCCCTGGGTGAACTCGGTGCCTGGGTGAAAACCCAATGCAAGGTCAAAACCATTGCGTTAACCGGCAGCTGTGGCAAGACCACAGTCAAAGAAATGCTGGCGGCGATTTTGTCCCGTAAAGGGCAGACCCTTTATACGGCAGGCAACTTTAACAATGACATCGGTGCGCCTTTGACGCTGCTGCGTCTGACACCTGCCGATGAGTTTGCGGTGATTGAGCTGGGTGCCAACCACATCGGCGAAATCGCTTACACCACAGCGCTGGTCAAACCGGATATTGCACTGGTGACCAATCTGGCTGCGGCGCACCTGGAAGGTTTTGGCTCGCTGGATGGCGTTGCCAAGGCGAAAGGCGAAATCTTCCAAGGACTTGCTGATGGTGCACTGGCTATCGTCAATAGCGAGAGCAATGGCGGCGCGTTTTGGGATGACGTACTGGAAAGTAAGCATGTACTTACTATGACAGTGAAAGATGCCGATGCCGATTACCGTGCGCAGCATATCCGTCAGGGCGAAAACGGCTGCTACGTCTTTGAGCTGGTAACACCTCAGGGTGTCTATCCGGTAACACTGAGCCTGCCGGGCGAGCACAATGTGGCAAATGCGGTATTGGCAGCCATGGCGGCGCTGAATGTGGAAGGCATTACACCGGAAGATGTCGTGGCAGGTCTTGCTGCCGTTGCTCCGGTAAAAGGCCGCGGCGCAATCAGCTTTCCGCGTCCGGGGCTTCGTCTGATTGACGACAGCTACAACGCGAGCCTCGCGGCGATGAAAGCGGCCGTCGATCTGCTCGACGGTTTTGATAACGAAAAAATCATTATTCTTGCCGACATGGCAGAAATGGGCGAGCACAGTGCGGCTGTCCATCAGGAGGTGGCTGAGCATCTGGCGAAGGCTTCCATCCAAACCGTGTTGACATTCGGCCCTGCCAGTGAGGCGATCAGTGCCCATTGCGGTGGCCGACATTTTGATAACAAAGACGCATTGATTGCGCATGCAGTAGAGCTGATGAATACGAAACCTGACGTGTCTGTGTTGGTGAAAGGTGCCAACGGAATGAGAATGTTTGAAGTGGTAGCAGCAATTGAGGAGGCCGCAACATGCTAGATTGGCTGTCTGATGTGCTGACCCAGTACATTCCGTTCTTCCGACTGTTTGACTACCTTACTTTCCGCTCGATCCTGAGTGTGCTCACCGCATTGATGTTGTCGCTGTGGATCGGTCCGCGCATGATTGCCCGTCTGCAGATGCTGCAAATCGGTCAGGTGGTGCGTAACGAAGGCCCTGAATCCCACTTCAGCAAGCGTGGTACCCCAACCATGGGCGGTATCATGATCCTGGCGTCCATTACGATCACTGTGCTGCTTTGGGCTGATCTGTCCAACCCGTACGTATGGGCTGTGATGTTCGTGACCCTGGGTTACGGCGCGATTGGTTTTGTTGATGATTATCGTAAGGTGGTGCGCAAGAACACCGATGGCCTGATTGCCCGTTGGAAATATTTCTGGCAGTCAGCGATTGCGCTGGTAGTGGCGTTTGCCCTGTATGCTCACGGCAAAGACACGGCAGCAACCCAGCTTGTCGTGCCATTTTTCAAAGACGTGATGCCTCAGCTTGGCCTGTTCTACATCGTCTTCACCTATTTCGTGATTGTGGGCACCAGTAACGCGGTCAACCTGACCGACGGTCTGGACGGCCTTGCTATCATGCCGACGGTCATGGTCGCCAGTGGTTTCGCCTTTATTGCCTGGGCGACCGGTAACGTGAACTTCGCTGAATATCTCAACATTCCTTATATCAAACACGCTGATGAACTGGTGGTGGTGTGTGCGGCCATTGTTGGCGCAGGCCTGGGCTTTCTCTGGTTTAACACCTATCCGGCTCAGGTGTTTATGGGCGATGTGGGCTCGCTGGCTCTGGGCGGCGCGCTGGGCACCATCGCAGTGCTGGTTCGTCAGGAATTCCTTTTGGTGATCATGGGCGGTGTGTTCGTGATGGAAACCCTGTCAGTGATCCTGCAGGTAGGCTCTTACAAGCTGCGCGGCCAACGTATTTTCCGCATGGCACCTATCCACCATCACTATGAATTAAAAGGCTGGCCGGAGCCGCGCGTCATCGTGCGTTTCTGGATCATCACCCTGATGCTGGTGTTGATTGGCCTGGCTACGCTGAAGGTGCGCTAATGAAGACAGAAGCCGCGAAATACATTGTGGTGATAGGGCTCGGGATGACCGGGCTCTCTGTCGTTCGTCATCTGGTGAAAAAAGACGATGGCGCGTTGGTGAAAGTGATTGATACCCGTGCCAACCCGCCGGGTGCAGATCAATTGCCAGAAGGCGTTGAGCTGCATGCTGGTGGCTGGAACATGGAATGGCTGCTGGCGGCTGATTTAATCGTCGCAAGTCCGGGCATTGCCTTGGCGACTCCTGAACTTCAACAGGCAGCCGAAGCGGGCATTGAAATTGTGGGCGACATAGAGTTGTTTGCCCGTGATGTGACCGCGCCTGTGATTGGTATTACCGGCTCGAACGGTAAGAGTACGGTTACCAGCCTTGTCGGTGAAATGGTCAAAGCATCAGGTTTGAACGTCGGCGTGGGTGGCAACATCGGTTTTGCTGCGCTGGATATGCTGGCAAACAATCACGACCTGTATGTCCTTGAGCTTTCGAGCTTCCAGTTGGAAACTACCTCCTCGCTGGATACCGTTGCGGCCGTATTCCTTAACCTGTCGGAAGATCATATGGATCGCTACGACGGTATGGATGATTACCGCGACGCCAAACTGCGTCTCTTTGACCAGACCCAACTGGCAGTGTGGAACCAGGATGATCCAGAAACCAAACCGTCTTCTGGCACTGCCGTGAGCTTTGGTTTTGCCGCCGGTGATTACACACTGACCCTGAAAGAGGGGGCAGAGTGGCTGACGGCGAAAGGCGATCAAGTGATGCCGGTTTCTGATATTGCTCTGGTAGGGCGTCACAATGTGGCGAACTGTTTGGCTGCCATGGCGCTGGCTGATGCAGCGGGCATTGACCGAGCAGCACAGTGCAGTGCAATGCGCGAATACCGTGGCCTGCCGCACCGTTGCCAGCAAGTGCTGGAACATGAAGGTGTGTTGTGGGTGAATGACTCCAAGGCCACCAACCCGGCCAGTTCGTTGGCAGCACTGGATGGCCTGCAACTGGCAGGCAGGCTTCACCTACTGGTGGGTGGCGATGGCAAGGGGGCGGACTTTTCTGCCTTGAAACCTGTGCTGGATAAACTGAAAGTCACCCTTTATTGCTTCGGCCGCGACCGCAATGCTTTCACCTCGCTGGTGGATGCACCGGTTGTCACCGAAACCATGCAAGAAGCAATGGATATTGCCGCTAAAAATGTCGCAAGTGGCGACATGGTGTTGCTGTCACCAGCCTGCGCGAGTCTGGATCAGTTCACCAACTTTATGGTGCGCGGTGACACCTTTGCGGCTTATGCAAAAACGCTGGCTGATCAAAGTGCTGGGGAGCAGGTGACGCCATGATGAGTGCGAAGTGGGAAGACAACCGTTTGCTGCGCTGGATATCACATCCGGCGCCAACGGCTCTGTACGACCGCCAACTTGTCTGGCTTTCGTTCGGCCTGATGATGGTCGGCTTGATCATGGTTTCTTCCGCTTCTATTCCTGTTTCTACGCGTCTGGTGGATGAGCCATTTCACTTTGCTATGCGTCAGGGCTTTTATTTGATTGGTGCGTTGATCCTTGCCGGATTTGCCCTGCAGATCCCGCTCGCCCGCTGGCAACAGCTCAGCATTCCGATGCTCCTAATTTCGTTCGCCTTACTTGTCGCAGTGTTGTTGGTGGGGCGCTCGGTAAATGGTGCGGTGCGCTGGCTGCCATTGGGGGTCATTAACCTTCAACCTGCGGAAGTCGCCAAACTCTCATTGTTTCTGTTCATTGCCGGGTATCTGGTTCGTCGCCATGGTGAAGTGAGGGAAAGCTTCCTGGGCTTTCTGAAACCTCTGGCTGTGCTGGTCATTATTGCCGGCTTGCTGCTGCTTCAGCCTGATCTCGGCTCCGTGGTCGTCATGTTTGTTACCACGGTAGGCATGCTGTTTATTGCCGGTGCCAAGCTTTGGCAGTTTGGTGCTTTGCTGTTTACTGGCCTTGGTCTGGTTGGCTTATTGATTCTGGCTGAGCCATACCGTATCGCCCGTGTGACTTCATTCCTCGACCCTTGGCAGGATCCATTTGGCAGCGGTTATCAGTTAACGCAATCACTGATGGCCTTTGGCCGCGGTAGCTGGTGGGGACAAGGGCTGGGTAATTCTATCCAAAAACTAGAATACCTGCCGGAAGCACATACTGACTTTGTTATTGCAGTGCTGGCCGAAGAGCTGGGATTGATTGGCGTAACGGCAGTACTGTTGATGGTATTTGCGCTGGTTTTCCGCGCTCTGTTTATCGGTAAGCGCTGTCTGGAAGCCGACCAGCTGTTTGGTGGTTTCCTTGCCTTCGGGATTGGTATCTGGTTTGCCTTTCAGGCACTGGTCAACGTGGGTGCGGCGGCGGGTATTGTTCCCACCAAAGGCCTGACCTTGCCACTGGTCAGTTACGGTGGCTCAAGTTTATTTATTATGTCGACTGCGGTCGCCCTGCTGCTGCGCATTGATCATGAATACCGTATGAAAACAGCGCAGGCGCACCAACGAATTGTGTCTCATGAAAAACGAAAAAGAACAAAAGAATAAACGCCTGTTGGTGATGGCCGGTGGTACCGGCGGTCACGTTTTCCCGGGGCTTGCGGTAGCCAAAGAGCTGCAACAGGAAGGCTGGGAGATCCGCTGGTTAGGAACGGCGGATCGGATGGAAGCAGATCTGGTGCCAAAACATGGCATTGAGATCGACTTTATCGAGGTAAAAGGGCTGCGTGGCGCGGGGTTTGCGCGTAAACTTCTCGCCCCCTGGATGGTGCTGAACGCGGTATTTCGGGCGCGTCGTCACATCAAGCGCTGGCAACCGAATGCAGTATTGGGCATGGGTGGCTATGTCAGCGGGCCAGGTGGTCTGGCAGCGTGGTTGAGCGGCATCCCCGTGGTGCTGCACGAGCAGAACGCCGTGGCTGGCTTGACGAATCAATGGTTGGCGAAGATTGCCAAACGGGTACTGCAGGCATTCCCGGGTGCATTTGCCAACAAGCAGGTGGTGGGAAACCCGGTACGCAAAGACGTATGTGCATTGGCAGAGCATGCAACCTATGCCGATGGCGAGCCGCTGAACGTGCTGGTGATGGGCGGAAGCCAAGGGGCACGTATTCTTAACCATACGGTGCCGGAAGCCATTGCCCTTTGTGACCGTGCTGTTGTGGTAAGACACCAGGCAGGTAAGGGCAGTCAACCTGACACTGCCGAGCGTTATCAAAAGGCCGGTGTGGCTAATGCTGAAGTCACAGAATTTATCGATGATGTTGCCGCGGCCTATAGCTGGGCTGACATCATCATTTGCCGCTCTGGTGCGTTGACCGTTTCAGAAGTGTCAGCCGCAGGCGTTCCAGCGATCTTCGTGCCATTCATGCATAAAGATCGCCAGCAGGCGCTGAATGCAGAGCATCTGGTCGACAGTGGCGCAGCCATTATGATCGAGCAGCCAGAGCTGACGGCACAGACATTGGCTGATGCCATAAACAAACAGAATTCAACGTCTTTGATGGCCATGTCTAAGGCGGCAAAAGCGGCAGCGATTACCGATGCAGCAGAACGTGTGGCGAATGCCATCAAAGAAGTAGCGAAGTAGAGAACGAAGTGATGGGTAAGTTTGACAGTCATCAGTTAGAAAAAATCCGAACCATGGTGCCTGAAATGCGCCGTGTTAAACGCATTCACTTTGTCGGTATCGGCGGTGCCGGTATGTGCGGTATTGCGGAAGTGCTGATCAACGAAGGTTATGAAATCAGCGGCTCGGACTTGTCCGAGAACCCGGTGACTGAGCGCCTTGAAAGCAAAGGTGCGAAAGTGTTTTTCGGCCACGCTGAAAGTAACGTGGAAGGCGCGAGTGTGGTGGTGGTCTCTACGGCAATCAAACAGGACAATCCTGAGCTGGTCGCGGCGAAAAAAGCCCGCATCCCAGTGGTTCGCCGCGCTGAAATGCTGGCGGAGCTGATGCGCTACCGTCACGGTATCGCAGTTGCCGGTACCCATGGCAAAACCACCACAACCGCGTTGACGACGCTGATCTATCAGGAAGCGGGACTGGATCCAACATTCGTGAATGGTGGTCTGGTGAAAAGCGCCGGAACCAATGCGCGTCTGGGCTGCAGCCGCTACCTTATCGCGGAAGCTGACGAAAGCGATGCCTCCTTCCTGCACCTGCAGCCAATGGTGGCGATTGTTACCAATATCGAAGCTGACCACATGGACACCTATGGCGGTAACTTCGACAACCTGAAGCAGACGTTTGTCGATTTCCTGCACCAGTTGCCTTTTTATGGTCAGGCAGTGATGTGTATTGATGATCCGGTTGTCCGCGAATTGATCCCGCGCATTGGCCGTCAAGTCATCACCTACGGTTTTTCAGAAGATGCGGATGTACGCCTGCAAGATTACCGTCAGGAAGGCCAGAAAGGCATTTTCACCATTTTGCGCAACGGCATGCCGGTTTTGAACATTGAGCTGAATATTCCAGGCCGTCACAACGCTTTGAATGCGGCTGCAGCCGTGGCCGCGGCAACGGAAGATGGCGTTGAAGATGACGCGATTTTGCGTGCACTGGCAAGCTTTGAAGGTACGGGCCGTCGCTTTGACCAACTGGGTCTGTTCCCGGTTGAAGAGGGTCATGCCCTGCTGGTGGATGATTACGGTCATCACCCAAGTGAAGTGGACGTGACCATTCAGGCTGCACGTGCAGGTTGGCCGGATAACCGTCTGGTGATGATTTTCCAGCCGCACCGCTACAGTCGTACCCGTGATTTGTATGACGATTTTGCCAACGTGTTGGAGCAGGTGGACGTGCTGTTGATGCTGGATGTCTACTCCGCCGGTGAAGCGCCAATTGCCGGTGCGGATGGCCGAAGCCTTTGCCGTACCATTCGTGGCCGCGGAAAAATCGATCCGATCTTCGTGCCGGATATTAAAGCATTGCCAGCTGCGCTGGCTGCCGTGATCCAGCCGGGTGACCTGGTGCTGACCCAGGGCGCGGGGGATATCGGAAAAGTGGCTAGAAAACTGGCCGAGTTGAAACTGGATAAAGCGGCACTGAAAGCGGAGAAATAAGCGCAGATACAAGTAAATCCAAGGGTCAGAGGTGGGCGATGTCTAACTTTTGACCGTATTTTGGTGGTTTTGCATGTATTTGATCTCAGCTTCATCACTTCAGTGCCAAGAAGGGTTGGTGACCTGTCAAACTGGCCGTTATAATCGGTCGGCTTTGCATATTGCAAGGCTGCAGGTTGCCTGAAGATTTAAAGAGGCAATGGCTCGCTATGACAAACGTGACTGTCGACGAGATACCGGCTCAGACTTCAATGCCAAAAGCGCATTGGGGGGGGCTGGTGTTTTTGGTATTTGTCATTCTGGCGTTGGTGTGGTCGCTGCTTCGTGTTTTGTCCTGGATGGGCGATGAAAGGCAGTTGCCGCTTTCCCAAATTATTGTACAGGGTGAGCTGACGCATCTTACCGCCACAGAAGTCCGGGACTCCGTGCTCAAGCTGGGCGGCTTACAGAGTTTCATGCTGCAGGATGTGGATAACATCCATGGAGCAATTTCAGCGCTGCCTTGGGTTGCTAATGTGGCAGTCCGTAAGCAGTGGCCAGACACTATTAAGGTGAATGTGACTGAATACCAGCCACAGGCAGTCTGGAATGGATCTTTGCTACTGGATACCGAAGGGGTGGTATTTCACGCCAGCCCGGAAGAAGTCAGCAATCTGGGACTGGTATCGCTTCATGGCCCGGAAGGCAGTGAAAAAGAAGTGCTGGATGCGTGGCGGGATATGCGACGGATACTGGCACCCACAGAATTACAAATCGCCGCACTGGCGTTGAATGAGCGTCGATCCTGGCGCGTGGTCACCCGGGACGGTATCCGTATCGAGTTGGGCCGGGAATCGCGGGATGAGCGTCTGAGACGCTTTGTGGATCTGTTTGACGAAATCAAAGCAACAGGTCGGGCGATGCAATACGTAGATTTGCGCTATGACACCGGTGCTGCCGTGGGTTGGAAAGCCCCGGAAGACGGTGAGGAAGAGAACTGAGAGTGGTTGGAATGAAACAAACAACTGACAGACCACTGATTGTTGGCTTGGATATCGGAACGTCAAAAGTCTCGGTACTGATCAGTGAACTTTTGCCAGACGGCGCGATCAATGTGCTGGGCGTGGGCTCGACCCCGTCACAAGGCATGGATAAAGGTGGCGTAAACGACCTTGAGTCAGTGGTGAAATCAGTACAACGTGCCGTTGATGGCGCAGAACTGATGTCTGACTGCAAGATCAATGCGGTATACCTTTCCCTGTCAGGTAAGCACATCCACTGCCAGACTGAGCGTGGTATGGGACCTATCTCCGACGAAGAAGTCACCCAAGACGACGTCGATATGGTTATCCATACTGCGAAATCGGTAAAAATCAGCGATGAACAACGTGTGCTGCACGTTATTCCGCAAGAATACAAAATCGACTACCAGGAAGGGATTAAAAACCCGGTCGGGTTGTCCGGTGTGCGTATGGAAGCCAGCGTACACCTCATCACCTGCCACAACGACACGGCGCGCAACATCGAAAAAGCCGTTGAACGCTGTGGACTTAAGGTGGATCAGTTAATTTTCTCTGGTTTGGCGTCAAGCCATGCGGTGATCACGCCAGATGAGAGAGAGTTGGGTGTTTGCGTCGTCGATATCGGCGGCGGCACCATGGACATTGCCGTGTGGACAGGTGGCGCTTTGCGTCACGCAGCAGTCATTCCATACGCGGGCAATGTCATCACCAGTGATATCGCTTATGCCTTCGGTACCCCATTGAGCGACGCCGAGAAAATCAAAGTGAAGCACGGGTGTGCGTTAAGCGAACTGGTAAATAAAGATGCCAAGGTCAATGTTCCCAGCGTAGGTGGGCGCCCCTCGCGCAGCCTTCAGCGTCAAACATTGGCTGAAGTCATTGAGCCACGTTGCAGTGAGCTACTGGGATTAGTCCAAAACGAACTGGAACGTGTGCAGGAGCGACTGCGGGCGCAGGGTGTGAAACACCAGCTGGCGGCGGGGATTGTCCTGACCGGTGGCGCTGCGCAGATGCAAGGCCTGGTGGAGTGTGCTGAGCGCGTATTCCAGAATCAGGTCCGCATTGGTCTTCCGTATGGTGTCACCGGGCTTACTGACTATGTCAATGCGCCCTACCATGCGACAGCGGTCGGACTTTTGCATTATGGCAAAGAAAATCTATTGAACGAATCGAGCGAGCCAGAGCCTAAACGAACTGTATCAGGCATGTTCAGTAAGCTTAGTGGCTGGCTTAAGAAAGAATTTTAAACCTGATGCGAACAGGAAATACGGAGAGAACACATGTTTGAACCGACTATGGAAATGTCCAATGACGCGGTAATCAAAGTCGTTGGTGTTGGTGGCGGCGGTGGTAACGCAGTTGAACACATGGTACGCGAGTCAATTGAAGGTGTGGAATTCATCACCATCAACACTGACGCGCAGGCATTGCGTAAAACAGCGGTAAGCACTGTTATTCAGATTGGCGGTGATATCACTAAAGGTCTGGGAGCGGGTGCAAACCCACAAGTTGGCCGTGAATCTGCGATGGAAGATCGCGAAGCCATTAAAGCTGAGCTCGAAGGTGCCGATATGGTATTTATCGCAGCGGGTATGGGCGGTGGTACAGGTACTGGTGCAGCACCGGTTATCGCTGAAGTGGCAAAAGAGCTGGGTATTCTTACCGTTGCTGTTGTCACTAAACCATTCAGCTTTGAAGGTAAAAAGCGTATGGCGTTTGCGGAGCAGGGTATCGAGGAGCTTTCTAAGCACGTCGACTCGCTAATCACAATCCCGAACGAGAAACTGCTGAAAGTGCTTGGTCGCGGTATTACGCTGCTGGACGCTTTCGCAAAAGCGAACGATGTGCTGCGTAATGCGGTACAGGGTATTGCTGAGCTGATCACTCGCCCAGGCCTGATTAACGTCGACTTTGCGGACGTGCGTACCGTGATGTCGGAAATGGGTCACGCTATGATGGGTAGTGGTGTCGCAACCGGTGAAGATCGTGCTGAAGAAGCGGCTGAAATGGCAATTTCTAGCCCGCTGTTGGAAGACATCGATCTGGCGGGAGCGCGCGGTGTTCTCGTAAATATTACAGCTGGCTTTGATATGCGACTGGATGAATTCGAGACTGTGGGTAACACTGTAAAAGCGTTTGCCTCAGATAACGCGACTGTCGTTATTGGTTCGTCGATGGATCCAGAGATGAGTGACGAGCTGCGTGTTACCGTTGTTGCTACAGGTATCGGTAATGAGCGTAAGCCAGATATCACTTTGGTTCCTGGTTCGCAAAAACCAGCACCGGTGGAAAACAAGGCACAACCTTTGCAAGAAGCTACTAAAGCGGCAACGGCTGTCACGGGCACACGTCCTGCAGAAGCACCTGTACAACCACAGACTTCAAACGTTGCCCCTAAGCCTAAGCAAGATCAAGACTATCTGGATATTCCTGCGTTCTTGCGTAAGCAGGCAGATTAATTTTCCAGTGCTTGGTTTGTGTACAGCGGCGTGATATCATGCTGCGCGTTTTGCCCTATTGTGACACCGTAATGGGTGATTTGGGGCGCAAAAACATTGATTCAGTTGGGAATGGCAGATGATTAGACAAAGAACATTAAAAACTATTGTTCAAACGACCGGGGTGGGTTTGCACTCTGGGCGTAAAGTCACGCTGATCCTGCGCCCGGCTGCAGCTAACACTGGCGTGATTTATCGCCGTACTGACCTGAATCCACCGGTAGACTTTCCGGCGGATCCGGCGTCTGTACGTGACACCATGCTGTGTACTGCACTGGTCAACGATGAAGGCGTACGTATCTCTACTGTCGAGCACCTTAATGCGGCGCTGGCGGGTATGGGTATTGATAACGTCATTATCGAAGTCGACGCACCGGAAATTCCAATTATGGACGGCAGCGCAAGCCCGTTCATTTATCTGCTGCAATCTGCGGGGATTGAAACCCTTAATGCACCAAAACGCTTTGTGCGCATTAAGAAACCTGTTCGCATCGAAGATGGCGACAAATGGGCAGAGCTGTTGCCGTATGACGGCTTCCGCCTAGACTTTGCCATTGACTTCAATCACCCGGCAATTGAGTCAGAGCACCAGAATCTGGTGTTGGATTTCTCTTCACAGTCGTTTATCAAAGATATCAGCCGCGCACGTACTTTTGGTTTCATGCGTGATATCGAATACCTTCAGTCACGTAACCTGTGTCTGGGTGGTAGCTTCGACTGTGCCATCGTTTTGGATGACTATCGCATCCTGAACGAAGAAGGCCTGCGTTTCGACAACGAATTGGTTAAGCACAAAGTGCTTGATGCTATCGGTGACCTGTACATGTGCGGTCACAATATCATTGGTGAAATGCGTGCGTATAAATCCGGCCATGCACTGAACAACCAACTGCTGCGTGCGGTTCTGGCAGATCAGGAAGCATGGGAATGGGCAACGTTCGAAAACGAACAAACCCTGCCGGTCACTTTTGCCCAGCCAGGTATGGTATTGGCCTGATACACAAACAAATGAAAAACCGGAGCATGCTCCGGTTTTTTTGTGCCTGAAATTCGGCAAAGAGTGAAAGGAGAAACAAAGTCTCAGTTGTCCTTTGCCAAGGCCGCTATGGCTTCCAAGCGCTTCTTCACACTGTCTGGAGCACCTTGCGCAATGGCTTCCAAATACTGTGCGGCGGTCGAGCTTAAATGGCGCGCAGGTTTTGGGGCGACTTCTTCCTTCTCTTCGGCTTGTGCTTTGGCAAGGGCAGGGTTGACCTTGATTTCAATTGTCATCAGCGAAGGCAGCGGGCCGCGTCTTAGCGCACTGAGGAGCGTCTGGCGATCGTAATTAAGCCTAGTCGCCCAAGAAGATGACCCACACTCTAGGATCAAAATGCCATCGCGGTAATTGGCAACCCGGCACTGTGCGGCAGATTGCGGTGGCAGCAGCGCCTGAACTTGTTGGTTTAGCTGGGAGAGCGCCATTGCACGTTGGCGGATTTGACCGGAAAGGCTGTTTTCCAGTAAATCCAAAGCGGCTTGAGGTCGATGATCGCGCATATGATTTTTGCCCTTGAATACTCTGTGTAAGAGTACCAATTCCTCCGCACAATCACCACGGACACCCTAAAATTCGCTTTGTGGCGAGGAAAACAGACGCTGGATATGCACTAAAGCTGGGCAGAAAATGCACTAAAATGGCCTCAGTCAATGAACGGGTTCTAATTTTTTGGTTACCATGCCTGCTCAGGCTTGATTAGCGGTGGGATGCGTGAGGGTTATGCCTTATCATAATCAGCCATAGCGCACAGTCGTGTGAATAACTGATTCTCTGGCCTTGAAATTATTCGCTTCAGGCACAAGATCAAAGCAACACATCAAATCGCTAATTCTTCCGAAAGAATTTTTGGCAGAGGGAATTTGCTGATACCTCTCTGCTGCGCAGTATCCAGGCTTTGGCCAAGACGCTAAAGCGAAAAATATGAGAGAAACGGCAAAGCCATGTTATCGAAATTAATTACCAAAGTGATCGGAAGCCGCAATGACCGCACTCTGCGTCGCCTGCGCAAAATCGTAAATGAGATCAACAGCCTCGAGCCAAAGTTTGAAGCGCTGAGCGATGAAGAGCTGAAAGCCAAAACGGCTGAATACCGTGCGCGTATCGAGCAGGGTGAATCGCTCGACACTATTCTTCCTGAAGCGTTTGCAACCGTGCGTGAAGCTTCAAAACGTGTTTATGGCATGCGTCATTTCGACGTGCAGCTGATCGGCGGTATGGTACTGAACAACGGCCAAATCGCAGAGATGCGTACCGGTGAAGGTAAAACCCTGACCGCTACCTTGCCAGCTTACCTGCATGCGTTGACCCGTAAGGGCGTTCACGTAGTAACGGTGAACGACTACCTGGCCAAGCGTGACGCCGAAACCAACCGTCCTCTTTTTGAATTCCTGGACATGACCGTTGGCGTGAACGTGCCAAACATGAATCCTCAGGACAAAAAAGCCGCTTATCAGGCGGATATCCTTTACGGAACCAACAACGAATTCGGTTTCGACTACCTGCGCGACAACATGGCATTCCGCCCGGAAGACCGTGTCCAGCGTGAGCGCTACTTCGCTGTGGTGGATGAGGTGGACTCCATCCTTATCGATGAAGCCCGTACGCCTCTGATCATTTCAGGTCCAGCGGAAGACAGCTCGGACATGTACACCCGCATTAATGCGTTGATCCCACAACTGGTACGTCAGGATAAAGAAGACAGCGAAGAGTACCGCGGTGACGGTCACTTCACCGTTGACGAGAAGTCCAAGCAAGCTCACCTGACCGAAACCGGACAGGAGTTTGTGGAAGAGTTGCTGAAGAAAAATGGCCTGATGGAAGAGCACGATACCCTGTACTCTCCAACGAACATCACGCTGCTTCACCATATCAACGCAGCGCTTCGTGCCCATGTACTGTTTGAAAAAGACGTCGATTACATCGTGAAAGACGGTGAAGTGATCATCGTTGATGAGCACACCGGCCGTACCATGCCGGGGCGCCGTTGGTCTGAAGGTCTGCACCAGGCAGTGGAAGCCAAAGAAGGCGTGAAGATCCAGAACGAGAACCAGACACTGGCATCGATCACCTTCCAGAACTACTTCCGTTTGTATGATCGCCTGTCAGGCATGACAGGTACGGCAGATACCGAAGCATTCGAATTCCAGTCAATCTATGGCTTGGAAACCGTGGTTATCCCAACCAACAAACCCATGGTCCGTGATGATATGGCGGATCAGGTTTACATGACCGAGCGCGAAAAATTCAATGCCATCATTGAAGACATCAAATCGCGCAGCGAGAAAGGCCAGCCATCACTGGTGGGTACCGTTTCTATCGAGAAGTCTGAGCTGCTTTCCAATGCGCTGAAAAAAGCCGGTGTGAAACACTCGGTACTAAACGCCAAATTCCACGCCCATGAAGCAGATATCGTTGCTCAGGCTGGTGCGCCGGGCGCAGTGACCATCGCGACTAACATGGCGGGTCGTGGTACTGACATCGTGTTGGGCGGCAGCTGGCAGGAAGAGATTGCCAAGCTGGAAAACCCAACTGACGATCAAATCGCAGAGATCAAAGCGAAGTGGCGTGAGCGCCACGAAGCGGTGAAAGCGGCAGGTGGTCTGCACATCATCGGTACTGAGCGTCACGAATCACGTCGTATCGACAACCAGCTGCGTGGCCGTTCAGGCCGTCAGGGTGACCCGGGTTCAAGCCGTTTCTACCTGTCTATGGAAGACTCACTGATGCGTATTTTTGCGTCAGAGCGCGTGTCTAACATGATGAAGAAACTGGGTATGGAAGAAGGCGAAGCTATCGAACACCCATGGGTCAATAAGGCGATTGAAAACGCACAGCGCAAAGTAGAAGGCCGCAACTTCGATATCCGTAAACAACTGCTGGAATTCGATGATGTTGCCAACGACCAGCGTAAAGTGGTGTACGAGCTGCGTGACGAGCTGATGGACAGCAGTGATATCAGCGACATGATTGAACAAAACCGTGACGATGTGGTTGCTGCGGTGATTGATCAGTATATTCCGCCACAATCTCTGGAAGAAATGTGGGATGTGGAAGGCCTGGAAAACCGCCTGAAAGCGGATTTCGATGCAGACCTGCCATTGCGTGAATGGCTGGAAGCTGACGACAAGCTGTATGAAGAGCAACTGCGTGAACGCATCCTGAACCACATCATTGATGTGTATAAGTCGAAAGAAGCGGCTGTGGGTGCTGACACCCTGCGCAACTTCGAAAAAGCGGTCATGCTGCAAACGCTGGATACCTTGTGGAAAGAGCACCTGGCAGCGATGGACCACCTGCGTCAGGGTATTCACCTGCGTGGCTACGCACAAAAGAACCCGAAACAGGAATACAAGCGCGAATCGTTTGAACTGTTTGAGGATATGCTGGAAGCGCTGAAGTCGGACGTGATCATGACCCTGAGCAAGGTGCGTGTTCAGCAGCCGGAAGAAGTAGACCGCATGGAAGAGCAGCGTCGCGCGTTGGCTGAAGAAGCTGCGCGTCGTCAGCAGATGAACCATGCTGAAGCAGAGAACCAGCTGGGCGATGGTCATGAACACGCTTCTGAAACTGTCGTGCGTGACGGCCGTAAAGTTGGCCGTAACGAGCCTTGCCCTTGTGGTTCTGGCAAGAAATTCAAGCAGTGCCACGGTAAGATCGACTGATCACCGGCACTCCGGAAAAAGGCCGCTTAGCGGCCTTTTTTATGCATAAGAGAATCAAACGCGATGAACAAAAAACACATTCATATCGCTGCCGGGATCATTTTGAATCAAGACGGTAGCGAGATTTTTATCACCCAGCGTCTGGCCAAATCACACAAAGGCGGCTTCTGGGAATTTGCCGGTGGCAAGGTAGAGCTGGGTGAGTCAGCGCTAGAAGCGACGATCCGAGAGCTTCACGAGGAAGTCGGTATTGAAGCGACAGAACTGGAACATTTCATTTCCTTGTCCCACGAGTATCCGGAAAAAGCGCTGTCGTTCGATTTTTATCTGGTGAAAAGCTTTAACGGTGAGCCGTTTGGCAAAGAGGGGCAACCGGGGAATTGGGTACCTATTTGTGAGCTAGGGAACTACACCTTCCCTGAAGCAAACGACCCGGTGTTAGCGAAAATCAGAGAAGTATTGCTGTAACAGCGGAATCTTGAGTAGAGATTAGAGATAAAAGCAGATAGAAGATAAGAGCAGATAGAAGATAAGAGAAATAGCAGACAGAAGATAAGAGAAAAAAGTGGGAAGAAGATAAGAGACAAGGAGTGGCATTGCGTGGTGAATGGCTAAAACTCGTCTCTCGTCTCTCGTCTTATTGGTCTTCCGACCAGCCGTCGCTGTCTGACATATCCGGTGCGCCGGCAATGCGCTTCTCTTCATCTGCCCATTCGCCCAGATCGATCAGCTGGCATTTTTTGCTGCAAAATGGACGGTATGGGCTTACCTCTCCCCAAACAACCGGCATTCCGCACTGTGGGCAATTTACGATGGTTGGATTATCTTGACTCACTGAAACCTCTCAAAAACTAACAAACCGCCAGAGACAGTGACATATTTTCAGGTACTGGCTGATTTTCATCAAATGGCATAAAGCGAATGGCAATACGGGATTTATGTCCCGACACCAAAGGAAAGACGTTGTACTCCGGTGAAACCTTCAAACGAAGCAGGTTGGCACTTTCCACGTCTTGTTGGTAAAAGCCGTTAACGACATCGCATTGCTGCATCACCGCACTGCCACGGGTTAAGCGGAGCCAAAAGCTGAGCGCATCATCGAGCGCTGCCAGGGGCTTTCGCCATTGTTCTGCATTGGACTGTCGGTGCGCCAGCGGCAAGTTCAGCCAAAAGTGAAGGGCTGGCAAGTCAAAACTGCAAGTGCCTCCCGGAATGGAAAAGCGCTGGCGGATAGAAGACAGGAATTTATCTTCACGCAATGACTGACCCAGCCTTGGCGCTTGCAGCAGTCTTTGTTGCAACTGTCTGCTTTCGAGTAGCAATGCATTGAGCTGCTGGGTATCTACCTGAGGCACATCCAGCCATGCTGAAAGTTTGGTGCGCTGCTTTTCCAGATCTTTGACCAGATCACCTTTCACCTGAACCTGTTCAAGGATTTCTACCAGTTCAAACAGGTTGCGGAAAAAGTTCCGCCACTGCACATCATCGTTGAACGACATTGAATGGGTCAGCTGATCAAGCAAAAACTCCAGACGCAGGTAGACGCGAACCTGCTCATTCAACGGGTGTTCGTATAGCGTCTCACTGTTCATTGTCACTCTCGATCGATTGGGTTGCCATGGCCAAATAACGGCGGTGCAGCAACTCAACGTCTTTGTTCAGTGCTGCGCTGTCACCTTCGTTGAGGATAACATCATCAGCCACTGAAAGTCTTTGGGCGCGGGTTGCCTGAGAGGCAAGAATGTTCCTGACCTGCTGCTCAGACACGTCATCACGCCGGGTGGTGCGCGCTATCTGGGTTTCTTCTCTGACATCGACAACCAAAACGCGCTGGCAAAGTGCGTTAAGCTTGTTTTCGACCAGCAGAGGAATAACCAGCAGGCAGTATGTTGAGGTTGTCTGTTGGGTTTGGGCAATCATCTGTTCACGGATCATAGGGTGCAGCAGGCTGTTCAGCCAAAGCTTGTCATCCGGATTAGAGAAGATTCTTTCCCGCAAAACTGCGCGGTTGAGTGTGCCATCAGCAGAAAGTACTTCGTTGCCAAACTTGGCAATGATAGCTCTAAGGCCTTCAGAGCCGGGCGCGACCACTTCTCGGGCGATAATATCCGCATCAACAATGTCGATGCCTTTTTCCGCAAACAGGTTGGCTACCGTGGTTTTACCGCTACCGATACCCCCGGTGATGCCTACAACAAACGTCATTTAGAACCCCAGATAGGACGTCAGATACCAGTCAATGATCTTATTGCCCCAGAGCAAACAGATCCAGCCTGCCATCGCAAGATAAGGTCCAAATGAGAACGGTGTGTCTTTTCCTGAGTTGTTAACCCGCATCATGATGATGCCGCCAAGTGCGCCGGCAAAAGAAGCCAGAAGGACAAGAAGCGGTATGGGTTGCCAGCCCAGCCAGGCGCCCAGCGCGGCGAGCAGTTTGAAGTCGCCATAGCCCATGCCTTCTTTGCCAGTGATGACTTTAAATACCTGGAATACGCTCCACAGCGACAGGTATCCCACCATGGCACCAATGACAGACTGCTCGAGTGTAAGGGGGGAGATGCCAACCAGGGCCAGTAATATACCTGCCCACATCAGTGGCAGTGTCATCTGATCCGGCAGCAGCATGGTATCTAGGTCGATAAAGCAAAGGGCGATCAACACAAAGGTCGCACCAATAACTGCCAGCGACCAGTAGCCGGAAAGCACATACGCGACACTGCCAGCCATGAATGCTGTCAGCAGTTCAATGATCGGGTAACGGGCACTGATTTTGGTTTCACAGTTACGGCATTTACCGCGAAGCAGCAGCCAACTGACAACGGGAATATTGTCGTAAGCCTTTACGGGCTCCAGGCATGATGGGCAGTGGGACGCCGGTAGGCTCAAGTTGAATCGCTCACGTTTTTCCGGCGCTGCTATTTCGTCCGGGAAACATTCATGGCATTCCACCCGCCATTGGTATTCCATCATTTTTGGGTAGCGGTAGATCACGACGTTGAGAAAGCTGCCCACAATCAAACCAAACAGTGATGCCAGAAAAAGGTAGAGACCCGGAGAGTCAAAAAGCCATTCCATGTGAAAATCCTGTAATTTCGTTGCAGGTATAATAACGAGTTGCGCCGCTGTGCTCCATGCACAATGAAGCAGTTAGCGGCGCACATTCCTTTTAAGGCGAAGAACTATCCCATTACACTCATCAGGTTAAACATCGGCAGGTACATAGCGACAACCAAAGAGCCAATCAACAAGCCCAGCACGACGATAATCATGGGCTCTAAAATCTTGCCAAGGTTATCGACGGTGTTGTCTACGTCTGCTTCATATATCCCTGCGACTTTGTTCAGCATGTCATCCAACGCACCGGACTCTTCGCCGATCATCACCATCTGGATCATCATGTCGGGGAACTGTCCGGTTTCCCGGATGGAATGATGAAGCGGACGGCCACCGGCGGTTTGTTTGTGTACCTCCTCAATGACCGCTTTGTAGTGGGTATTGTTGGCCGTTTTGCCTGCTGCAGAGAGGCCGCTTAACAGGGGAATACCGGCGTTGAAGGTAGTCGCCAGTGTGCGTGTAAAGCGGGCAATCGTGGCTTTGGTCAATACATCACCGACCACAGGAATATGAAGTGAGTAGTGACTGACCTTACGGCGAAAGCTGTAGCTTTTATCAATGCTCGCTTTGAAAATCAAAATGCCAAGGAAAACGGCCAACAGCATGTAAAGGCCGTAGTGCTGCACTGCATCAGACACGTTCAGCACTTTCTGGGTAAACCAGGGCAGTTCAGCGCCAAAGGAGCTGAAAACATCCTTAAATGTGGGGATGACAAAAATCAGCATACCTATTGTGACTGCAAGAGCAACGGTGCAGACAATAGTCGGGTAGATCATCGCTTTGATCACTTTGGAGCGAGTCGCTTCGCTTTTTTCACGGTACACACAGATACGGGCGAAGATTTGCTCAAGGCGACCGGTTTGTTCGCCGGTTGCCACCAAATCACAGTAGAACTGATCAAACATATGGGAACTTGCTTTCATCGCCTGTGCCAGAGAAGAGCCCGCTTCGATATGGCTGTATATCTGCGAGGCAATCCATTTCATTTCTGCTTTCTTGGCGCTGGATTTGAGCAGCTGGAGCGTTTCCCCCAGGGGCACGCCAGCTTCCAGCATGGTGGCCATCTGGCGCGTAAACAGGGTAATGTCTTTTTCTGTCGCTGCATTGCGGCGCTTAACCCAGGAAGAGGGCGAGCGTTTTTTTATCTTTTCGAGGCGTATTTTCTGCTCATTCAGTGTCTGGCGTGCTTCCTGCTCTGAATACGCCAGTGTATGGCCTTTTACTTTTTTGCCTTTTACTGTGGTGCCACGCCACTGATAGGAAGAGAGCTTGTTCTTATTGGTTTTAGCAGCCATAAAATTTCCTTTTACAGACTGATCACACGCTGTAATTCAGCGAGGCTGGTGATGCCTTCGTTCAGTTTTTCAATACCGGAAAGTTGAAGGGTTAACATGCCACTGCCCATGGCAAGGGTTTCAAGGCGCATTGCTGCCGCGCCGTTGCCAATTGCTTCTGCAAGTTCACGGTCGATGGGCATCACTTCGTAGATACCCACGCGCCCCAGATAACCGTGATTACAATGGTCACACCCCTCAGACGAAGATTTAAAAACCTGGTCGGTTTTCAGCGAAGGGTAGTGGGTGGTCAGCGCCGCAAGGTGCGGGTCATCGCTTGGATGTGGCACTTTGCAGTGCGGGCAAAGACGGCGCGCCAGACGTTGGGCGATAATCAAGCGCAGTGATGCAGCCAGGTTGTAGGGGGCGACCCCCATGTTTGCCAGACGGGTGATGCTTTCTGCCGCCGAATTAGTGTGCAGGGTAGACAGCACGAGGTGGCCAGTCTGGGCGGCTTTGATTCCGATTTCAGCGGTTTCCAAATCCCGGATCTCACCTACCATGACTACATCCGGATCCTGACGTAAAAAAGCCCGTAGCGCTTTGGCAAAATCGAGTCCGATATCGTTGTTGATGTTGACCTGATTAATGCCGGGCAGGTTGATCTCCACCGGATCTTCAGCGGTGGAAATATTGCGCTCGGCAGTATTGAGGTATTTCAGGCCAGTATACAGTGAAACGGTTTTACCGCTCCCTGTTGGGCCTGTCATTAAAATCATCCCTTGGGGTCTATCAAGGGCTTCGAGGTAGTCTTTTTTCTGTTTTTCGTTATAGCCCAGGGCGTCGATATCCAGCGCAACGCTGCCACCATCCAATATCCGCAGCACCACCTTTTCGCCCCACAAGGTAGGCAGGGTAGACACCCGCATATCGATGGCTTTGTTTTCGGAAAGGTTTAGCTTAATCCGACCATCCTGCGGCAAACGGCGTTCGGCAATATTGAGCTTGGAAATGATTTTCAGCCGAGTAGACAAGCGGCGTGAAATACCCGCCGGTGGCGTGCTGTGGGTTTGCAGGATGCCGTCTAGACGAAATCGGATTTGATAGCTCTGCTCAAACGGTTCGAAATGAATATCTGACGCCTGCTTGCGAACGGCTTCTAACAGCACCTGCTGGATATAGCGGCTGACTGGTGCATCGTCTGAAAAAAGCTCATCGCTGGCTAAGATTTCTTCGTTGGTGTTGCCAAGTGCTTCCAGCTCTGAATCTGTAACATTAACAGTGCGTATGTTTTCAGTGACGTTTTTCCCGTATAGGCGGCGTATCGCCCCCTCAATTTGGTCCACTTCCAGCAATACCGGCACAATCGAATACCCGGTAGCGAACTGGAAATCATCCTGAATGTCGATGCGGGTGGGATCGCTGATACCGAGAAACAACTGGTTATTGCGAAGCTCAAGGGGAAGCGTCTGGGACGAAAGCACCAAATCCTGTTGATTAATAAAGGCGTTAGTTTTTTCCCAGGGGTATTGCTTGATATGTCTTAACGGCTCACCGAACAGTTCGGCAATGATTTTTGCCAGATCAGCGCTGGTAAATATATTCAGGGCAAGCAAAGCCGAAGGGACATTAATCCCGTCGGCTTTAGTTTTTAGAACGACCTCTTGCTCTTGCGCCGGAGAAATAAATTTAGCCTGGCACAAAGCTGCAGCAAGATTTGTCTGCATTGTTATTAATTACAACCTTTTACTTCAACACCGGTAATACCAGCGCTCATGGCACAGCCCCATACAACATTGGTTCTTGTGTAAGTGATAGTCTCATCGGGGAATGAAACGTTCTTACCCATAGTGAACACTAAGCTGTTGTCAGTGCCTGCAGTTATTACTCCAAGCTCTCCAACAGCGTATCCAGTGGCAGGAGCATTTAGACCACCGGCTGTATCTGCTGCAGTTATAAATGTTTTTAGGGTGTTAGTAGTTTTTTCTGATAGATGTTCTTCTGCTTTTGTCAGAAGTGTTTTAACGGAAGCCACTGCTGCTGCTACGTCAGATTGGCGTTTGTATTCTGAATAAGCGGGAACAGCAATCGCCGTTAGCGCACCAATAATCCCAACTACAATCAGCAGTTCAATTAAACTAAAACCCTTTTGTTTTTTCATATCCATTCTCTCCAGAAGTTTTTGCCAACATGGCTTGAAAGTGGCACTAAGATACGACCGATAATCCAATGAAAATAGTGGATAAAATTGGAGTTTCGAGGGGTTAATCGTCATTTGTGTAATTGATATGAATGACAGTTACATTGATTGTGAGTGAAGCAAAAAAAAATGCAGACTTATTGTCTGCATTTGCTGTAGTGAAATTTGTTATTTGGTCTTATTTTGCAACTTATTTCAGGCGCATGGAAAGGTCCATCGCTTTAATATGTTTGGTCAGCGCACCGACGGAAATAAAATCCACACCGGTTTCGGCATATTCGCGCAGTGTATCCAAGGTAACATTGCCGGAAACTTCCAAAGCAACGCGACCTTGGTTCAGTTCCACCGCTTCGCGCATCATGTCAGTGGTGAAGTTATCCAGCATGACGATATCTGCACCGGCATCAATCGCCTGTTGCAGTTCTTCCAAGGATTCTGTTTCCACTTCAACCGGTTTGCCGGGGTTAAGGCGCTTGGCGGTGTCTACCGCGGCCTGAATGCCGCCACAGGCGATAATGTGGTTTTCCTTGATTAGGTAGGCGTCGTAAACGCCAATACGGTGGTTATAGCCACCGCCACAGGAGACGGCATACTTCAGCGCGTTGCGAAGGCCGGGAATGGTTTTGCGGGTATCCAGCAGGCGGGTTTTTGTGCCCGCCAGTTTTTCCACATAGCGTGCGGTTTCAGTGGCGCAGCCTGACAAGGTCTGGATAAAGTTCATCGCATTGCGCTCACCGGTCAACAGGGTTCGCGCAGGGCCTTTCAGTTCACACAACACCTGATTGGGTGACACCTTATCGCCATCTTCAACCTGCCAGTGAATGGCCACCACATCGCCCAGTTGGCGGAAGACTTCATTCGCAAAAGCGCGGCCACAGAATACCCCTGCTTCACGGGTAATAATGGTCGCTTCTGCCAAGGTTTCAGCTGGAATAAGCGACGCTGTGATATCGCTGGACGCATCCAGTGTGCCGCCTAAATCCTCTTTCAGGGTGCGGGAAACGCTCTCTTTTATGTCTTCGCCCAGCAGTTCCTGCAGGCGTTGGCGGCGCTCTTCGGCGTTATGAACACCGCTTGAAGATGAAGTCATAAGGGAAAATCCATTCACATGATCCAAAGTTGCTGACAATGATACCGTTGTCGTAACAGAAAGCTAACCCTTCTACGCGCATTTCTAAAGTGGCAAAAGGCATCTACCGATTGGGTTGGGCTGGCTGGCGGCGTGTCAGGTTCGGCTTTGAAAAAACAGTTAAAACTGCGCTCTGTGAAAAGTTAGATATTTCGGACTATGCTTGTCTTAATTACAAGACAAGGTGTGCAATGAAAGTATCTGTTCGCGCTGTTTCTGCTTTGGTCGCGGTGACCGGTATCTTGCTGGTGGTATTGTTTGTGCCATCAAAGAGCACGTCGTGGCCGGAGATACGTATTGCGGTATCAGAAACACCGCTGTCAGCCCCTTTGATCATTGCGAGTAGCAATGGGTATTTCCAAAAGCATGACCTTAAGATCAAACTGATCAAAGCGCGCGGTGGCGTCAACTGCATGCAGATGCTGCTGAACGATGAAGTTGACCTGGCAACCACGTCTGACTCCGTGGTGATGTTTACCCGCTTTGAACGGGACGACTTTGGTGTGCTGACCAGTTTTGCTGAGTCTGACAACGACGTGAAAATTCTGACCCTTGCTGCCTCGCCGGATTCTACGTCTCCTGCTTTGGAAAATGGAACGGCAGGGGTTGTCATAGACAGTGCCAGCGAGTTTTTCCTTGATGCCTATATGGCAATGGAAGGTATGAACACGCGAGGGATAGAAAAACGTGGCTATCAGCCCCACAAACTGGGCGAGGCGTTGCTTCGCAAAGAGGTGGACTACATAGCCGTGTGGGAGCCCTACAGCTACATGTTGTCGCGTGATTACCCTGACAGGGTATTCAGCTATGAAACCCGCGGTATCAATAACCTCCACTTCCTGCTCAGCCACAGAACAGATGAAAACGGCGAGAGCACCATTGACAGGGAAGTGAGCGTCAGGGTTATTGATGCATTGGAGGAGGCAAACCGTTTTATCAGCCTTTATCCGGGAAAGGCCAAAAAACTGGTGGCAGATTTTCTCTCCATGCCGGAGGCGCAACTGGCGTATCTCTGGTCTGATTACACTTTCCGGCTGACCATCAGTGATGCGATGTTCCTCAGTCTGACCATGCAGGCGAACTGGGCGATCGGCTCAGGAAAAACATCCCGGGCAGAACCGCCGGATTTCCGGGACTTGTTTGCGTCATCTCCCCTGCTTCCCCATGTGCCTGCTAATCAGGCATCCCAGTAAGGAAAGCAGATGAAACTGAACCGATTACTCACCGCACTGGTCGCCTGCAGTTTGCTTCTTTCAGCAACCATTCTCGTGCTTCAGTTGTTTCAAAAGCAGGCGCAGGATGAAGCACGCGCCCAACTCAATTACATCATGACTGTGCAGGGCTCGATTGATGTGCTCCGAAGCCGTCTGTGGCTGTTGCAACGCTACAACGATGAAACGTCACTAAAAGAGAGTCAGCGCGCCAGCGCCCGAATGAAAGACACGCTGGATACCTCTGTGTCTGCTGACGCCTCTCAAGGGGCGATATCCAACCTGCAACACATGCAGCGCGCAGTAGACAGATTGTTGGTCCTCAGCCAGAAAAACATTTCCCAGCCCAATGACATTTCCATGGATTCCAGCCAGAGTCTGGTGACATCGCGCATCAATATGTTGCTTCTCTCCATGTCTGAAGAGGTTCTGGTTTTGCACCAGCGGGTGCAGGCGCATGTGAATGAAGTGCAGGCCAAGCTTTCGATGAGTTCGGGAATTGCTTTGGCGTTATTGTCATTAAGTGTCACCGCCTTAATGTTGGTGTTCCGCCACCGCTTTAAAGGTGGGCTGGCATCCCTGATAGAAAGTATCCGCAAAGTGCGACAGGGGGAGTTAGTCGGACTGGTTGAGGCAAAGTATGACGATGAACTGCAGTTGATCGCTGACGAATTGTCAGACATGAAATTTAAGCTGAATGAGACCATGGTGTCCCGCGATGGGTTACAGCGTGAGGTGGATAAACAAACCCGCCAGCTTAAAGAGCAACACGACACCCTGAGAAGACTGGCTAACACTGACAGCCTTACCGGACTGCTGAACCGCCGCGCCTTTGATATCCAGGTGAAAAGTGCCATGGCTCGGGCAAGACGGACAGGCACACATGCCGCCCTGCTGTTTATCGACCTCAATGACTTTAAAGCCATCAATGATACTTATGGTCATGAAGCGGGTGATATGTTGCTAACAACTGTCTCTGAGCGGCTGACGGAAAGTGTCCGGGAAACCGACTTGGTCGCGCGTCTTGGTGGTGATGAGTTTATCGTCTGGCTGGATCTGCTTGATGAAGACATAAATGTCGACATTGCCGTGGCACGAATCGTCCAGAATATTGATAAACCCATTACCCTGAGAGGGGATACCCTTCGTGTGAAACTGAGTATCGGTGTCGCACTGTACCCTAATCACAGTGAAAACTTTGACGGCCTGATGAAGCTGGCGGACGAGTCTATGTACAAAGCCAAGTCGATGAAAAACCAGCAGCACATGACGGTGCATATTTCCCATGAAATCTGATGGTATAAGCCTTCAGGTTGTTGGGCCGGAGAACCTGGTTTACCATCTGCTGCAGTAGCTGGAATATTTGACCCGAGCGTAACCACGTGTTTGAAATTTGTGCCCAAGGTTGGCTGAAACAAGCCAGACACTGCCCCTCACCACACTTCAATGAAAGACCTGTTGATGCAGATATTTCGCTGCTGGTGGTTCATAACATCAGCTTGCCGCCCGGTGAGTTTGGTGGTCCTTACATTGAGCAGTTCTTTCAGGGGCAACTGACCTCAAAAGCCCACCCATTTTTTGATGAAATCCGTAATATGCAGGTCTCGGCCCACTGTCTGGTTAAACGCACGGGAGAGGTGGTGCAGTTTGTCTCTTTCAACCAGCGGGCATGGCATGCCGGGGTGTCTTCCTTTGAAGGCCGAGAGCAGTGCAATGACTTTTCTATTGGCATTGAACTGGAAGGAACCGATGACTTGCCGTACACCGATGCCCAATACCAGACACTGGTTGCGGTTACCCATGCCATTATGTCGACATACCCCAATATTACCCCCGCCCGCGTAACCGGCCATGAGCATATTGCGCCCGGACGTAAAACCGATCCCGGTTCGTCTTTTTGCTGGAACAGACTGAAAGCAGAACTTTGACTAGGGTTGTCAGAGAAGCATTGTTAAAACTCTCTGACAATTTCGATGACAAGTTGCAACGCTAACGAGATCCGGCACACGGAAATTTTACCGTAAGCCAATATATTGGTCAGACCAATGTCATTTCGTTGATTAAAATCGCAGCGCAATCTAAGCGTAACTTCTATGACTTAAATCAAGTTTACGGTGGACAGTCAGGCCACATTCTGATAACTTTTAGGGTGTTTGGTAATTGGTCTTACCAATTTACAAGGCCAGTGAATGGGATTGCACGCGCAGGAACTCCGGCGCCGGATAAGTAATAAAAACAATGGCTATACAACGGATTCGTCAACCCAAACTGTCTGACGTTATTGAGAAAGAGCTTGAAAGCCTGATTCTGGAAGGGACACTGTCTCCGGGTCAAAAACTGCCGCCTGAGCGAGAGCTGGCAAAGCAGTTTGATGTTTCCCGTCCCTCCGTTCGTGAAGCTATCCAGCGGTTAGAAGCCAAAAAACTCCTGAACAGAAAACAAGGTGGCGGCACCTTTGTGAGTGAACGCTTGTGGCAGCGTTTCTCCGAGCCTCTGATTGGCCTGTTAGCCGACCACCCTGAAACCCAGCTTGATTTGCTGGAATCCCGTCACGCGCTGGAGGGTATCTCCTCCTATTTTGCTGCACTGCGGGGCACAGAAGAAGATTTAAAACGGGTGTGCCATTGCCACGATAACATCCGTGAAGCCCAGCAACTTGGTGACATAAAAGCCGAAGCTGCTGCCGTGATGCGATACCTGATTGCCGTGACTGAAGCGTCGCACAACGTGGTATTGCTGCACATCATGCGCAGCCTGGCACCATTGCTGGAGCAAAACATATTACAAAACTTTGAGTTACTGAACCGACGCGAAGACGTAGTGGCAAAAGTAACCAGACACAGAGCCAATATCGTGCAAGCGATCACTGCCGGGGAACCAGAAAAAGCCCGTCAGGCATCGCACGCGCATTTGGCTTTTATAGAGGAAACCCTGTTGGATTTGGGGCGTGAGGAAAGCAGAAGAGAACGCTCACTGCGCCGGATTCAACAACGCAAGGACGAGTTGGAATAGCGGATCCCGACAGCTTCGCGGAGTTGTCAGGAGCCGTTTTTTCAACTGCGACAACATTAGTTTTGTACAAGTCAATCAACGAAAGGATAGATCGCCATGTCTGAAGTCATGAAAAATGACGTGGACGCACTAGAGACCCAAGAGTGGCTGTCCGCTCTTGAATCAGTCGTTCGTGAAGAAGGTGTAGAACGTGCCCAGTTCCTGCTTGAGCAAGTAATGGAAAAGGCGCGCCTTGACGGTGTCGATATGCCAACCGGCATCACCACCAACTACGTGAATACCATCCCTGCAGACAAAGAGCCTGCATACCCAGGTGATGTAAACCTGGAGCGTCGTATTCGTTCTATCATTCGTTGGAACGCGATCATGATCGTGTTGCGCGCATCGAAAAAAGATCTGGAACTGGGCGGCCACATGGCGTCTTTCCAATCTTCTGCGGCATTCTACGAAGTTTGTTTCAACCACTTCTTCCGTGCGCCTAACGACGTAGACGGTGGCGATCTGGTTTACTACCAAGGTCACATTGCACCGGGTATCTACTCACGCGCTTTCGTTGAAGGTCGTCTGACTGAAGAGCAGCTGGACAACTTCCGCCAGGAAGTGGACGGTAAAGGTATCCCTTCATACCCGCACCCTAAACTGATGCCTGAATTCTGGCAGTTCCCAACCGTATCTATGGGTCTGGGGCCAATCTCTGCGATTTACCAAGCACGCTTCCTGAAGTACCTGAACGGTCGTGGCATGAAAGACACCACCAACCAGCGCGTATATGCGTTCCTGGGTGATGGTGAGATGGATGAGCCAGAATCACGCGGCGCGATCTCTTTCGCAGCACGTGAGAAGCTGGATAACCTGTGCTTCCTGATCAACTGTAACCTGCAGCGCCTGGATGGCCCAGTAATGGGTAACGGCAAGATCATTCAAGAGCTGGAAGGCCTGTTCAAAGGTGCTGGCTGGAACGTGGTTAAAGTGGTTTGGGGTAGCGGCTGGGATAAACTGCTGGCGAAAGACACCTCAGGCAAACTGCTGCAGCTGATGAACGAAACTGTTGACGGCGACTACCAGACTTTCAAAGCGAAAGACGGCGCCTACGTTCGTAAGCACTTCTTCGGTAAATACCCAGAAACTGCAGCACTGGTTGCTGACATGACTGACGAAGAAATCTTCGACCTGAAACGTGGTGGTCACCAGCCTTCTAAGCTGTACGCAGCATTTAAGAACGCACAAGAAACCAAAGACCGTCCAACTGTGATCCTGGCGAAAACCGTTAAAGGTTACGGCATGGGTGAAGCAGCGGAAGGCAAGAACATTGCGCACCAGGTTAAGAAAATGGACATGACCCATGTTCTTCACCTGCGTGACCGCCTGGGTCTGCAAGACCTGCTGTCTGACGAAGACGTGAAAGCACTGCCTTACCTGAAACTGGAAGAAGGTTCTGCTGAGCACCAGTACCTGCACGCTCGCCGCGCAGCACTGAAAGGCTACACGCCTAAGCGTCTGCCACGATTCACCGAAGAACTGACTCTGCCAGAGCTGGATGCGTTCCAACCTCTGCTGGAAGAGCAAAAGCGTGAAATCTCTACCACCATGGCTTTCGTACGTGCGCTGAACGTATTGCTGAAAGACAAAGGCGTTGGTAAGAACATCGTTCCAATCATTGCGGACGAAGCACGTACTTTCGGTATGGAAGGTCTGTTCCGTCAAATCGGTATTTACAACCCACACGGCCAAAACTACACCCCGCAAGACCGCGACATCGTTTCTTACTACAAAGAAGCGACTTCAGGTCAGGTACTGCAAGAAGGTATCAACGAGCTGGGTGCAATGTCTTCATGGGTTGCTGCTGCGACGTCTTACAGCACTAACAACCTGCCGATGATCCCGTTCTACATCTACTACTCAATGTTCGGCTTCCAACGTGTTGGCGACATGGCGTGGATGGCAGGCGACCAACAAGCGCGCGGCTTCCTGCTGGGTGCAACTGCAGGTCGTACTACCCTGAACGGCGAAGGTCTGCAGCACGAAGACGGTCACTCTCACATCATGGCAGGTACTGTTCCTAACTGTATCTCTTACGACCCAACTTTCGCTTACGAAGTTGCAGTGATCATGCAAGACGGTATGCGTCGCATGTACGGTCCAGAGCAAGAGAACGTGTTCTACTACCTGACCCTGATGAACGAAAACTACGAGCAACCAGCAATGCCAGAAGGCGCTGAAGAAGGTATCCGTAAAGGTATCTACAAGCTGGAAGCTTACGCAGGCGATAAAGCGAAAGTTCAGCTGATGGGCTCTGGCACCATCCTGAACGAAGTACGTGCAGCAGCTGACATCCTGAGCAAGGAATATGGCATCGCTTCTGACGTATTCAGCGTGACCTCATTCAACGAACTGGCACGTGATGGCCAGGCGTGTGACCGTCACAACATGCTGAACCCAATGGCTGACGCGCAAGTACCATACATTGCACAAGTTATGGGTACAGAGCCTGCTATCGTTGCGACTGACTACATGAAGAACTACGCAGACCAAGTTCGCGCGTTCATTCCTGCTGAGTCTTACCGCGTGCTGGGTACGGATGGCTTCGGTCGTTCAGACAGCCGCGAGAACCTGCGTCGTCACTTTGAAGTTAACGCGAGCTACGTTGTTGTAGCAGCGCTGACTGAACTGGCGAAGCGTGGCGACATCGAGAAATCAGTGGTTGCTGAAGCCATTGAGAAATTCGGTATCGACACTCAGAAAGTGAACCCACTGTACGCGTAAGAGGCATATATCAATGGCAATCGAAATTAACGTACCAGACATCGGTGCCGATGAGGTTGAAGTTACTGAGATCCTCGTTAGCGTTGGTGACAAAGTTGAAGAAGATCAGTCGCTGATCACCGTTGAAGGTGACAAGGCGTCGATGGAAGTACCTGCATCACAGGCTGGTATCGTAAAAGAAATCAAAATCGCGACTGGCGACAAGGTTTCTACCGGTTCTCTGATCATGATTTTCGAAGCGGCCGGCGCTCCGGCCGAGGGTGCAGCGCAAGCTGCACCTGCTCCTGCAGCGGAAGCAGCTCCAGCAGCAGCTCCAGCTCCAGCAGCAGCGGCGCAATCTAGTGCGACAGAGCAGAAAGAAGTATTTGTACCAGATATCGGTGGCGACGAAGTCGAAGTCACTGAAATCATGGTAGCGGTTGGCGACAGCATTGAAGAAGAGCAATCTCTGATCACTGTTGAAGGCGACAAAGCATCAATGGAAGTACCAGCACCTTTCGCAGGTGTTCTGAAAGAAATCAAAGTAGCAGCAGGCGACAAAGTATCTACCGGCTCTCTGATCATGGTCTTCGAAACAGCAGGTTCAGGCGCAGCACCAGTAGCGGCAGCAGCTCCAGTTGAAGCACCTGCAGCAGCACCGGTAGCGGGCGGAACGAAAGAAGTTCACGTACCGGATATCGGCGGTGACGAAGTCGAAGTGACTGAAATCATGGTAGCGGTTGGCGACAGCATCGAAGAAGAGCAGTCACTGATCACTGTTGAAGGTGACAAGGCTTCTATGGAAGTTCCTGCACCATTCGCAGGCGTGCTGAAAGAAATCAAAGTAGCGGCAGGCGACAAAGTGTCTACCGGCTCTCTGATCATGGTATTCGAGGTGGCGGGCGCAGCTCCGGCTCCTGCGGCAGCGCCAGCAGCATCTGCTCCGGCAGTGGCTCCAGCGGCAGCACCAGCAGCACAGGCGGCTCCTGCAGCAGCGGGCGAGTTCGTGGAAAACCACGAGTACGCACACGCATCTCCAGTTGTTCGCCGTATCGCTCGCGAATTCGGTGTGAACCTGGCAAAAGTGAAAGGTTCTGGCCGTAAGAACCGCATCTTGAAAGAAGACGTTCAAGCGTACGTGAAAGACGCGCTGAAACGTCTGGAATCTGGCGCAGCAGCGGCAGCTTCAGGTAAAGGCGACGGCGCAGCACTGGGTCTTCTGCCATGGCCGAAAGTTGATTTCAGCAAGTTCGGTGAAACTGAGGTTCAACCTCTGTCTCGCATCAAGAAGATTTCTGGCGCGAACCTGCACCGTAACTGGGTAATGATCCCGCACGTGACCCAGTGGGATAACGCTGACATCACTGAGCTGGAAGCATTCCGTAAAGAACAAAATGCTATCGAAGCGAAACGTGACTCTGGCATGAAGATCACCCCACTGGTGTTCATCATGAAAGCTGTTGCTAAAGCGCTGGAAGCTTTCCCAACGTTCAACTCTTCTCTGTCTGAAGACGGTGAGAGCCTGATCCTGAAGAAATTCGTGAACGTGGGCATCGCGGTAGACACGCCAAATGGCCTGGTTGTTCCTGTCTTCAAAGACGTGAACAAGAAAGGCATTTACGAGCTGTCTGCTGAGCTGGCTGAAGTATCGAAGAAAGCACGTGGCGGTAAGCTGACTGCAGCTGACATGCAAGGCGGCTGTTTCACTATCTCTAGCCTGGGTGGCATCGGCGGTACTGCGTTTACACCAATCGTAAACGCGCCGGAAGTGGCAATCCTGGGTGTGTCTAAGTCTGAAATGAAGCCAGTTTGGAACGGCAAAGAGTTCGCTCCTCGCCTGCAACTGCCTCTGTCACTGTCTTACGATCACCGCGTGATCGACGGTGCAGACGGTGCACGCTTCATCACATACCTGAACGAGTGTCTGTCAGACATTCGCCGTCTGGTACTGTAAGGCTATACCCGACCAGCGTTCACCTGCATATGGTGGGCGCTGATTTGATGTACAGCTCACAGGCTATGGGTTTTTATTTTTCAGGCTGTTAACACAGCTGTAAAATGTCAGACCAAACATTAAGCTGCAGATGTACTGCGCAGTGAAACAAAATGGTCCATGATAAAAAACTCTTAGTCAGGGATATAAGACTACAACGAGGTCAGAATGAGTAAAGAAATCAAAGCCCAAGTCGTTGTACTGGGTTCGGGTCCTGCAGGCTATTCAGCGGCGTTTCGCTGTGCGGACTTGGGTCTGGACACTGTTCTGGTAGAAAAATACAGCACGCTGGGTGGTGTGTGTCTGAACGTGGGTTGTATCCCATCGAAAGCACTGCTTCACGTAGCGAAAGTCATCGAAGAAGCGAAAGCGATGGCAGAACACGGTGTGGTATTTGGCGAGCCAACGACCGACATCACTAAAATCCGTCTGTGGAAAGAGAAAGTTGTTACCCAACTGACTGGCGGTCTTGGCGGCATGGCTAAGATGCGTAAAGTTAACGTGGTTAACGGCTACGGTAAGTTCACCGGCCCTAACACTATCGTGGTGGAAGGTGCAGACGGCGCGACGACTATCAACTTTGACAACGCGATCATCGCTGCGGGCTCTCGTCCAATCGAGCTGCCATTTATCCCGCACGAAGATCCACGTATCTGGGACTCAACCGACGCACTGGAACTGAACGAAGTTCCTAAGAAAATGTTGGTTATGGGTGGCGGTATCATCGGCCTTGAAATGGGTACGGTTTACCACGCGCTGGGTTCTCAGATTGACGTTGTTGAAATGTTTGACCAGGTTATCCCTGCGGCTGACAAAGACATCGTTAAAGTCTTCACCAAGCGTATCAGCAAGAAGTTCAACCTGATGCTGGAAACCAAAGTGACTGCGGTTGAAGCGAAGGAAGACGGCATCTACGTGACCATGGAAGGCAAGAAAGCGCCTGCAGGTCCTGAGCGTTACGATGCAGTGCTGGTTGCTATCGGTCGTGTACCAAACGGTAAACTGATCGACGCTGAAAAAGCAGGCGTTGAAGTGGATGAGCGTGGCTTTATCAATGTTGATAAGCAAATGCGCACCAACATCCCTCACGTTTACGCGATCGGTGACATCGTAGGTCAGCCAATGCTGGCACACAAAGGTGTTCACGAAGGTCACGTAGCGGCGGAAGTTATCGCAGGTAAGAAGCACTACTTCGACCCGAAAGTGATCCCATCAATTGCTTACACTGAGCCAGAAGTGGCTTGGGTTGGTCTGACTGAGAAAGAAGCGAAAGCGCAAGGCATCAACTACGAAGTTGCGACCTTCCCATGGGCGGCATCTGGCCGTGCTATCGCGTCTGACTGTTCAGACGGTATGACCAAGATGATCTTCGACAAAGACACTCACCGTGTGATCGGTGGTGCGATTGTCGGCACCAACGGCGGTGAGCTGCTGGGTGAAATCGGTCTGGCGATTGAGATGGGCTGTGATGCAGAAGACATCGCATTGACCATCCACGCGCACCCAACCCTGCACGAATCTGTAGGTCTGGCAGCAGAAGTGTTTGAAGGTACAGTGACTGACCTGCCAAACGCGAAAGCAGTGAAAAAGAAAAAGTAATTTCTGACACTCACTGACACCAAAAAGCGTCTCTTCGGAGGCGCTTTTTTTGTTTCCATCAATCAATGGCTTAGACTTTGTGTCTCACTATTTGATCAGGTGAATTGTACTTTTCTGAACCCGCCTTCCATTTTTAGCGGTCGTTGTATTTTTATTTCGGTTGGGTCAAAGAAGTGTTTGATAATATTCTGTAAAATTGAACTAACACATAATATTGCAGACATTGATCATGTGTTTGTCTGATTTAGCTTAAGCCTTTGGCGCCCTATTTTGATGAGGATCTGTGGCCAACACTGCCTCGTTCTCTTCCTCTTTGCTTTTTCAACAACATCTATCAATCGTTTTTGCACCTTGAGGTTTCCATGTTTGCGTTTAGCCAGCTTTCTTTTAAAACCAAGCTATTTATTCCGCTTGTGTTTGTCAGCACTGTTTTTACCTGCGTTCTTGCTGCTTCATATCAAACTTTTGAGCGACAAATCGCGCTGAATGAAGAACTCAACGAACAACTTCAGCCGACATTCACCGACATTGAAGATGCTTACAGAGACCTTTACCAATCTCTGGGCAGTCTGGAGGGCTTGTTGGCAAGGGGAGTCAATCCCCAGACTGTTGAAGCACAGCAGTTTGAGTTCTATGACAATGCCCCTAAAGCGGTAAAACGCATACAGTCGTTTCAATCACTGATTGATACGGGCATTGTTGACGTATCGCTACAGGCGGATCTTAACCGGATAACTCTGAAAACCGAGCGTTGGTTGAGCGAGCTGGAAGCCATCATTAAGGTGCCATCCAATGCCAATGCCTTGTATGAAGAAAAACACCCGGCGTTATCCCGTGATTTTTCTGACATCCGTAAAGATATCAAAGTGCTTGAAAAAGCCATTGAGGCGGCAACTAAAAGAGTCTCTAGCGAAATCGTTGAGTCAACGGCCAATGCTGAACGCCTGATCCTTGGTGGGACGATAGTCGCCCTCATTCTGGCGTTGCTGGGAGGAATAATCCTTTCACGTATGTTGATGAAACCGGTCAATGAAATGCTGGAAGCATTGAAAAATATCGCATCTGGTGATGGCGATCTGACGCAAAGACTCTCTGTGCAATCTCAGGATGAAATTGGCCAGCTGGGCGATGCTTTCAACCATTTTGTAGCAAAAATCCAGGACAGTATGAAAGAAGTCATCGAGGCCTCGAACTTGCTGCGCTCCCAAACGGAACAGATTGAAAGTGCTATCCGTAACAGCGTGACTGAAACAGAAAGCCAGCAACGTGAAAGTGACATGATTGCCGCCGCAGTGCAGGAGATGAGTGCGAGCAGCACGCAGATTAGCCAGAACGCCGCAGACGCAGCTGATGCAACCCACACTGCAACGCAGGAAGTGACAGCCGCGCAGGAAAGCCTGGCAGCTACCGTAAACGCCATGGCCTCCTTGCGCAGCCAGATTGAGCAGTCGCAGGAGATGATTGGTACGTTGGACAACGATGTCGACAGCATTGCGTCCATCGTCGATGTGATCCGCGGGATTGCAGAGCAGACCAACCTGTTGGCACTGAATGCGGCGATTGAAGCTGCAAGGGCAGGAGAGCAGGGACGTGGCTTTGCTGTTGTTGCAGATGAAGTGCGTGTATTGGCTAACAAAACCCAGCAGAGCACGGAAGAAATTCGCGAGATGATCGAGCGTTTAGAAAGCGGGACGCAAAACGCGGTTCAGGCGATGAATGAAAGTGGCGAGGCCAGCCATGAAACGGTCAACCAGATCCAGCAGACGTCAGAATATCTGGATACGGTCTCCGGCATGATCCTGACCATCAATGACCAGAACAGCCAGGTCGCAACAGCGTCCTTACAGCAAAGAACTGTGTCAGAAGACGTGAACCGCAATGTGCATGGCATCGTGGAATACGGTAAACGCGTGCATGACAATTTGGAGCAAGTTGAGGGTATCTGTCATGAACTGGCGCAGAAAAGTCGTCAGCTTGATGCAGTGGTCGGCACTTTCCGGGTCTGACAGGCACTAACTTGAGAGAAAAGCGACGCAAAAATTGCGTCGCTTTTGCTTTCAGGTGAGGGATTACAGTTTAAAGCGTCTCACCAAATCATCCAGACGGTGCGAAAGCTCGCGCAGTTCATCACTGGCACGTGCCATGTTATCGGCCGTATCCGCCGTTTGCTGGGTGGTGACGTTGATGTCTTCAATATTGCGGTTGATATCTGCCACGACCGTCGACTGCTCTTCTGTTGCGGTGGCAACCTGAGTATTGATGTCTGAAATCAGCACGATCTGCTCGTTAATTTGCATTAGGGCAGATGCGGCATTCTGGGAAGCATCTGCACCTTGCGACGTCAGGTGCTGACTGTTTTCCATTGCTTCGACCGCAAACTGGGCTTCTTTCTGAAGGTCATCAATCATGGTCTGGATTTCATTGGTGGACTCTGCCGTGCGGCTGGCAAGGCTTCTCACTTCATCGGCAACTACCGCAAAACCACGACCCTGTTCACCGGCACGTGCCGCTTCGATTGCTGCATTCAGTGCCAAGAGGTTGGTTTGCTCTGACACGCCACGAATCACATCCAGAATACTGCCGATCTGCTGGGTATTGCCTGCGAGTTTTCGGATCACCTCTGCCATGTTGTCCATGTCAGCCGCCAGCTGTTGGATGCTTTCCTGCGCGGACATCACCACATTTTGCCCGGTCGCCGTTTCATTGGCTGCATTGTTGGCAGAATCGGCTGCATGGGCGGCATTGGCCGCAATCTCGTTCACGGTAGCGCCCATCTCATTGATAGCGGTGACCACAAGCATTGTACGGTCACGCTGACTTTGGCTTTGAGTTTGGGTCATCTGGGCTTGCTCGGCGACGACAGAAGCCGAATTGTTCAGTGACTGGCTGGTGGCAGCCACATCACCGACCACTTGGTGAATTTTGCTGACAAAGCCGTTGAACCCCTGAGCCAGTTGGCCAATCTCATCGTTCCCTTTGACTTCGAGGCGCTGACGGAGATCGCCTTCTCCTTCACCAATGTCTCGGAAGACTTTGGCAAGATCAGAAATAGGACGGGTGATGGTTGACGCTAGGAAAACCGCTGCCACCGCAATCAGGGCACATACCAGAACAGACAACAAAATGATTTGCTGGGCGGTACCGGTTAGTTCGTTATAGACCTCTGCAGTTGGTACTTCGGCGACCACAAACCAGTCCAATGATGGAATGTAGCTGGAAGCCAACAGGACAGCTCGCTCACCGGTGGTACTGGAAACCAGGTTAAAGTCACGCTTAATTAACAGTTCACGAACATTCCCCTGATACATTTGCGCGATGTTACTGCTGCCCATGTGGCGTGGATTGCGGTGCAGTTGAACGTGTCCGTCACGGGATACCATAAACACAAAGCCACTTTGTTCAACTTTGAACTGGTTCATGAAATTCACCATGTTGTCCATCGACCGGGACAGACCTGCCAGCAGTGTGCCATTAACTTGTTGATAGTTTACAAACAGCTTCAAATCTCCGTTGTCTTCACGGTAGACGCTGTTGGTACGGGCTTTGCCGCTGTTGACCAGTTTAAAGAACCAAGAGCTGTCTTCGGGTTTGAGTTGACGCAGGAATCCGTCTTGGTTCCAGTAGTCACCGTTGTGACGGTTAGCGACAGAAGCATCGGTTAATAGGTATTGTTGTTTCAGTGTTCGAAGTGTTTCAACGATATCTGACTTTGTTCTTGGATCGCCATTTGCCTCAACTGCACTTGCCAACATGGGCATGCTTGCCAGTTGTTCGGCCGCGGCATCGAGTTGGTTGACGCTTTGTTCCACTTCTTCACGGATATTGTTCAGAAGAAGAGGCAGTTCGTTTTCCAGCAGGCGGGCTTCCACCATATCATGGGCTTTGGTGAGACTGAGGAAACTGACGAGGGTCGTGGAAGTAATGACCGTTGAGATCATCGCAAATATGAGTTTCTGTTTTATAGTTAACCGCGTGAAATACATGCTTTTCTCCGTGGTGCCGATTATCCTTCGGCGTCGTTATTAGCGTTCATGGAACATTAAAACTGCAAGGCAGCAAAAAAATGTTAATTAGGCTTCTAAAGGGCAGGTTGGTTACTGCAGCGGTACTGTTGTCGGCCACGCTGTCTGCATCTTTAGCGTTTGGAGATGAAAGCGCTCAAAGACCAACTATTGGCTTGGTGCTGGGCGGTGGCGGTGCGAAAGGGGCGGCGCACGTTGGCGTGCTCAAGGCGCTGGAAGAAATGCGTATTCCTGTCGACTACATTGCCGGTACCAGTATGGGGGCTTATGTCGGCGGGTTGTACAGCATTGGTATGAGCGCGGATGAAATTGATGGTCTGATGGGCTCCATCAATTGGAAAGAAGGCTATCAGGACAGGGTTTACCGCGGCGACCGCCGTATCCGCGATAAAGATCATGAAGATCGCTACAATCTCTCCACTAACCTCGGCTTTGATTTCAAAAGCCTGAAAACCCCCCAGGGCATTGTACAGGGTCAGAACATGATCCGTATTTTGCGTGATTCCACCGGCAACCTTCCTGCGCTGAAATCTTTCAATGACATGGTGATCCCATACCGCGCAGTCGCAACCGATATTGAACGGCTGCAACCGGTTGTCATCGACAGTGGCCAGTTAACGGAAGCCATGCTGGCGAGTATGGCAGTGCCAGGCGCACTGCCACCGGTTGAGCTCGATGGCCGCTATCTGGTGGATGGTGGGCCGGTTAATAACATGCCGGTCGACGTCGCCAAAGCGATGGGGGCAGACATTGTCATTGCGGTCGATATCAGTACCGATTACAGCCCTGCCGCAGAGCTTGGTTCGTACCTACAGGTCATGAACCAGCTGGTTAACTATATGGTGCGCAACAGCACCGACGAACAGATTGCCAATATGACCAACCAGGATGTGCTGCTCAAGCCCCAGGTTGGCAATATGGAAACCACCGAGTTTGAGCGCATGCCGGAAGCATTCGATAAGGGCTTCCAGGCTGCGTTTTCCCATCGTCAGACACTGAGTAAGCTGGCACTCAGCGCAGGTGAGTATCAGGAATACATTGAAGCCAAACAGCAGCGCCGCCGACTGATGCTGTTTGGGGAAATGCTGAATGTCGACCATATCGTTATTGATAACGAAACCAGCTTTTCTGATTCTGTTCTTAAAGCGCGCCTGGCACTGGAAACCGGTGTGATGGACTCGACCAAGCTTGAGACAGCAGTGCAGAACCTTTATGCGCTGGACCGGTTTGAAACCGTGCGCTACCACATCGAAAGCGAGGGTGACGAACGTACCCTGGTGGTCAATGTGAAGGAGAAAAGCTGGGGGCCAAACTTCGTTGATTTCCGCTTTGCACTAGAAGACAACTTCCAGTCCGGTACCAATTTTTCTGCTGGGGTCAGTATTAACTCCACCGGATTATCAGATTATGGCGCTGAGCTGCGTACCATTCTTGAACTTGGTACCGATAAAAAAGCACAGGCGGAGTTGTATCTGCCATTCAGTGCCGACCAACTGTTCTTTACCGAGATACTCGGGGGTGTGGAAGTGCGTGAGCGTGACCAGTATTTCCGCTCCGAAGAGCCACTGCTGGGTGAGGACACCTTTACGCTGGGAACCCGCTACAGTGAAGTGATTGGTGACATAGGCTTTGGCTGGCAACCTGAGCTATGGGGCGAATTTAAAGTTGGCTATCGCTACATTGACGGTGAGGAAGAGCAGGCGGGCGGGCTCATCTCGCAGCGTTACAAGCGCAGCATGCCATACGTGACCTTTACCCTGGACACGCTAGATAACCGCGTTTTTCCCAACTATGGCGCTTATCTTGATGCTTCGCTGGGCTTTGCCAGCGATACCCTTTTCTCCAATGGTGACAGGGCAGAATCAGAAGCGAGTGTGCTGAATGTGGAAGGTATTTATGCCAAAAACTGGGGCAAACACACGGTTTACGGCAAAGGGAAATACGGCACCATCAATGCACGGGTCGGCAATGTGGCCATTGAACCTCATGAACTGGGTGGCTTTCTGAACCTGTCAGGGATCCCGCGTGATTCCCTCTGGGCCAATAACATTGCCTACGGCGCATTGGTTTACCGCTATCGCCTGCTGGATAACGACTTCGGACTGTTTAAATCTCCTGTTTATTTAGGTACTTCCATTGAGTACGGTGGAGTGTGGAACAACCCAGATTTTTCGTTAAAAGAGGTGCCGTTTTATACCGCAGGCAGTATATTTGCTGGTGTTGATTCTCCGCTGGGGCCGGTCATAGTCGCCTATGGTCGTACAGAAAATGATCTCGATTCGTTCTATTTTATAGTCGGGTCCCAGTTCTAAAGGACTGATGGAGAGAAGCGCCCGCGCTTTTCTTGCTGATAAATCAAATGTTTCATTCCGTGGCTGGAATTTAAAATTTGGTTAAAAAGTGATAACATGCCAGCTTCGACATGCAGGGCTTCAAAGAGAAAGATAGCTACCCCCTACATTTCACTGAGTACCTGCAAGCCGAGCTTAATTCCAAGGATGTCTGGCCGCGACGGCCGGACCGAAATATGAGGAAAACGTCGTGCTTGAAGCCTACCGTAAACACGTCGAAGAACGTGCTGCTCAGGGCATTGTCCCTAAACCACTCGATGCGGAGCAAACCGCCAGCCTTATCGAATTGCTCAAGAACCCACCGGCAGGTGAAGAAGACACACTGGTTGATCTCCTTGAAAACCGCATTCCACCGGGTGTGGATGAAGCAGCTTATGTAAAAGCTGGCTTTTTGGCGGCTGTCGCAAAAGGTGAAGCAAGCTCACCTCTGGTTTCCAAAGAACGCGCCGTAGAACTGCTGGGTACCATGCAAGGCGGTTACAACATCGAGCCGTTAGTTACGCTGCTGGACGACGCAGCACTGGCATCTATCGCTGCAAAAGCGCTGTCACATACCCTGCTGATGTTTGATGCTTTCTATGATGTGGAAGAGAAAGCCAAAGCAGGCAACGCTTTTGCCAAGCAAGTCATGCAATCCTGGGCAGACGCAGAATGGTTCCTGTCCAAGCCTAACGTGCCAGAGAAAGTCACCCTGACTGTTTTCAAAGTGACCGGTGAAACCAACACCGATGACCTGTCTCCGGCTCCGGATGCCTGGTCACGCCCAGACATTCCACTGCACGCCCTGGCAATGCTGAAAAATGAACGTGACGGCATTAACCCTGACCAAGCGGGCGTGGTTGGTCCAATTAAACAAATCGAAGCACTGAAAGAGCAAGGCCACCAGCTGGTTTATGTGGGTGACGTTGTCGGTACCGGTTCTTCCCGTAAATCTGCAACCAACTCTGTGCTTTGGTTTATGGGTGACGATATCCCACACGTACCAAACAAGCGCGCAGGCGGTTTCTGTCTGGGTGGCAAAATTGCCCCAATCTTCTTCAACACCATGGAAGATGCAGGCGCACTGCCTATCGAGCTGGATGTTTCCAAGCTCAACATGGGCGATGTGATTGACATTTACCCATTCAAAGGTGAAGTACGCAGCCACGGTTCAGACGAAGTGCTGTCGACCTTCAAACTGAAAACTGATGTGCTTTACGATGAAGTCCGTGCAGGTGGCCGTATTCCATTGATCATCGGCCGTGGTCTGACAGACCGCGCACGCGAAGCGTTGGGTCTGGAGCCATCAGATGTGTTCCGCCGTCCGCAGCCAGTGGCTGATACTGGTAAAGGTTTCACCCTTGGCCAGAAAATGGTGGGTAAAGCGTGTGGCGTGGAAGGTATCCGCCCAGGCACTTACTGCGAGCCTAAGATGACCACCGTAGGTTCACAGGATACCACTGGCCCTATGACCCGTGATGAACTGAAAGACCTGGCTTGTCTCGGCTTCTCTGCCGATCTGACCATGCAGTCTTTCTGTCACACCTCGGCTTACCCTAAACCGGTTGATGTGAACACCCATCACACCCTGCCTGATTTCATCATGAACCGCGGCGGTGTTTCCCTGCGTCCGGGTGACGGCGTTATCCACTCATGGCTGAACCGCATGCTGTTGCCAGATACTGTGGGTACCGGTGGCGACTCGCATACCCGTTTCCCTCTGGGGATTTCGTTCCCGGCTGGTTCCGGTCTGGTTGCGTTTGCTGCGGCGACTGGTGTAATGCCACTGGATATGCCAGAGTCGATTCTGGTTCGCTTCAAAGGTGAAATGCAGCCAGGTATCACTTTGCGTGATCTGGTGCATGCAATCCCTTACTACGCGATCAAGCAAGGTCTGCTGACCGTTGAGAAAGCCGGTAAGATCAACGCATTCTCAGGCCGTATCCTCGAAATCGAAGGCGTTGATCACCTGACGGTTGAGCAGGCATTCGAACTGTCTGATGCATCGGCAGAGCGCTCTGCTGCGGGTTGTACTGTGAAGCTGTCTCAAGAGTCAGTGGCAGAGTACCTTGAGTCCAACATCGTGATGCTGAAGTGGATGATCAGTGAAGGCTATGGCGATCGCCGTACCATTGAGCGCCGCATCAGTGCAATGGAAGCGTGGCTTGCAAACCCAGAGCTGATGGAAGCTGACAAAGATGCAGAATACGCAGAAGTGATCGAAATCGATCTGGCTGAAATCGAAGAGCCAATTCTGTGTGCACCGAACGATCCTGATGATGCGCGCCTGCTGTCTGATGTCGCTGGCGACAAAGTGGATGAAGTTTTCATCGGCTCTTGTATGACCAACATCGGTCACTTCCGTGCGGCAGGTAAACTGCTGGATAAATTCGGCGGTACGCTGCAAACCCGTCTGTGGGTGGCTCCGCCAACCAAGATGGACCGCGACCAACTGACTGAAGAAGGTTACTACGGTATCTTCGGCCGCGCGGGTGTGCGTATCGAAACCCCGGGATGTTCACTGTGTATGGGTAACCAGGCGCGTGTTGCAGACAAAGCAACCGTGATTTCTACCTCTACCCGTAACTTCCCGAACCGTTTGGGTACCGGTGCGAATGTTTACCTGTCTTCGGCAGAGTTGGCATCAGTGGGCGCTATTCTTGGCCGCATCCCGACGGTTGAAGAGTATCTGGAATACGCGAAGCAAATTGATGCGACAGCGGCAGATACCTACCGCTACCTGAACTTCCACCGTATGCCGCAGTACACCAAAAAAGCGGATGAAGTGATCATTCAGACTGCAGTGTAAGTTATCTCGGATATTGAATAGCAAAAAGCCTCCAGCGATGGAGGCTTTCTTCATTTTGGCGATACTGATGACCCAGTACCCAGTACCCAGTACCCAGTACTCAGTACTCAGGATCTAGAACTTAGAACTCAGGTTGAGCGTCAGTAATCTCGCCACATTCGCTGCCGTGTTTTCCACGTTTACCGCACCTTCACGCAGCGCCTCTTCCAGTGATACCGAACGAGGTACCACGCTGAATACGGCATCAATGCCATGCTCATGCACTACATCAACGTCATTGGATACACAGCCAGCGATACCGATCACCGGCAGGTTGAACTGCTTGGCACAACGCGCCACACCCATCGGGGTTTTGCCGTGGACGGTCTGGCTGTCCATGCGGCCTTCGCCGGTGATCACCAGATCCGCATCTTTCAGGTGCTCAGAAAGGTTAACCGCATCCATCACGATGTTGATGCCCGGACGCAGGTCAGCATTGAAAATACCCATCAATGCCGCGCCCATACCGCCCGCAGCACCTGCGCCTGCGCTGTTTTTCACATCGCGGCCAAGTTCAGTGTTCATCACATCAGCGTAGTGGGAGAGGTTGGCATCCAGCTTCATCACCATGCTTGGCGTTGCGCCTTTTTGTGGGCCAAAAATCGCGGATGCGCCTTTCTCGCCACAAAGCGGGTTGTCCACGTCACAGGCCACTTCCAGTTTTACCTCAGCCAGACGGCTGTCGATACCACTGCAATCGATAGTATGGATGTGTTCCAGTGCGCCGCCGCCCAAGCCAATGGCATTGCCGTCTTTATCCAGCAGTTTGACGCCCAGCGCCTGTGCCATGCCTGCGCCACCATCGTTGGTTGCGCTGCCGCCGATACCGATAATCAGGTGGGTGGCTCCGTGCTCCAAGGCTGCTTTGATCAGTTCACCGGTACCGAAACTGGTGGTCACCATCGGGTTGCGCTGTGAAGGTGGCACCAAATGCAGGCCGGATGCGGCCGCCATTTCAATGACTGCTGTTTTACCGTCACCCATCAGGCCGAAGAAGCCTTCCACTTCGTTTCCAAGCGGGCCGGTCACGTTCACGGTAATGATCTGTCCGCCTGTGGCATCAACCAGAGACTGAACCGTGCCTTCACCGCCGTCTGCCATTGGCAGTTTAACGATATCAGCATCTGGCATCACACGGCGAAAACCGTTTTCAATGGCAACAGCAACGTCCATTGCTGACAGGCTTTCTTTATAAGAATCAGGGGCAATAACAATTTTCATCAGCAATGTCCTCAAACAAACAGACCAAACACACCAAAGATAAGGGTAGAAACCAGCGCAATCACAAAACCGACTGCTGATTCGTAAGGAATAAGCTTCAGGCGCTCTTTCATATCCATGTGAACCGCGCCGCCAGTGGCGTGGAAGAAGCTGCCGTGTGGCATGTGGTCAAACACAGTCGCACCGGCGTGGATCATGGCTGCGCCTGCCAGCGCCGGCACACCCAGTTCAAGAATAGTATTGGCAAACACACTGCTCGCCACTGCTGTACCCGCCGTCGTGGACGCCGTTGCCAGAGACATCAGGGCGCCAGAGAACGGAGCCAGCAGGTAAGAAGGCAGGCCAGAGCTGGTCAGCAGATCAATCAGGCCATTTTTAAGGCCGGAGTTGGCAATAATGCCCGCCAGTGTGCCCGTACCCAGCAGCATCACAGCTACCGGTGCCATGCGGTTTAGACCAGACACTGCGAAATGGTTGGAATCGCGGAAGCGGCGCATTGCCAGCGCGCCCAACAGGCCACCCAAAGGCAGGGCGATCAGTGGGTCGATGTTGATGCCTGCAATCGGACGAAGAGCCAGTAAAGAGATAGCAACCATAGGCGCAACAATCGCTGCACCAAAGGAAGGCAGGCGGCTCATATCGACTTCGACTACTTCAGACGCGGCCACTTTACTGCCACGGTTCACGAGTTTCTTAGCAATAAAGTAGGCTGCCAGCATACCGAACAGGCCAGGGATAACACCGGCTGCCATTACTGACGTCAGGGGAACGTTGAAGGCGTCAGCCGCCGCAATGGCATTCGGGTTCGGGGACATGACGTTACCCGCTTTACCGCCGCCAACCATGGCCAGAAGGATGGCCATTTTAGAAAGATCCGCACGGCGGGCGATGGCCAGCGCAATCGGTGCCACGGTGATCACCGCCACATCGACGAACACGCCAACGGCTGTGAGGATCATGGTTGCCACCGCCAGTGCCAGCAGCGCGCGGGTTTCGCCGACTTTTTTCACAATCGTTTCAGCGATGGTGGTCGCTGCACCGGACTCAATCAGCACGCCTGCCAGTACACCGGCAGCGAGAATACGCAGCACTGCAGTCACAATACCCTGTGCGCCGCCAATCATCAGCGACACAGTGTCAGTCAGTGACACGCCACCAACGATACCACCCACCAGTGCACCGACAATCATGCCGTATGCAGGCGGAACCTTTCTTAAAATCAGGGTAATGGAAACAATCAGGGCAGCGAGGGCGCCCAAGGTAGAAACTTCGGTCATCTCATACTTCTCGGCTGAAACGAAAAACTGCCGGCACTGTACGACGCTGACCGGCAACTTGCTTTAGACGCTTGACTAAATTTGAGGCAGGTAGGGATGGGTTTGTTTGTGCATTTGCACAATGTTACTGTTTTTGGCGCCAGGTAAGGAAAGACAAATAGAGTAAGGTTCTCTCCTCTAACTTATTGATATCTAATTCTGTTATGTCGGAAATGCGTTGCAGGCGGTAGCGCAGGGTATTGCGGTGGATATGCAGGTTTTCGCACGTTTGAACTAAATCACAATTCTGTTCGAAAAATACCGACAGTGTCCGAATCAAAGTGCCACGGGTGTCGCTTTCAATCAAAAAGTTAATGGCCGCATGCAGTTGTCGGGTGCGCCAGTCATTTTCAGGCATGGCGCTGAGCAGCACGGCGAGGGCATGGTCTTCGTAATACATGACGGTTTCATCAGCGCGGCTGGCTGACAGGGTCGCGCTGGCAGTCTGGTAAGACTGCGCCAGACCTTTCAGGGAGGGGAAGTAGCCGCCATAAGCAATCTGAACCCGGAAGGCGCGCTGTTCTGCGACACGTTTGAGCAATAACTTCACTTTTTTCTGTTCGGATTTCCGCGACCAATCGCCGTTTTCCACCGTGATAGGTTTCAGCACCACAATCTCGTTGCGGGATACTGAAGTAATGCCGACCAGGTTGTCACGCTCAGGGTATTCAAGCAGGTGAACCATGGACTGGAGATGTTCCAGCGACAGGTTTTCAGCCTTATTGGGATGCAATTTGATGATGGCCGCCACACGGGGCTGTTCAAGGTCGAGATCCAAGCGCTGGGCGATAGAGATCAGTTGTCTGTCGTTCAGTTCGGACTCACGGATAAGCTGCAGCAACAGTTCTTCGCGGTGGCGTTTGTCCCACTGCATCTGGGAGATCAGGGCGGCTTGTTCGACAATAAGTTCTGCCGTCATTTTCACAAGCTCGCCATAGCGGCGTACATCCTCTGGGTTGCCGGAAATGCCGACTACACCGATAGCTTTGCCGTTAAATACTACCGGCAGGTTTACCCCGGGGCGAACCCCCATCAGCAAGTTGGAAGCAGCTTCATCAATTTCAACGACGCGGCTCTTTGAGAGTGTCAATAATGCGCCTTCATGCTTTTGATGCAGGCGGCTAGGATCGCCCGAGCCTATAATTAGCCCTTGCTCATCCATAACGTTGACGGAATACCCAATGATTTTCATCGTCCGTTCGACGATTTGACGCGCGATCATGCTGTTGAGTTGCATTAGGCCTCGAGATCCTGACAATGAGCAGACTTTTTCCAACCAGCCCGCCGTGGAAACTTGGCAGGGCAAACAAAGTGATACCGAGGATAGCACGTGGACTATGAATTTCGACGCAATACTTTAGATGACAGCTTTCATGCAGAGTTGTCCATGGGACATGAGGCGCTGGGACGTTGGCTGGTGGACGAATTAGGTACTGACCATGCCGCGATTGATGAGGTAGTGGAAAACCTCAATCTCGTCATGGCACAGGGCGGTGAATGGACACGCGCTGGAAAAGTCTTTCACCTGCAACTGACTCAGGATGAAGCGCTGATCCAGGCCAATGTGTTGCTGGAAGGCGACGATGAAGAGATGCCGGACGTCGATCTGCATACCTATGAAGAAGAAAGCGTGTCACTGTGCGGCCCGGAAGATCTCCTTTTGGTGCTTGAAGCCTGGCAGGATTTTATTCGTCGCTATGGTAGGTAACTCTCTGATTTTAATTATTTAAAGTTGCCGTTGTCGGCACTTCTAACCCTAAGTACTTCCCCGGCGCACCGAAGTTGACGCAACAACTTGGTGCGTTTTTCGTTACTCCCTTCCTCCATGCCAGATCTCGGTGAATGTTGTGCACTAATATGGTGCATAAAAAACAACCCGCACACTGATATTTATTTAAACAACTGATAAATAACACAAATAAAAATTGGCATACGAATTGATTGTTACTTGTCCAGAACAACTTAAACAAGGTTCAAGGAGAAGGTATGAAACTGATTAACGCAATTATCAAGCCGTTCAAGCTCGATGACGTGCGTGAAGCATTGGCGGAAGTCGGTGTGGACGGCATGACAGTCTCAGAGGTGAAGGGCTTTGGTCGCCAGAAAGGTCACACCGAACTGTATCGCGGCGCAGAGTATCAGGTGGATTTTCTGCCGAAAGTAAAAATTGAAATTGCTGCCCACAGTGAAAACGTCGACGAAATTGTTGAAGCCATCAGCAAGGCGGCGCAGACCGGCAAGATTGGTGACGGAAAGATCTTTGTTTATGACCTCCAGCACGCCGTGCGTATCCGTACCGGCGAGATGGACTCAGAAGCGATTTAAGGTTAAAGGGAGTAAGAAAGATGGAATTGACTACAACTGTAATGGAGCTGCGTTACGCGCTCGATACCTTTTTCTTTTTGATGTCCGGTGCGCTGGTCATGTGGATGGCCGCAGGCTTTGCCATGTTGGAAGCGGGTCTAGTACGTTCGAAAAACACCACTGAAATCCTGACTAAAAACGTGTGCCTCTACGCCATTGCCTGTACCACTTACCTGCTGGTGGGCTACAACATCATGTACGTGGACAACTCAGAAGGTGGCTGGTTGCCGTCGTTTGGTTTCCTTATTGGTACCCAGGCTGAAGACGCGGATCACTCTCTTGCATCAGACTTTTTCTTCCAGGTCGTCTTCGTCGCTACAGCAATGTCTGTGGTTTCTGGTGCGGTTGCTGAGCGCATGAAGCTTTGGGCATTCCTGGCATTTTCTGTGGTACTGACTGCCTTTATCTACCCAATTGAAGGTTACTGGACCTGGGGCGGCGGCTTCCTGTCTGAAGCAGGCTTCAGCGACTTTGCAGGCTCAGGTATCGTACACATGGCAGGTGCGTCTGCAGCGCTGGCGGGTGTTCTGATGCTGGGTGCACGTAAGGGCAAGTACGGCAAGAACGGCCAAATTTACCCAATCCCGGGTTCCAACCTGCCACTCGCAACCTTGGGTACGCTTATCCTCTGGTTTGGCTGGTTCGGTTTCAACGGCGGCTCGCAGCTGATGATCTCTGATTTTGAAAACGCGACCGCTGTGGGCGAAATCTTCCTGAACACCAACGCAGCGGCGGCCGCGGGTGCCATCGTGGCGCTGGCAGTGTGTAAAGCAGCGTGGGGCAAGGCAGATCTCACCATGGTTCTGAACGGTGCCTTGGCCGGTCTGGTTGCAATCACTGCAGATCCGCTGTCACCTTCTCCGGTTGCTGCATTGACCATTGGTGGCCTGGCTGGTGCGCTGGTTGTGTTCAGCATCGTTGGTCTTGATAAGCTGAAAATCGATGACCCTGTAGGCGCAATTTCCGTACACGGTACCTGTGGCTTGTTTGGCCTGATGGTTGTGCCATTCAGCAACGCAGATGCTTCATTCGCAGGTCAGCTGTTCGGTGCGCTGGTTATCTTTGCCTGGGTATTCGGTGCAAGCCTTGCGGTTTGGTCGGTACTGAAAGCCACCATGGGTATCCGTGTTAGCGAAGATGAAGAGCTGGAAGGAATGGATTTCCACGACTGTGGCGTGGATGCTTACCCAGAGTTCGTTAGCGTGAAATAACCAAAACGAAAGCTGAAACATTCCAAGCCCTGCGTCAAAACGACGCAGGGCTTTTTGCTATTTATCGTACAGACAACGTATTGCGTGATTCCATTGGATGTGTATACTAATGCTATTGATAAACGTTCTCATTTGAATTTACATTTTAGGGACAGGCAAAATGAAAAAAATGCTTTCAGCATCTGCACTGGTATTAGGTGTTTTGGGGTCGACATCGGCATTTGCAGCTGATGAGGTGAATGTTTACTCCTATCGTCAGCCATTTTTGATCGAACCAATGCTGGATGCATTTACCAAGGAAACTGGTATCAAGGTGAACGTGAAGTTTGCCAAGGAAGGGTTAGCGGAGAAACTGATGCAGGAGGGTGAATACAGCCCGGCAGACGTGTTGCTGACCGTTGATATCGCGCGCCTGAAAGAGCTGGACAACAAAGATCTGGTTCAAGCACTGGACAGTGAAGTGATTGAAGCCAATGTGCCGGCTCAGTTCCGTGACAATGACGATCGCTGGTTTGCACTGACATTACGTTCACGTGGTGTGTACTCTTCCCGTGACCGCGTAGGTAAACTGGGCAACGATTTTGACTATATGGATCTGGCGAAACCTGAATTCAAAGGAAAAATCTGTACGCGCTCGGGTAAACACCCATACAATGTGTCTTTGATTTCGGCCATTATTGCCAATCACGGTGAAGCCGAAGCGAAAGCTTGGCTGGAAGGCGTGAAAGCAAACCTGGCGCGTAAGCCGCAAGGTAACGACCGTGCGCAGGTAAAAGCGATTTCGGAAGGCCTGTGTGATGTGTCTCTGGGTAACAGCTACTACCTGGGTAAAATGCTGGCAGATGAGCAGCAAGTTCCTTGGGCAGAGAGCGTTTATCTGAACTATCCGGGTCAAAATGCCAACGGCACCCACGTAAACGTGAGTGGTATGGCAATGGCAAAATACGCACCGAACAAAGAAAATGCACAAAAACTGATGGAGTTTTTGACGTCGGAAGCGGCGCAGAAGATGTATGCGGAATTGAACTACGAAGATCCAGTGAAACCTGGTGTAGCAAGCTCTGAACTGGTTGCTTCATGGGGTGAATACCGCGCAGATGACCTGTCACTGGAAAAAGTGGCAGAGAATCATGAAAAAGCGATGAAGCTGCTGGACGAAGTGAAATTCGATCTTTGATCATCAAAAGCTGCATAGACAAGGGGGAATGATTTCCCCCTTTCGCCGTTATCTGGCGCCATGATGTTGTAGGCAATGTTAGAACAAAACCGATTATTGAAAACCAGCAGCTGGGGTGTTTCCCTGCTGCTGGTTTTGCCGATTCTGGCGATCTTTTATACCGCGCTTGGCGCGTCCGATGACGTCTTCGCCCATTTGATGGCGACCGTGATGAGTACCTATGCGCTGAATACGGCGCTGTTGGTGCTCGGCACCGTGTCGCTGGCGTTGCTGATGGGGATCCCATCTGCTTGGCTGTTGGCAAACTACTCCCTTCCAGGAGGGAATTGGTTGCAATGGGCATTGGTGCTACCACTGGCGATGCCGGGCTATATTGTCGGTTATATCTATACCGACTGGTTTGACTTTGCCGGTCCCATCCAGATGTTGCTGCGAGACTTTACGGGCTGGACGTCGGCAGCACAGTACTGGTTTCCAGATTTACGAACCCTCCCTGGCGCCTGCTTCGTGCTGGCATTGGTACTTTATCCCTACATTTACCTTCTGGCGCGCGCTGCCTTTATGGAGCAAAGCCTGACCCTGACCCAGTCAGCACGCCTGCTAGGATGCACCCCGACCCAAAGCTTTTTCCGCGTTTCGCTGCCTCTGGCAAGACCCGCCATTGCTGTCGGTGCTTCGTTGGTTGCGATGGAAGCGCTGGGGGATTTCGGTACCGTGAGCTACTTTGCCGTGAGTACCCTGACCACGGCGGTGTATGACACTTGGCTGGGTTACTCTAACCTGAATGCCGCAGCAAAAATCTCTGCCATTATGCTGGTGGTGATTTTCCTGCTGATCAGCAGTGAACGTTACAGCCGCCGCAAGCAGAAGTTGTTCAGCCAGAACGTTACGCCAGACACCATCGTCAAATCACCGCTGAAAGGTAAGGCCAGGGTTGTTGGCACCATCTGGTGCTGGGGGCTGTTTATCATCGCGTTTGTGGCGCCGCTTGGACAGTTGCTGATTTATGCGTGGGACTACCATGCCAGCAGTTCAATTGAAGATTTTGCCCAGTACAGTGTGAACAGCATTTACGTGTCACTGGTTGCGGCACTGGTGGCTCTGGTGGTGGCGCTGTTGGTGAACTTCTACAAACGTCTGTCTGGGAAGGCAGCCGGCAACGTGCCTATCCGCATGGCGTCTCTTGGCTATGCGGTTCCGGGAACAGTGCTGGCTATCGGTGTGCTGATTTTCCTGACCAGTGCTGATCACCTGATCAATGACCTTGCCAAAGAGATGGGGTGGGGCAGACCAGGGCTTCTCTTCTCTGGCTCAATGTTCGCTATGTTAACGGCATTTGTGGTGCGCTTCAGTGCGGTGGCAATTGGCAGTGTGGAATCCAGCCTGGCCAAAGTGTCGCCATCATTGGATATGGCCGCCCGCACTATGGGGTGCAACGTACGCAGCATGATCCAGCGTGTGCAGTTGCCGCTAATCCGCCGAGGCTGCCTGATTGCTATGCTGCTGGTCTTTATCGAATCGATGAAAGAGCTGAATGCCGCGCTGTTGCTGCGTCCGTTTAACTTCGAAACCCTGGCCACCTTCGTTTTTAACTACGCCTCGGATGAACACCTTGAATATGCAGCGCTGCCGGCGGTATTGTTGGTGGCTGTCGGGCTTGTACCGCTGATTTTGATTAACCGTTCTTTGGAGCAAAGCCACTCATGAGTTGTGCACTGACCGTAAGCAATCTGATTTGCCGTTACAATGGACAGGCCGTGTTGAATGACCTCACGTTCCGCGTCGAAAAAGGCGAAATCGTCTGTTTGCTCGGCGCGAGTGGCTGCGGTAAAACCACCTTACTGAAATCCATCGCGGGTCTGTTGCCTCTCGACAGCGGTGAGATGACCATCAACTGCCGGCAGATTGTCGGTGCGGGTATTAACGTGCCGCCTGAGCAGCGCAATATCGGCATGATTTTTCAGGATTACGCGCTTTTCCCTCACCTGACCGTGGCAGAAAATGTCTCCTTTGGCCTGCAGGGCTGGGACAAGGCGGCGGTGAAAAACCGTGTGCAGGAAATGTTGGTTTTGGTGAAACTGGATGGCCTTGAAAAACGTTATCCGCACCAGCTTTCCGGCGGTCAGCAACAGCGCGTGGCAATTGCCCGTGCGCTGGCGAGCAAACCTGATCTGCTGTTGCTTGATGAACCTTTTTCCAACATCGATACCCAGGTGCGCCACAGCCTGATCAAAGAAATCCGCAAGCTGTTCAAAGAGCAGGGCGTGACAGCAATCTTTGTTACCCACAGCCGTGAGGAAGCCTTTGCGTTTGCCGACAAGCTGGCGGTAATGAACAAAGGTGTGATTGAGCAATATGGCAGTGCTACTGAACTCTACTACGCACCGAGCAGCCGCTTTGTGGCGGACTTCCTTGGCCATGGCTCCTATGTGCCGGTCAGTGTGGCTGCAGGAAACAAACTGCAGACGCCGCTAGGTGAGTGGCCACTGACACAAACGCATCAAAGCAATGAGCTTGAATGGCTTATCCGCCCGCAAAACCTTTCTATCGCGCCGGATGAAAACGGAGAAGCGGTAGTGAGTGATGTGCAATTTATGGGTGACAGTTGCCGCTACTTGGTAGAGGTGAGTGGACAGCGTCTGATGGTGTATTCCAACCAGTTGTTGGAATTGGGGGACAGGGTGCGGCTGGATATCCGCGCTCACGAGCCTGTGCTGTTTTCAGCGTCGTGACGCAAATTTTAAGACTAAAAAAACCGGCTATTCAGAAGCCGGTTTTTTTGTGCTCGGGATCAATGGCCACAGACCATATCAATATAGCCATCGGCCTGGCGAACAAGTGCATCTTTATCCGGTTGCTGGTGAGTTTGAAGATAAAGGATGTAGCAGATTCCATCGAAAAGACGGGCCAGTTCAATCGCTGAACGACGCTCTGGCAACACTCCCTCTTTGATGCCATGTTCAAATAATTCTGTGTACTGATCGAGAACGACATTTTTGCCTTCAACAAATTCCGGCCAGATGTCTTCACGGATTGATGTACTCCACTCGTACCATACTTTCAGCCACTCTTTATCTTCTAATGCGGCGTCAATCAGCGCTGACGTGATAAAGGAAAGTGAGTGACGAACGTTTTTCTTTCCGAGGTGAAGGTGACGGGCAATCAGTTTATGGAATTCCAACTGCGCCTCTTTTAAAACAGCTTCAACCAACTCTTCCCGCGTCGAGAAGTAGTTAAATACTGTAGCCACTGAGACTTGCGCCATATCGGCGATGTCTGCGTGTCCTGCACGTCCAATTCCACGCTTGGAGAAAACCTCCAGAGCATAGCCGAGAAGTTGTTCCTTTCTCTGCTCAGGCGAAAGCCGGGTCCTTGTACGTCCGCTTGATGTCGTCATCCTGGTTCCTGCCAACTATTGATTTCTGATCGCAGTAATCTGTGATCTTTATATTGATGTAATACGATATTAAACAACCGCTTGGAAAGTGTATAACAGTAACTAGTTGCAGAACAAACCCATCCCTGGTTTGAGTGTCGGATTTTTGACGTGTATCGAGAGTAGGATTGAAACAGGCTCGATGGTAGAATAGCCAACCTCTTTTACACAGGTTGTCAGGCGGTTTTCCGTCGAGGTATAGAATGAAACATACCGTTGAAGTGATGATTTCAGAACAGGACGTTCAAGCGCGTGTTAAGGCGCTGGGTGCTGAAATCTCTGAACACTATAAAGACTCACAGGATCTGGTCATGGTTGGCCTGCTGCGTGGTTCTTTCGTATTTATGGCGGATTTGGCGCGCGCAATTACCCTGCCGCATTCGGTCGATTTTATGACTGCATCAAGCTATGGCAACGCCATGGAAAGCAGCCGTGATGTGCGTATCCTGAAAGATCTGGATGACGACATCAAAGGCAAAGATGTGTTGTTGGTGGAAGATATTATCGACACCGGCAACACCCTGAGCAAAGTGTGCGAAATTCTGTCTATCCGTGAACCTAAGTCTATTCGCATCTGTACCCTGCTCGATAAACCTGAACGTCGGGAAGTTGACGTGAACGTTGACTGGTATGGCTTTAAGATCCCGGACGAGTTCGTGGTTGGTGTAGGTATCGACTACGCGCAGAAGTACCGTCATCTGCCATTCATCGGTAAAGTGGTTCCACTGGAAGACTGATGCCGATAAAAAAGCGACCTCCGGGTCGCTTTTTTGTATCTAGCTGTTTCTAATTGTGAGTGGTTATTCCGGTACCAGTTCTGCCATTGCGGCTTCGTAGCCTGCCTCCAGCTCCTCAGTGCTGTTGGATGTCATTTTCAAATCCTTCAACACGCCATCAGAAAGGTCATAGAACCAGCCGTGTATTTTCACATCTTGTCCGCGAGCCCAGGCTGCGCGCATGATGGTGGTGCTACCCAGGTTGTAGACCTGCTCAGCAACATTAATCTCACACAGGCGGTTGCCCTGATCTTCAATGCTTAGAGAACTCAGGTAGCGTTTGTGCTTGCGGTAAAGATCGCGGATGTGCAGCAGCCAGTTGTTGATAAGCCCAAGCTCCGGGTTTTCAATGGCAGCGTGGACACCGCCACAGCCGTAATGACCGCAGATAATGATGTGTTTAACCTTGAGCACGTCGACCGCATATTGCACCACAGAAAGGCAGTTGAGGTCGGTATGGATAACCTGATTGGCGACATTGCGGTGAACGAATAGCTCGCCGGATACCAATCCGGTCAGGCGCTCTGCCGGCACCCGGCTGTCAGCACAGCCAATCCAGAGATACTCAGGATGCTGTGATTTGGCAAGCTCGGCGAAGAAGGCCGGATTGTCTTCCTTGATGGTTTTGGACCACTTTTGGTTATTGGCAAGAAGTTGCTTTATTTGTGCCATGGCGCCTCCCTAAAAAGCCCGCGTCACTATACACCACAAAAGTTCATGTTTAGATACAATTTAACGCTTTCTACTCAATATATTAACTCCTCCTACCACCGGACATCTTGGTATAACTGAGGTTTCAGGGACAGTCGCGGGGGGTATACTGGCGACGATTTTCAACGACCTGAAGATAACTGGATGTATTTAAAGGGAGAAAGATGTGACATTTGACCGATTCAAACACTGGAGCCTGAAAGGTGACGTTTTCGGTGGGGTGACGACGGCGATTATTTCCCTGCCGCTTGCACTGGCTTTCGGTGTCGCATCCGGCGCCGGGGCAGAAGCGGGTCTTTGGGGTGCCATTTTAGTTGGCCTGTTTGCCGCCTTGTTTGGCGGCTCTACCACTCTGATTTCAGAACCGACCGGCCCGATGACGGTGATCATGACGGCGGTGCTCACCTCGATGATGGCGAGTTATCCGGAAACCGGCGCGGCCATGGCGTTTACTGTTGTGATGATGGCAGGCGCATTCCAAGTTTTACTGGGCACGCTCAAGCTGGGGAAATACGTCACTCTGATGCCTTACAGCGTGATATCCGGCTTTATGTCCGGTATTGGTGTGATACTTATCCTGCTGCAAATCAGCCCGCTGCTGGGGCATGAAGCTCCGCCGGGCGGGGTGATTGGCACGTTGAAGGCACTGCCGGATACCGTGTTGAACCTCAGCGTCAAAGAACTGTTTCTGGGGCTTTTGACCCTCGGCATCCTATTCTACTTCCCGAAAAAGTATCGCAAGTTTGTACCGGCGCAGTTGGTGGCACTGGTGGGCGTTACCTTGCTTTCGCTGCTGCTTTTTGACGCCGACAGTATCCGCCGTATCGGGGAAATCCCGACAGGTTTGCCCAGCTTCATTTTCCCTACCTTTACGCCGGAGCAATTCACCACCATGGTGATTGATGCGCTGGTGCTGGGTACGCTGGGTTGTATTGATACTCTGTTGACGGCGGTTATTGCCGACTCCCTCACCCGGGAAGAGCATAACTCCGACAAAGAGCTGCGCGGTCAGGGGATCGCCAATATGATTTCTGGCCTGTTTGGCGCATTGCCCGGTGCCGGTGCAACCATGGGCACGGTGGTGAATGTTCAGGTTGGGGCACGCTCACCGCTGGCGGGGATTGTCCGCGCCCTGATTCTGGCGGCTGTGGTGTTGGTGGCTGGATTTCTTACAGAACCCATTCCGATGGCGGTGCTGGCCGGTATCGCGCTGTATGTGGGTATCAACATCCTTGACTGGAGTTTCATCCAGCGCGCCCACAAAGTCAGCCTACAGCAAATGTTTATCATGTACGGTGTGATGGTACTGACCGTCTTTGTAGACCTGATTGTCGCGGTCGGGCTTGGCGTGTTTATTTCCAACATTGTGGTGATTGAGCGTTTGAGCCGTGAACAGGCCAAGCAGGTGAAAGCCATCAGTGATGCCGATGACGATGATGTGCCACTGACGGATGAAGAAAGGGATTTATTAGATAGTTCTGATGGAAAGGTGTTGTTTTTCTATCTTTCTGGCCCAATGATCTTTAGCGTATCTAAAGCCATCTCCCGGCAGCATACCCGGATTGGCGATTACCGTGTCATGATCCTGGATTTGAGCGATGTGCCGCTTATCGATATGACCGTCGGCTTGGCGCTGGAAAACGCCATTGCTGACGCCCGTGAAGCCAACTGTACCGTGTTCCTGCTCAGTCCGCATGAGCAGACCACTGAACAGCTAAAACGCCTACATGTTGGCGACTGGGTTGCTGATACGCACACGTTTGATTCCCGTTATGATGCGCTGAGTGCCGCGAAGCGGCTTACTGAAGTCATGCCATAAAAAAGAAAACAACCCTTATGAAAGCAATTGAAATAGACAATCTGGTCAAAGTTTATGGCACAGATGTCAAAGCGCTGAAAGGGGTATCGTTATCGGTGGAGGAGGGCGACTTTTATGCCCTTCTCGGCCCCAACGGTGCCGGAAAGTCCACCACTATCGGGATCTTGAGTTCACTGGTGAACAAAACCTCGGGAAAGGTGAAGATCTTCGGTTACGACATAGACACCCAACTTGTCGACGCCAAAAGACAACTGGGGCTGGTGCCGCAGGAGTTCAACTTCAACCAGTTTGAAAAGGTTGAACAGATTGTGGTGAACCAGGCTGGCTACTATGGGGTTGAGCGCGAGGAAGCCAAGCGCCGTGCTCAGAAATATCTGACCCAACTGGACTTATGGGAAAAGCGTAACGAGCAAGCAAGGAACCTTTCCGGCGGGATGAAACGCCGCCTGATGATTGCCCGTGCCTTGATGCACGAACCAAAACTGCTGATCCTCGATGAACCGACCGCGGGTGTGGATATCGAGCTGCGCCGCTCGATGTGGACTTTCCTCAAAGAGATTAACCGCCAGGGCATCACCATTATCCTGACTACCCACTACCTGGAAGAGGCGGAAATGCTGTGCCGTAATATCGGCATCATCAGCCGTGGAGAGCTGATTGAAGACACCTCGATGAAAGCGCTGCTCAAAAAGCTGGATGTGGAAACCTTTATTCTCGATTTGTCCCCTGACAGCCAGGTGAAAAGCCTTGAAGGTGTCAACTGGACGCAGGTGGATGACCATACGCTGGAAGTAGAGGTCTCCCAGGCAACTGGCCTGAACACGGTATTTGAACAGCTGACAGCGCAGGGCATTAAAGTGCTGTCGATGCGTAACAAGGCTAACCGCCTTGAGGAGCTATTTGTCACCCTGGTGCGGGAAACTGCGGAGGCGAAAGCATGAATAAACTCTACTGGGTGGCGTTTAAGAGCCTGATCATCAAGGAAGTGACGCGCTTCAGCCGTATCTGGGTGCAAACCCTGGTGCCGCCTGCGATCACCATGACACTCTATTTCATCATTTTCGGCAACTTGATTGGCAGTCGTATCGGCGAGATGGGTGGCTTCAGTTACATGGCCTACATCGTGCCCGGACTTATCATGATGTCGGTGATCACCAACTCCTATTCCAATGTGGCATCCTCATTTTTCAGTGCCAAGCTGCAGCGCAACATTGAAGAGCTGATGGTGGCGCCGGTGCCCAACTACATCATCATTGCCGGCTATGTCGGTGGCGGGGTGTGCCGCGGTTTGGCGGTGGGTTTCCTCGTTTCGGTCGTGTCGCTGTTTTTTGTCGATCTGCACATTGCGCACCTTGGCGTGATCGTTGCGACTGTGGTACTGACGTCGATTCTGTTCTCCCTGGGAGGGCTGATCAACGCGGTCTATGCGCGCAGCTTTGACGATATCAGCATTATTCCGACCTTTATCCTGACGCCGCTGACCTATCTGGGCGGGGTATTCTATTCGCTGTCATTGCTGCCTGAGTTCTGGCAGGGGGTATCGAAGCTCAACCCGATCGTCTACATGGTCAATGCGTTCCGGTACGGCTTTCTGGGTGTGTCGGACGTGAATATCGTTACCTCATTTGCTGTCCTGCTGGCGTTTATTGCCGGTCTTTATACCTTGGCTTGGTATCTCATCAGCCGCGGTATCGGGCTTCGCAGCTGAACACCACTGATTTGCAGGTAATAAAAAACCGCCGTTGTACGGCGGTTTTTTTGTGGCAGCTCATGACTCTTCGCTGTCGTCACTCACCTGTGGGGCGAGGTCGATAGTCAGGTTGTCAATCAGCCTGACCTGACCGAGGAAGGCTGACGCCAGTACCACGGCTTTGGTGGTGTGCTCGTTGATAGGCTGAAGCGTGTGGGCATCGCGGATAAAGATTTCGTCCGGCTCCAGGCCTGCTGCGCGCAACTGGTCATTGCCGTCCAGTACCAGCTCACTGTAGTCCGAGCGTCCGCCGCGCATCTGGCTGCTGATCCAGCGCAGGGTTTTAGCCAGCACCGGCGCGCGTTGGCGTTCATCCACAGTCAGTCGTGTATTGCGGCTGCTCATGGCAAGGCCGTCCATTTCACGTACCGTAGCGACCGGGATGATTTCGATCGGCAGGCAAAGGTCAGCCACCATCTTGTTGATCACGGCCAGCTGTTGGAAGTCTTTTTCGCCGAAACAGGCAACGTCAGGCTGTACCATGTTGAACAGCTTGCTCACCACAGTCGCCACGCCACGGAAATGACCCGGGCGGGAAGCGCCTTCCATCACACCGGACAAGCCTGGCACATCAACATAGCTGTGTTGATCCATGCCGTTCGGATACATGACGTCAGCACTCGGGGTGAAAACCACTTCCACGCCTTCGCCATTAAGCTTGGACAGATCTTCGTCCAGCGTACGTGGGTACGCGGCCAAATCGTCGGCCTTATCAAACTGCATCGGGTTAACGAAGATGCTTACAACCACTACATCGGCATTTTCACGGGCGCGGCGCACCAGCGTTAGATGACCGTCGTGCAGGTGACCCATGGTAGGGACAAACGCGATGCGTTGACCTTCACGGCGCCATTGCAGAATTTGTTCACGTAGTGGGGCAATCTCAGCGATCACTTGCATTATTCAGCATTCCTTAGTTAAACGTCTGCTCAGGGCCAGGGAACTCGCCGCTTGCCACTTCTTCGATATAACGGGCAACTGCCAAACGCATGTCTCCCGTCTCTTTCAGGTAGTTTTTGGAAAAGCGCGGAATGTAGTTGGCAGAGATACCAAACATATCGTGCATTACCAGGATCTGGCCGTCGGTCGCATTGCCTGCACCGATGCCGATAACCGGCACGCGAACCGCGTCGGTAATGCGCGCTGCCAACGCTTTGGGTACACATTCCAGCAGAATAACCTGTGCGCCAGCGGCCTCAAGTGCCAGGGCGTCCTGTACCATTTGTTCGGCTTTTTGCTCATCGCGGCCCTGGATTTTAAAGCCGCCAAAAATGTTGATCGATTGTGGGGTTAAGCCGAGGTGGGCACACACAGGTACCGCGCGTTGTGTCAGCTTGGTGACGGTTTCTGCCAGCCAGGCACCGCCTTCCAGCTTCACCATGTTGGCACCGGCTTGCATCAGCACGGCGGCATTCTTACAGGCGTCTTCCGGCGTGGCGTAAGACATGAAAGGCATGTCCGCCATCAACAGGCAATGTGGGCTGCCGGCACGCACGCTGCGCGTGTGATAGGCAATGTCTTCAACCGTGACAGAAAGGGTGTCACTTTTTCCTTGCAGTACCATGCCAAGGGAGTCACCAACCAGCAACACGGGCATTTCCTGCGATTCGAACAATTGGGCAAAACTGGCATCATAAGCAGTTGCCGAGGCAAATTTACGTCCTTCCTGCTTCCATGCCATCAAGGTATTAATCGTAATTTTTTTCATTTTGTCTCCCAAACCCTGCTCACTTTCCTTTTAGGTGCCGAGGCATTGGTGCTTACGCGATGATGGTCAGGCCGTTCCTGTCGGTGGCGGCGACCAGCTCCGCGACAGCAGTGCCGTCAGGCAGTTGCAAGTCAGGGGCTATTTCGGCGAGAGGGTAAAGCACGAATTCCCGTACTTTCATCCCGTAGTGTGGAACGGTTAACCGTTCACTATCAAGCTGGAGATCCCCATAGAGGAGAATATCCAAATCCAGCGTTCTTGGGCCCCAGCGCTCCTTTTTGCGCTCGCGGCCAAACTCCAGCTCTATACGCTGTGTATGATCCAGAAGATCCAACGGTTCGAGCTCGGTGTCAATGCTGGCTACCGCATTTACATAATCTGGCTGGTCTGACGGCCCCATCGGTTTACTGGTGTAAAGGGATGAGGTGGCAACAAACCGGCTGTTTGGCAGTAACTTAAGCGCCGCAATCGCATCTTGCGCCTTACGGATAGGATCGCCCAGATTACTGCCAATAGCTATGTAGACGCGGTTCATGATTCTGAGTTAGAACCCGGTTTGCGGCGACGTGGCTTGCTCTTACGGCGACGGCGGGTTTTCTTCGCCGTGCTGGCTTTGTTCAGTGCCTGCATCATTTCATGACGCTCGTCGCGCTGCGCTTTCTGGAAATCATCCCACCAGGCCGCAAGCTCCTTCAACTGGCCACCTTCAATTTCGCCACGCATTTCGAGGAAGTCGAATGCAGCACGGAATTTTGGTTGTTCCAGCAGTTTGTACGCACGGTTACCCGAACGGCGGCTCATGCGCAGTTGCAATTGCCAGATATCACGGATCATGGCGGTGAAGCGACGTGGGATAGCAATGCTCTTCACTTGCTCATCCAGAATGTCGTTCGCCGCTACCATAAAGGCATCGTAGTAGCTCAGGCCACTTTCGAACGCGATTTCTTCAGCGCGGGTTTCCAGCGGGTACCACAGCATCGCAGCAAACATAAATGCCGGGTTGATGCGTTGATCGTGCTCGACGCGGTGGTCGGTCGATTTCAGCACCTGCTCAATCATCTGCTCACACTTACTGTTTCTTTCTTCGGTGAAATGTTCATCGAGGATAGGGAACAGCGGTGCAAACAGTTGGTAGTCGCGCAGCATGTGGTATGTCGCAAAACCGTTGCCTGATTGCAGCAGTTTGAGGCTTTCCTCAAACAGGCGCGCAGCCGGGATATCACGCAGCAAATGCGCCAGTGCCGGAATAGGCGCTGCGGTTGCTTCGTTGATTTGCATGTCGAGCTTGGCGGCAAAGCGCACAGCGCGAAGCATACGTACCGGGTCTTCACGGTAACGGGTTTCCGGATCGCCAATCAGGCGGATCACGCGGTTATTCAGATCTTCCACGCCACCGGCGTAATCACGCACGGAGAAGTCGGCTATGTTGTAGTAAAGGGCGTTGACCGTGAAATCGCGACGTTCAGCATCTTCATCGATGGTGCCGTACACGTTGTCACGCAGCAGCATGCCGTCATTAGACTGACTGGCAAACTTTTCCCCTTTCTCACCAGCATGGTGGCCACGGAATGTCGCAACTTCAATGATGTCGCGACCAAACAGGATGTGCGCCAAGCGGAATCGACGGCCAACCAGACGACAGTTGCGGAAGAGTTTACGCACTTCTTCCGGCGTTGCGCTGGTCGCGATGTCGAAATCTTTCGGCTGCTTATTCAGCATTAAATCGCGCACACCACCGCCTACCAAGTAGGCATCATAGCCAGCCTTATTCAGGCGATAGAGCACCTTCAGCGCATTTTCGCTGATATCTTTTCTTGATATACCGTGCTCTTGGCGAGGAATAACTTCTAGCTTCAGGTCACTGATTTCGCGCGTTTTATTATCGCGATTCAATACCTTACGGCAAAAGCTGGTAACTCGATTAAAGATAACTCACCTCGTATCTGACAGGTCGGGCCAAAAAAACGACGGCATATCATATATCACGGCTTTGCATTTTAGAAAGCTGTAATCACTTCCGTCTCATTGGGCAGTTTGCTTATCTGCCAGTTTTCTATGCCCCAACGGAGCAATTTTTCTACCGGTGCCCCCTGCAATTCTGCCGCAACCGGATGGCCTAAAAATGACAATGCCGCTTCCATAGCCGGGCCGGGATTGGCGTTGTCGATAGCGGGCGCGTGGTTTTGTTTAGAAAGCTTATTACCGTCCGCGTTGAGTGCAAGCGGCAAGTGTAAATAACTGACCGGCGCTGCGCCCAGTTTTTGATAAAGGGAAACCTGTCGGCCTGTTGGCTCAATCAAGTCTGCACCACGCACCACTTCGGTAACACCCTGATAAATATCGTCCAGCACAACGGCCAGGTTATAGGCGTAGAGACCATCACGACGTTTGATGATGAAGTCTTCCGCAGCCATGGCGCTGTCGAGTGCCAGCTCACCGTGTTTGATATCTGTAAATGCCGTAACCGGGTTATCAATACAGACACGCACTGCGGCACCTTCAGCCCCGACACTGCGCTGGCGACACAGTCCTCGGTAGATACCCCCCGCATCCTGGATTTGGCGGCGGGTACACTGGCAATAGTAGGCTTCGCCTGCTTTTAGCCAGGCATCAATTTGTGCCTGATAGGCCTCATGGCGGGTGTGTTGGTAAAGCACCTCACCATCCCAGTGCAAGCCGTAAGCATCCAGAGTGCGCAAGATTGCGTCCGAAGCACCGGCAACTTCCCGGGGAGGGTCGATGTCTTCAATACGTAGCAGCCAGGTGCCTTGATTGGCTTTGGCTTGCAGGTAACTGCCCAGCGCGGCCACCAGCGAACCAAAGTGGAGTGGGCCAGAGGGCGAGGGGGCAAAACGGCCAATGTAGTGCATGCTAGGTGTCATTTACTCTGAAAAAGGAAAAAGGGAGCACCAGCTCCCTTTTTGCCATAAAACTTGGTTGAGTACCAAAGGCTTAGCCAGCCATTTGTTTCTCTTTGATTTCTGCCAAGGTTTTGCAATCGATGCATAGATCCGCGGTAGGGCGGGCTTCTAAACGGCGAACGCCGATCTCTACACCACATGAGTCACAGAAACCGAAATCATCATCTTCCAGACGCTGCAGCGTCTTTTCGATTTTCTTGATCAGCTTGCGCTCACGGTCGCGGTTGCGCAGTTCCAGGCTGAATTCTTCTTCTTGCGCAGCACGGTCTACAGGGTCTGGGAAGTTTGCTGCTTCGTCCTGCATGTGCAATACAGTACGGTCAACTTCTTCTCTCAGCTGGTTACGCCACGCTTGGAGGATTTTACGGAAATGATCCATTTGCTGATCATTCATGTACTCCTCGCCAGCCTTTTCTTGGTAAGGTTCTAACCCGGCGGTAGCCAGGATGCCCAGCGATTTTTTTACTTTGCTTTCTGGCATTAAGCGTTCTCCTAAATACACCCTGACCTGCTTGGTCAAAAGAGGGCGGTATCTATATCAGAAACCCTATATCGAGGCAATCTTTGATTTCGCCTCTTGTCATCCCAGTGTGAAGATGTCTACATTTTTTCTCAAATCTGGGAGAACGGGATATGGTTCTTTATGCTCATAGAGACCGGAGAAAGTGCCGCTTGGTAACACAAAATCTCCACCCCCAATTGCTGAGCTTCCTTAAGTAACTGATTATAGACCGCATCTATATGTTTTGCCGCTGAAACTCTCTCAATTCCCGAATGCAGTACCGCGAAGAACAATACCGCCCGCTTTCCCTGCTGGGCGATAGCGGCGAGTTCCCGCAAGTGTTTTTGTCCCCGAGTTGTGACAGCATCCGGGAAAAATCCCTGCCCATCATCACCCAGCAAGGTGACACTTTTTACTTCGATATAGCAGTCAGGTTCACCCGGTGATTGAAGCAAAATATCGATGCGGCTCTTTTCTTCACCATAGGGCACTTCAGTTCGCAGGGTTTCGTAACCTCGCAGTTCTTTGACCACTCCCTCATTTATTGCTTCAACCACCAAGTGGTTGGCACGGGCAGTATTTACGCAGATGCAGTGCCCTGCTTTTGTCTCGGTCAACTCCCAACTGCGCGCGTATTTGCGCTTGGGGTTGTCCGAGGTGGAATACCACACCGTGTCTCCCGGGGTAGCACACCCCGTCATTGCGCCTGTGTTGGCACAGTGGAGAGTGACCTCCTCCGAGTCCGGTAAGGTCACATCGGCCAGAAAACGTTTGTAGCGGCGAATCAGTGTTGCCGGTTGCAAGGCGGGGGAAAATTTCATGGGTGTCCTTTAGGGGGATTAATCAGTCAGTGTCCAGTGATTCAGGCATTGGTAACGCACGCCATGACCTTCTTCTAAGGGCACAGAGGCGTAAATCCCAACGCGCTGAAAATGAAGAGGCTGTTGGAGCGTCAGTGGTGCTTCAGTTGGCTTTGCTCGCCGAAGTAAGGAAATATGTGGCACAAATTTGTGCTCTGCGGGGCGGTTTAAAATCTCTGCAGCTGCCGACTGCAATTTCTCGGCCAGCAGGCGAAGGGCGGTATTTTCAGCGATGCCCAGCCAGAGGATAGATTGCGCAGGGAAATAGCCGGTTTGGGTGGTGATCAGGGAAAGTGGCGGGCAGGTGAGGGTATCGGCCGTTTCACACAGCCTGCGGTAGGCTTTGCTGTCAACTTCGCCCAGAAAGGCGAGGGTAATATGCAGGTTATCATCCGGTACCGGACGCCCCTGCGGTGCGAGCTGGCGTTTCAACCCAACAATGGCGTCACGGCTGGCGGCATTGTGCGCGTCACTTAAATCCAGTGCGAAAAACAGGCGGCGCGTCTCCTTACTCACTTTCCCCATCCCTCCAGCGTTGTTGAGCCATTTCCAGCAGGTATACTGTGCGGGTAATTCTGACACAAAGGCCTTTCCATTGTCACAGCTCCCTATCGACAGCATCCTGGATGATGTTATTTCTGCATTGACCCAATCACCCCAGGTGATCCTGAAAGCGCCGCCGGGCGCAGGTAAATCAACCCGTCTGCCGCAGGCGTTGCTGGCACGCCATGTTTTTGAAGGACAGATCATCCTGCTGGAGCCCCGCCGCCTGGCTGCACGCAACATTGCCCGTTTTCTGGCGTCGCAATTGGGAGAGAAGGTGGGTGAAACCGTCGGTCTGCGGGTACGCGGCGAAACCCGTGTCAGTGACAAAACCCGACTGGAGATTGTCACCGAAGGGGTGTTGACCCGGATGATCCAGACCGATCCTGAGCTTGATGGCGTCAGTCTGGTGATCTTCGATGAATTCCACGAACGCAGCCTGCACGCCGATTTGGCGTTGGCGCTGTCGCTCGATGTACAAGGCGCCTTGCGTGACGATCTTACCTTGCTGGTGATGTCAGCGACGCTTGATGATGCGGCGCTCACCACCTTACTGCCTGACGCGAAGGTGCTGACATCCGAAGGGCGCAGTTTTCCCGTAGAAGCGCGGTACCTGCCTGTTGCACGCCAGTTCGGATATGAAAATGCACTGGCGTCGGCGGTTGCCAAGTTGATGCAGGAAGAAGAAGGCTCTGCATTGGTGTTTTTGCCGGGCGCCGGGGAAATCACCCGGGTGGCAGAAGCGCTGGAGGGCAAGGTTTCAGACGGTGTGATGGTCTGTCCCCTTTATGGGCAAATGAGCGCGCATGAGCAGCAGGCGGCAATTGCACCGGCGCCGGAAGGTAAACGCAAAGTGGTGCTGGCGACCAACATTGCGGAGACCAGTCTGACCATTGAAGGTATTCGTCTGGTGTTGGATTCTGGACTGGAGCGGGTCGCCCGTTTTAACCGCAAAACCGGCATCACCAAGCTGGAAACGGTGCAGATTGCCCGCTCGTCGGCGATTCAGCGCATGGGACGGGCAGGACGTTTGTCCGAAGGGGTTTGCCTGCGCCTATACAGTGAAGAGACCTTCCAGCGCATGCGTGCGGTACCGGATCCGGAAATCGTTACCAGTGACCTGATGCAACTGGTGCTGGAAGTGGTGCAGTGGGGCTGTGCGCCAGAGGATTTGCAATGGCTTGACCTGCCACCGACGCAGCACTGGCAGCAGGCTGTTATCCTGCTAAGACAGTTTGGTATCCTGGATGAACAAACTGCCCTTACTGCGAAGGGCAAACAGGTAACGGCGCTTGGTACGGATGCGCGGCTTGGTGCCATGTTGGTGGCCGCGAAGGAATTTGGCCAGGAAGCTGCTTCCACCGCCTGTTGGCTTGCGGGCTGGGCTGAAGAGCCTCCGCGAGGAAAAACGGAGCCGGATTTGCGCCTGCAGGTATCCATGGCGATGAAAAAGACTACGGTGCGCCAACGGGCTGAGCAGCTCGCTTCGCGTATGGGCATTTCCCTAGGGAAAGATCTCTCCTCACAGTGGCTGCCCATACTTGCCGCCTGTGCCTGGCCGGATCGCATCGCAAAATCCCGGGGTAACAATGGCCGCTATCTACTGAGCAATGGGCACGGTGCCCAAATTGATGCCGATCACCCGCTATCCGGGGAAGAGGCACTGGTGGCCGTGGATTTGATGAGCGTGTCACAAGGGGATAGCCGGATATTCACGGCTTGCCAGAGTGATTTTGCATCCTTGCAAACCCAGTTGCCTTCACTGTTTTCTGAACGTGAGTGGGTAGACTGGGATGAGAAAAAAGGGGCGTTGGTGGCTGAAGCCCACCTTTGCTGTGGTGAGATTGTGGTGTCGCGCAAGCCAGTCGCCAAGCTGAGTGATGAAATGCTGACCCGCGCATTGCTGCAAGCCATCAAGCGTAAAGGCATCAATGCATTGCCGATGTCGGACAAGGCACAGAGCCTGTTAAACCGTGCGCGCTGCGCCATCGAATGGGAACTGGCACTTGAGCTGCCATCACTGGATGATGAGAGCTTGCTGGCGGCGATGGATGAATGGCTGGCGCCGTTTATGAATGGCCTTCGCAGCATGCAGGATCTGAAAAAAATCGATTATTTCAGCGCACTGGAAGCCTGGTTTGGCTGGGATACCACCAAAGAGCTGAACCGTTTACTACCGGAAAGCTACGAAGTGCCGACGGGTTCACGCATTACTATCCGCTACCAGCCTTCGCAAAAACCGGCACTGGCCGTACGCATGCAGGAAATGTATGGACAGGCGACATCCCCAACCATTGCTGATGGTAAAGTGACATTAGTGGTTGAACTTCTCAGCCCGGCACAGCGGCCGTTGCAGATCACTCAGGATCTCGCGGGGTTCTGGCAGGGGGCGTACAGGGAAGTGCAAAAAGAAATGAAGGGTCGATACCCTAAACACGTTTGGCCGGACGATCCGGCCACCCATCAGCCAACCCGGCTGACCAAACGCCATTTTAAACCGGAAGCCTGAAAAACGACTTCATGACTAAAGAAACGAAAAAGACGCCAAAACGCGCGCCTCGCAAACGGACGAGTACAAAAAAAGCCCCCGCTGCCGCCAAATCGGGATGGGGACGAAAGCTGTTTATGCTGGGCCTCAAATTTACCCTGGTGGTTGTTGCTTCCCTGGCAATTTGGGGTATCTACCTCGACGGAAAAATCCAGGAGCGCTTTGACGGCCAGATCTGGCAACTGCCTGCGGTCGTGTATGGCCGTATTCTCCATCTCGCACCGGGAGAGGCAGTAAGCATTGATACACTCAAACGCGAACTGGATTTACTCAATTACAAGCGGGTTCGCGACCCAAGCCGTCCTGGTGAGTATTCAGCCTCGAAAACCCGGGTGGAAATTATCCGCCGGCCATTTGAGTTCGAAGATGGCCCGGAAACCGCCCAGCATGTGATGATCACCTTCGACAGCGAAGGGGTGCAGAGCCTCAAGCAACTCGACAGTGGAAAGCAACTCGGATACCTGCGTATTGAGCCCAAGCTGCTTGGCATGATGGAGTCCAAGAATGAAGAGCAGCGCATCTTCCTGCCGCGCGAGCGCTTCCCTGAGTTCCTGGTCGATGCCCTGATCACCACGGAAGATCGCGATTTTTATCACCATGAAGGGGTCTCGCCTTTAGCGATAGCCCGCGCGCTTGTTGTTAACCTAAAAGCGGGACGTACGGTACAGGGGGGCTCAACCCTGACTCAGCAACTGGCTAAAAACCTGTTCCTGACCCGTGAGCGCACCCTGTGGCGTAAAGCGCAGGAAGCCTACATGGCGATTTTGCTCGATTACCGTTATAGCAAAGACCGCATTCTCGAAGCTTATCTGAATGAAGTGTATCTGGGGCAGGCAGGTGGTCAGGCAGTTTATGGCTTCCCTTTGGGCGCGCGTCTTTATTTTGGCCGCCCGATTGAAGAGCTGACGATTGATCAGCTTGCGCTGCTGGTGGGTGTGGTGAAAGGGCCTTCCTATTACAACCCTTGGCGCTACCCGGAGCGGGCGATGGAGCGTCGTGACCTCATCCTGCGCATGATGATGGAAAACGGCTTCATTACCGGTGACCAGTACGCGACAGCCGCCGGGCGTAAACTGGGTATCCAGAAATCGCCGAGTCTGAGCAGCCGCCAGCCAGCCTATTTCGAGCAGTTAGCGCAAGAGATCCGGGAAAAGGTCGGCAGTGACTTCAACCCGGACGGCGGATTACGGGTATTCAGTACCCTGGATCCGCTGTCACAGTCGCTGATCGACAAAAGTGTGGTCAATCAGGTTAAAGCGCTGAAGAAAGTGGCCGGTGACGAGCTGGAAGCGGCAGTGGTGATTGTTGACCGCCAGAGCGGGGAAATCCGCGCTATGGTTGGTGGTGCCCGTCCAGGCTTTGCCGGGTTTAACCGTGCGATGAACGGCAGCCGCCAGATAGGTTCATTGTCCAAACCGCCTGTGTATCTGACAGCGCTCTCTGAGCCGGATAAATACAACCTTGCCACCCCGATTGAAGACAAGCCAATCGTGCTGAAAGGCGATCAGGGCAGCGAGTGGAAACCGCGTAACTATGACCGCAAGTTCCGCGGTCAAGTGCCACTGATGGTGGCGCTGGCAAATTCCTACAATGTGCCGACGGTGAACCTGGGCTTAGCACTTGGCCTGGACAACGTGATTGATACCTTTGAAGAGCTTGGGGTCAGTCCAAGCCAGATCACCCGCGTACCTTCCTTGCTTTTGGGGGCGTTTACCCTGACACCGATGGAAGTGACCCAGATGTACCAGACCATTGGCAGCGTAGGCCGCAAAGCTGAGCTGACGGCGCTTCGGGCAGTGGTAACCGGTGAAGGGCAGGTGTTGTACCGCAACTGGCCGAAGTCCAGCCAGGCTGTCTCCCAGCAGGCGAGCTGGCTGACCCTGTATGCGATGAAAGATGTGGTAAGAGCCGGTACGGCACGTTCACTGAATGGCGCATTGGGTTGGGCTGGTCTTGCTGGAAAAACTGGTACGACAGACAACAACCGCGACAGCTGGTACGTGGGGATAGATGGCCGTGAAGTGGTGACGGTGTGGCTGGGACGGGACGACAACAAATCGACCAAGCTGACCGGCTCCTCGGGCGCGCTGCGGGTCTATGCTGATTACATCAAGGCCAGACAGCCAGAGCCTTTGGTGTTGAGCTGGCCGCCACAAATCACCAGCGTGCCTTATCAGGTGCGGGAAGGGCAGTTTGTGACAGACTGCTTTAGCGATACCAAGTTGCCGATGTGGGATCCGAAAGGGTATTGGCAAGAACGTTGTGAAAAGCCCGACCCGGTTGGCTGGCTAAAGTCGATATTTCAATAATTACTCTAACCAAATCCAATGGTTGGTGTCTTCTAAACATATAACGCCCGGCAAATGTGTCGGGCGTTATGTGTCTTCACACTGTACGCTGTTATGCTTGATGTTCTATTTTCATTCGCGCTACGCCAATACAAGGCTAGCCCCATAAGTTGCTTTGGAAACAAACACAAGGCTATTGTGTTCTTGTTACATTAAGCTAGAGGTAACGCGCTAGACTGTAACATCCTCATGTGTTGGTTAGACATTTTGCTATGGCACTTTTCCACCCCTCAATGGCCTCTAAATGTATGGCACTGGGGTTAGGTTCAAATATTTCGGTGGCACGTTCCAATGTTGATATTTCGTCATGGGTGTTCCACCAGCCAAGCGTTTTGCCCCCTAAGTAGGCAGCACCTAAGGCAGATACCTCTGGGACTTTACTCCTAACAATGGGGCGGTTTAACACATCAGCCTGAAACTGCATTAGCCATGGGTTTGCAGTGGGTCCACCATCAACAAACAACCGATTGAGTTTTCTGCCTGTCGCTTGTTCCATAGCGTCGAATACATCTTTGACCTGGAATGCTATGGATTCAAGCGCTGCGCGGACGAGATGTTCAGTGGTGATGGAATCTGTTAACCCACAAATGATTCCTTTCACATTCGAATTCCAATGAGGCGCTCCCAGTCCTGACAATGCTGGTACGAAGTAGACGCCTCCATTGTCATAAAGTAAGGCGGGAATGCGGGTGAGGTCTTCTGACTTGATCCCATTGAATAGAGAGCTCATCCATCCAACTGCAGCTCCTGTATGCAAAATATTCCCTTCCAGCGCAAACGTCATGCCTTCATCATCTTGCCAGGCAACGGTTGTTGTTAGGCTTCTTTCTTGCGAAACGATAGGTGATGATACTGGAGCCATAAGGGAGGAGCCGGTGCCGTACGTCGCTTTAACACCCTCAGAAAAATTTGTGTGTCCATACAACGCAGCATGGGAATCACCGATCATACTAATGATGGGCAATCCGTCTATTTCATTGGTGAATGCTTTTACACAACCGAAAGAGGATGAAGAAGGCCTCACTTCTGGTAAGCACGCTTCAGGGATACGAAAAAGATCAAGCAGATCTTTGTCCCAACGCTGCTCGTGGATATTGTACAGTTGCGTCCGGGAAGCATTACTGACATCGGTGGCGAAAATTTCTCCGTCACTCAAGTGCCATAATAACCAGGCGTCAACAGTACCAACCAACCATTTTCCGGATGAAAGCATTTCTGTTGCGTTTGGTAAAGTATCCAACGTCATGCTCAGTTTTGCAGCAGGAAAAAGCGTGTCGATGACTAGGCCGGTTTTCGCGTAAACCATTTCTTGATGTCCGTTTTTTATCAAGTGTGTGCAGACATCTTTGGAGCGATTGCATTGCCAAGAAATAAGGGGAACGATAGCTTTGCCACTCGACTTGTCCCAAACCAATATCGATTCCCGCTGATTACTGATTGAAACTCCCTTGAGAGTAGTTCGGCCAACTCCATGGATACACTCTTGAACGGTTTGCTTAAGTGCCCTGAGAATTTGATTTGGGTCTTGCTCTGACCACCCAGGTAATGGGTGATGCATACTAAGAGCCTGACTTGCGCTACCGGAAAATTGCCCCTGTCGATTGACCAATGCAGCTTTAATATTGGTCGTACCTGCATCAATGCTGAGAATATACTCTTCCATAGTAACCTCGGGTTTCCGGATCCTTATTGTTGACTTTTCAGTAACTGTTTCGCCATAGACACCACCGATTTAGCATCAATCCCGTGTCGCGCACGTGTGTCAGCCCGGTTTCCTGCAATGGCATATTCACCGTCGGGGATACCGAGTCGAATCAGCCTTGCAGAAATACCATACTCTGCAATCACTTCAGCAACGATAGCGCCAGCTCCGCCATTGACGTTATGTTCTTCAACACTGATAACGTAAGGCGTTTTACTTATCGCGTCAGCCAGCTGCTTTTTGTTAAGCGGTCGAATTGACGGTAAGCTCAGTACCTGAGCTTTGATTCTCTCATTATTAAGTTGATGAGCTGCATCCACAACCTCATGAACAGTTGAGCCCAGTCCGACCAGGGTAATTTGTTCACCTTCGCTTAGTGTATCGATGTTTCCCGGCACAAAGCGGTACGACGCATCATGCAGTACAGGTAGTGGCTTGCCATCCAACCTGATATAAACAGGCCCCTGTTTTTTGAGGGCATACTCCACAATCTGCTGACATTCTATTGCATCTGCTGGCGCAAATATCTCAACCCTGCCAAAGCCCCGGATAACAGAAATATCGTCGATAGAGTGATGTGTGCTTGCTAGCGGTCCGTAACTTGCACCGGCATTCAGGCCAAACATCGTGACATTCGCATCGTTATAGCAAACGTCAATTTTGATCTGTTCATTTGCGCGCGAAATCAGAAATGGCGCAGCATTACATGTCGCTACCACCTTTCCCCCCAACGCAAGGCCCGCCGCAGTGCTGACCAGTGACTGCTCTGCAATGCCAACGTTGATAACTCGCTCAGGGTGTTTGTCCATAAACGGACCAATTTTGGCTGTGGATGTGGAGTCAGAAACGACGGCAACCAAGTCCACGCCTTGATCCACCAAATTGTTGAAAGTAGAAACCATAACGTTAGCTAGATGTGTATGTTCCATGTATTAATCTCCTAGTTCAGCCAGTGCGCGCTCGATTTCATCTCCTTTCGGGACGCGGTGATGCCATGCAGGCTGGTCTTCAATGAAACTGATACCTGCTCCTTTTTTGGTATGAGCAATGATCACGCTAGGCTTGCCACCGGCACCATCAATAGCCTCCAGAGCTGCAATTAAAGAACGTGGTTCGTTGCCATTGCATTCGCTTACCGCCCAATTAAATGCCTCCCACTTATCTACCAGTGGATCCAGGGGCATGATGTCTTTGGTTGGGCCTGCCAATTGAAGTTTGTTGTGGTCGATAATGACAGTCAGGTTATCCAATTTATATTTGGCTGCACAAAGTGCTGCTTCATAGATGCTGCCCTCTGCCAATTCACCGTCCCCACAAACGACAAAAACACGTCTATTGCTGCCCGACATTTTTGCGGCTAGTGCCAATCCAACACCTACGGGTAAGCCATGACCGAGAGCCCCAGTATTCAGCTCGATAGCAGGGGTTTTTTGTCTGACAGGATGACCTGGTAACTTACTGTCTGAATGCTGATAGGTTTTTAACCATTCCTCTGGGATGTAACCCGCTTCAGCAAGTACACAATAGTAACAACCCACAGCATGGCCTTTACTTTGGATATAGATGTCTCTTTCTGGGTCGTCTATCCGGTCTGGACTCACGTTCATTTCTCGAAAATAAAGGGTGCACAGTATCTCTACTTGTGAGAGATCAGCCCCGGTATGGCCTCCAGCTGGGCTTTCTGAGTTCAAATGAATAATACGGCGTCTAACGGCACGCGCTTTTTGGCTGATGGACTCTGGGGTCAGTTGATATGGATTCATAAATTCACCTATAAATATTCGCACTGGAATATTTATTTTATATCACCCTAACGCCTTGCTCACAAAATATTCATGTGTGAATTTTTATTCTAACAATATCAATGAATTAAGGTAGCAAACGAGTTCCATTTACGGCTGATTTCCATTTAATCTCTTTAAAATCAATAGGTTGCATCCATGGCGATCGCCATCACATTTTTTAAACATTCATGTAACACTTGGTCTCGTCCAGTGTATATTTATATTCAGCAAAAGATATTTATTCCTAATTTATGAGGTGGCGAACTATGGCAACGAAGTACGACGTTAGTTTGAGATACGGTGTAGACCCTCAACAGTCTTTGAGTGGAAAGGTAGTAGCCGTTGTTGGAGGCTTTGGTGGAATAGCCATGGCAACCAATGAAATGGTGTTGCAGAAAGGCGGCGAGCTTGCTTTGGTTTACCCGCCATTTGAACAAGAAAAAATGCAAACCGCGTTAGAGCAACTTAATGCACAGCCGGGCGGTGAATTTTTTGATCGCGTAGCGTGCTTTTGTTGTGACGTCACTATTCCACAGAATGTGGAAGAGACTTTTGAACAGATCCTTAAGCGTTTCACCAGTATTGATGCTCTTGTGAATAGCGCTGGATATGTACATCTTGAACCTGCTATTGAGGTTAGTTATGAACAGTGGCAAAAGCAGGTTGCCGTTAACCTGACTGCTCCATTTTTAGTTTGCTCTGCTTTTGCAAAATGGCTTATCGAAAGCAAGCGGGCAGGGAAAATCGTCAATATCGCTTCTCAGGCTGCATCGATCGCTATTGAGGGGCACGTGGCGTACACCTCAGCCAAGGCAGGGTTGCTGGGAATGACAAAAGTCATGGCTTTGGAATGGGCACCCCACGGTATCAACGTGAACACCATCTCTCCAACCGTTGTGCTAACTCCCATGGGCGAAAAAGCATGGCAAGGAGAAAAGGGGGAGGAAATGAAAGCCAAGATTCCGATGGGCAGATTTGCATATACTGATGAGATTGCCGCTGCTGTTATTTTCTTAATAACCAATGGCAGCGACATGATAAATGGTGCAGACATTATGATTGATGGTGGATATACGATTTACTAAGTTGAGTAAATAAACGAATAACTACTAATCAAACAGATTAAAACAGTATATGTACTTATGTAATCAGAAACGGAAGGCTGGAGGATATTTTGGAACAATCTCAAGAGCAGAGTGCTAAACAGATTACGAGTGGTTTTCGTGAGAAAATGGTGTCAAATAGTGCATTTGGTCCTTTTGTCGGTCTGGTTTTACTTATTATTGGTTTCTCCTTTGCTTCCGAATATTTTTTCTCCTTGAGAAATGCCCTTAATATTCTTGACCAAATTACTGTGCTCGGAATTCTAGCTTTAGGCATGACAGCTGTCATCATTATAGGGGGGATTGACCTATCCGTTGGCTCTGTGTTGGCACTTTCCATGATGGTAATGGGGTGGTTAGAGCGCCATATGGGGCTACCTCTTGAAGTGTCAATTTTACTGGGTATTTTGTGTGGCGGTTTTTGTGGTTTAATCTCCGGTTTGCTTATTTCAAAAGCACGCCTTCCCGCTTTTATCGCAACGTTAGCAATGATGTCGATTGCGAGGGGAGTAGCTAATATTCTTACTGATGGTAGGCAGGTCGTAGGGTTTCCAGAGTGGTTCACCAATTTTTCCACTGAGCGTTTTTTTGGTGTCTTAACCATCACAATGGGTATCTTTATCGTTATGACTATTATCGCAGCGATATATCTCAAATATCGCGCTAACGGAAGAAACCTGTATGCAATTGGAGGGAATGCAGAAGTTGCAAGACTCTCCGGTATTAATGTTAGCCGCCAAACAATTATTGTTTACGTTGTTTCTGGCTTACTTTCTGGCATTGCTGCAATGACACTTGCTGCAAGGCTTGATTCATCTCAACCCAGTGCAGGTATCGCCTATGAATTGGATACCATTGCTGCTGTCGTTATTGGTGGTGCCAGTTTACAGGGAGGTAAGGGAGCAATTCTTGGTACTGTAATTGGTGTTCTTATTATTGGTGTTCTCCGGAATGGGCTTAATTTAATGGGAGTTTCACCTTTTTTCCAACAAGTTGTTATAGGTGTGGTCATTGCAATTGCCGTTGCATTCGACACGCTTGGGAAAAAACAAAAGTGATTTACACATCATCAAGATAAATCGATGACACAGTCTAATGTCAAACAAGGAGCATGACATGTTTAAAAAGATAAGCAAAGGTCTGTTAATTTCATACATTACCGCTGCAAGTATATTTTCAATGCCAGCTTGGGCGGAATATACCATTGGATTGGCAGTTGCAAATTTACAAGCTGACTTCTTTAACCAGATTAAACAGTCTGTAGAAGCAGAAGGTAAACGCGTCGGCGCTTCAGTTGTCGTGGTTGATGCCCGAGGTGACTCTGCTACTCAGGTAAGTCAAATTCAGGATCTGATTACAAGGGAAGTTGACGCCATTATTTACATCCCAGCGGGTGCAACTGCCGCAACAGTTCCTGTTAAAGCAGCGCGTAAAGCAGGCATTCCCATCATCACAGTAGACCGAAACCCAGAGGGTGCTCCGGGCGACACATTTATTGCAACCAATAGTGTGGAAGCTGCGCGCGTATTGGGCGAATATGTTGCCGAGATGACTGGCGGGAAAGGACGCATTGGTGTTATCCAAGGCCAAATTGGTACTACGCCAGAAATCGATCGCAATAAAGGATTTCTCCAAGCCATTGATGGTTACCCTGAGTTAAATGTCGTAGCACAGCAAGCCAGTAAAGGCTGGATGCAAGATGAAGGTTTCTCTATCACTCAAGATATGTTGCAGCGCGATCCCAACATCACTGTACTTTTCGGCCGGGCAGACGCTCTAGCACTTGGGGCAGCTCAGGCGGCGAAAGTGTCAAACCTTTCCGACAACATTATTGTCGTGGGCTTTGATGGAGATGCTGCTGGTCTGGAAGCTGTAAAAAATGGTGTACTGGATGCAACAATGACCCAGCAAACACAGTTTATGGGCCGTTTGGCTGTGCGTTCTGCCCTAGACCTTGTTGAAGGCTACTATGTACCCAAAACTCAGTTGCAAGGCGCAACTTTGACGGTCAAAGATAACGTAGACCAGTTTATCGAAGTACATCCGTAATCTGGGCGAGGTATTCTAGTTATGGCATTCGGCCAATACAACTCGAGCCCGCATCGCGGGCTCTCTATTCGCGGTATCAGTAAGTCATATGGTTCGGTAGAGGTACTTTCAGATGTCACTCTGTCTGTGCAGCCGGGTGAAGTCGTTGCTCTATTAGGAGAAAATGGTGCCGGAAAATCGACTCTTTCATCAATCATCGCCGGCATTAACCAACCCTCTAAAGGGGAAATGACCTGGAAAGGAAAACCCTATTCCCCTAGGTCACCAAAGGAAGCATTGAATGCGGGCATAGGATTGATACACCAGGAAATACGGTTGTTACCGGAACTTTCCGTCGCTGAGAATATGTTTATCGGGCGGATCCCCGTACTCAATGGTGTAATTGACAGAGAGAAAATGTCCCTATTGGCCAGTGAGCAGTTGGAACGCTTGGGGTTGAATATCTCTCCAGATACTTTGGTGAAAGAACTTAAGGTTGCAGCTCAGCAACAGGTGGAAATTGCGAAAGCACTCACCCTCAATGCACAGTTTCTTATCCTTGATGAACCAACGGCGGCGTTAGGGGGGGAAGAAACAGAGCGTTTGTTTCAGCAGATAAATAGCCTGAAAAGTGAGGGGGTAGCTTTTATTTACATCAGCCACCGACTTGATGAGATAGCTCAAATCGCTGACCGTATTTTTGTTTTGCGAGATGGAAAGCACGTCGCTACACACGAATCGTCCGATGTGCCTGTCAATACCCTGGTGTCCGACATGGTAGGAAGAAGTGTGGACCGGGTATTCCCCGATTGCAGTGTTGCAAAGTCGCACACTGTTTTAAGCGTAGAAAACCTCTCTTCCCCATCCGGTGATTTCAGCAATATAAGCTTTTCCGTTCAACAAGGTGAAATTCTTGGGGTTGCGGGCATTGTCGGAGCAGGGCGGACTGAACTTGTAAGAGCAATTTCTGGCGCAGATCCGATATCAGGTGGCACGATTTTTCTGGACGGTGAACCAGTCGATTTTCAAAGCCCTGCAGATGCGATTCAACAAGGCATAGTCCTTGTTCCAGAAGACAGAAAACACGAGGGTCTTCTGTTAAATGATACCATCGCAGATAACCTCTCCGTGGGCAATTTTGACCGAATCGCTCCGGACAACTGGGTGATGCCCGGTGTCGTTAACCAATTTGCACGAGAAGCCATTCAACAGATGGGGATCAAAGGGACGCCACAGCAAAAGCTGTCAGACCTATCAGGTGGCAACCAGCAAAAAGTGATTATTGCAAAATGGATCTCGCGCCACCCCAAAGTCATTATCCTTGATGAACCGACACGTGGCATTGACGTCGGGGCACGTGCGGCGATTTATGAAGTTATTGCTGATCTTGCCAGAGACGGCATGGCAGTCATTGTCGTGAGTTCTGATCTAGATGAGGTCATCGGTCTATCAAACCGTGTTCTTGTCCTCGCTCATGGCGAACAGCAAGGAATACTTGAAGACGGAGAGATAAGTCAGGTTTCGATAATGGAGCTTGCAACCCGTTAACCCCACATATCGACTCTGAATTTTGCAGCCAAATAAATGATTAAACGAAGGAGCGGTTTATGACAGGTTTCACAGGGAAACAGATGGTGATCACCGGCGCTTGCCGTGGAATCGGCAAAGGAATTGCCGAGTATTTTGCTGAGCGTGGCGTAAATATGGTTATCTCTTCAAATGCAGACCTGATTTTCTCGACTGCGAGAGAATTACAGGAAAGGTTTGAAACAGTCTCAATCACCCCATTCCAGTGCGATGTCACTGACGAATCACAGGTTCAAGATCTGTTCGCATTTGCACAGCAAGCATTGGGTTCCATTGACATTGCTGTGTTGAACGCAGGAATTATCACAATTGATACCTACGATAAAATGCCGGTAAGTGATTTCAGAAAGGTATTGGATGTAAACACTACCGGAGTTTGGTTGTGTAATCGCGAAGCCGCAAAATATATGACGAAGCAAGGCCGTGGCCGTATAATCAACACTTCTTCACTGCAAGGCCGAAAAGGTTTTATATACACGCCTCATTACGCAGCAAGTAAGATGGGCGTCATTGGTGTGACCCAGTCGCTTGCGTTAGAGCTAGCTTCAACTGGTATCACTGTTAATGCAGTTTGCCCAGGTATTATTGCCAGCGACATGTGGGACTATAACGACCGGGTGTGGGGAGAGATGCTGTCGACGACTCAAAAGAGCTACGGCAAGGGAGAACTGATGGATGAATGGGTTGATAATATTCCTTTGAAGTATGCGGGTTCTCCCAAAGACATCGCCAACGCTATTGCTTTCTTTGCACATGACGACAGTGGGTATGTAACTGGCCAGTCACTTAACGTTTGCGGTGGTATGGCTATGAATTGATCTTGGATTAATAAGGGAAGAATGCGACAGACATGGCTGAAATAGATGAACTTAGATCTGTATTAAAGATTGCGCACCTTTACTTTAAAGAGAGCTTGAAGCAGCAGGAAATCGCTAAGCAACTCCGAGTGTCTCAGCCGTACGTCTCCCGTGCCATTGCCAGAGCGCAAAAAGAAGGGTTGGTTAAAATCAGCATCCATCAGCCTCCCGGCATGCATTTGGATCTTGAGTATTCCCTTCAGAATAAGTACCGATTGAAACAAGTGATAGTGGTCGACACGGCACCTGATATTCCAATTGATTATGTGAAATCTCATGTTGGCAGCGCGGCGGCGCACTACTTGGAAACCGTGTTGCGAAAGAATGACATTTTGGGTATTTCCTCTTGGAGTTCGACGATATCAGCCATGGTGGACAATATGCATTTTGCCCGCTCCAAAGCGAAAGAAGTCGTGCAATTGCTTGGTGGTGTAGGAAACAATGGCGCGTTTCAGGCTACGTTTTTAACCCAACGTCTTGCGAATCTTTTGGGCGCGCGGGCACACATGCTTCCTGCACAGAGCATTGAGCGGTCTGCTGAGGCTAAAAAGCGCATACTTACCGATCCTGAAGTGAAAGATGTCTTTGATACTTTTGCAAAGATTGATATTGCAATTGTCGGGATTGGGCAAATTGAGCCTTCGGAATACTTGAGAAACAGTGGAAATTATTTCCAACATCAGATGCTGCAAGAGTTGATTGACTTAGGTGCTGTTGGTGATATTTGTCTTCACTACATTGACAAACACGGTAATCCTGTACTCACCAAAGAAGATGACCCAGTTATTGCCATTGACTTGGAGCAGCTTAAAGAAGTTCCTCAAGTTATTGGTTTAGCATGTGGTCTGGAAAAAGTGCAGGCTATCCATGGTGCAATGATGGGAGGGTACTGCGACGTCTTGATTACAGACTTTCAAACAGCGTCTGCTCTTGTAAAAGCATAAACGTCCTTATTGATCGTTATGCTACTCAGCGCGGTCACCTGAAAATATGGGTGACTTTCGCTTGTTATAAAAAGGAGCGTGATTGGGATGGAATTCCAGATACAAAAAAGCCTCGTCAATGACGAGGCTTTTTCGTTTTTAGATGGTGCCGGCTACCGGAGTCGAACTGGTGACCTACTGATTACAAGTCAGTTGCTCTACCAACTGAGCTAAGCCGGCACACAAACCGTTGAACTGATGTTGCTGTGAACACCACTTCTAAAAATGGTGCCTCGAGGCGGAATCGAACCACCGACACGGGGATTTTCAATCCCCTGCTCTACCGACTGAGCTATCGAGGCAACGGGCTCCATTAAATAGCAGCAGGGCTGGGTTGTCAAAATAAATTCGTGCCTAAATAGTTCGACTGCTGTTTTTTTGGCTGATTTGCTTCCAATTAGACCATTGTGGTTTCTCTTTGAGCGGCATTCCCCTTTGGTTGACCTGATTTCCATACCCCTAGATCATGGTGTCTGGTTGAGCTTTGCCATAAAGCACCTCGGTGAATTCCCCTGAACACTGTATGTGTAAGCCAGCTTTCTTGTCTCACATTAAATCCAATTGACTAAAAAACTTCCATTTTTCGCATTATTGCTACACTTAACTGTACGTAAAACTTTTCGACGCAAGTCAATAGCTACGTCAAGGAATTCTGCGATGGGTTTCTCACTAGGAGAACAACTGGACATCACTAAAGTGTTGGACCTCAAAGAGCGTCTGCAGTCCGAAGTCGAGAAGGCGGACAGTGTGCTGATAGACGGTGGGGAAGTATCACGTGTCGATGCGCCGGGTTTGCAACTTCTGCTATCCGCCAAGAACTTCTGCCAGAGCCAGTCGAAAGAGTGGAAATGGGAGCAGGCTTCTGGGGAGTTGGTAGGGGCGGCAAAAACACTGGGATTGGTTGAGCCTTTGGGCTTAAGCGACTTTGCTGAATAGGTTTTTTTTGTAGTTCAATCAGGGTGACAGTATGCGAAAAATACTAGCTGCGGACGATTCTGTTTCAATCCGTCAAATGGTGAGCCACACGCTCAAGGAAGCCGGTTATCAGGTTGAAACAGCCAATGACGGCGCGGAAGCGCTGAATAAGGCAAAGGCGGGTCAATACGACGTCATTATTTCCGACGTTAACATGCCCAACATGGATGGACTTGAATTCGTTCGCCAGTTACGGGCGGTGCCTCAATACAAATTCACGCCCATTCTGATGCTGACTACCGAAACATCAGCTGAGAAGAAAAGTATGGGCAAATCAGCCGGTGCTACCGGTTGGATTGTTAAGCCGTTTAACCCAGACACTTTATTGAAAACCCTGCAACGCGTTATCTAGTGTTCGACCGAGGAGATCGTTATGGCTTTGGACATGGATCAACTGCGCAGGATTTTCTACGAGGAGTGTCGTGAAAACCTCGAAATTCTGGAGCGTGAGTTACTCGCCCTTGATCCCAACGGCGACGTGGATTTGGATATCATCAACACGATATTCCGGGCTGCGCATTCCATTAAAGGCGGTGGTGCGACATTCAATCTAAATGAAATCAGCCAGTTCACGCATGTCATGGAGACACTTCTCGACGAAGCCAGGGAAGGAAAACGTCGACTGGATGCATCTACCATCGACCTGCTGCTCAAAGGCGGCGATTGTATCAACAGCATGCTGGTGGCCTATGAGACCGACACCGATTTTGACCATGCACTGCGCGATGCCCTGACTGAGCAACTGAATGAACTGCTCAACGGCGGTGCGTCTGGCGCTAGCCCTGACGCGGCAGCTACAGGCGCTGAATCAGAAATCAGTGAAGGTGATGCCAACAATGAAGGCGAGTGGCAAATCCTGTTCACGCCCCACAAAGAGATGTTTTTCTCGGGCAATGATCCGGTGCGTATCTTGCGCGAGCTGTTTGACCTTGGCGCTCACTGCGAAATTGAATGTATCCAGGACAAGCTACCGACACTGGCCGATCTTGAACCGGAAATGTGTTTCCTGAGCTGGAAAATTTCGGTAGACAGCCATGTCGAAAAAGCCCAGATCGAAGAGATATTCGAATGGGTAGAAGATGAATGTGACCTTGTCATCGGCCGCGATGCCTCGTCCGCGCAGGCTGCGCCTGAAGAGGTGGTCGTAGAGCCACAAGCTGCCGTGCAGGAAGTGGTTGCTGAGGCAAAACCTCAGGCTGCAAAACCGGCTACCGGGAAATCTGCAGCCAAACAGGCAGCGCCGAAAAGCGACGCGGTGTCTTCGATCCGGGTTGAAATCGATAAAGTCGATAACCTGATCAACCTGGTTGGGGAGCTGGTGATCACCCAGTCCATGCTGACTGAACTGAGCCAGAACTTCTCAGAAAACAAACTTGAACGCCTGCAGGCGGGTCTTGATCAATTGTTGCAAAACACCAAAGAACTGCAGGAGAGCGTACTGAATATCCGCATGCTCCCTATCAGCTTTGCGTTTAACCGTTTCCCCCGTCTTATCCGCGATCTCTCCAACCAGCTAGGAAAGACTGTAGAGCTGATCATTGAAGGGGAGCAAACCGAATTGGATAAAACCGTTCTCGAACGGATTACAGACCCATTGGTACACCTGGTCCGAAACGCCGTTGACCATGGCCTGGAATCACCGGATGTGCGAAAGGGTAAAGGCAAGAATGAAACCGGTAGGGTCAACCTCAATGCCTACCATCAGGGGGGCTCAATCGTCATTGAGGTCCGTGATGATGGTGCTGGCCTGAACAAAGAAAAAGTGTGGAAAAAGGCCATCGAAAAAGGGCTGCTCCACGCCGATATTTCCCTCGATGATCTCACCGATCACCAAGTGTACAACCTGATCTTTGCGCCGGGCTTTTCCACCGCAGAAACGGTTTCCGACGTGTCTGGACGCGGCGTCGGCATGGATGTCGTTAAGCGCAACATCGAAGACTTGGGTGGCCACATTGAAGTGGATTCAGAGCCGGATGTCGGCAGCGTCTTCCGTATCAGTCTGCCACTGACCCTGGCTATTTTGGACGGACAGCTGGTGAAACTGGCGGATCAGGTGTTTGTGGTGCCACTGATTTCAATCATCGAATCCATCCAGATCGAGTCCGACAGGGTCAAGGTCGCGACCGGTGGTGTCGAGCTATACCGCCTGCGTGATGAGAACATCCCCATCCTGCGCCTGAAAGAAGAATTCAGGCTCGGTGAATCCGGCGTCCTCGACAAGCAGTTGCTTTGTCTGGTTGAGGCTGGAGGTAACCGCATTGGATTGCTGCTCGATGAGATGCTGGGTCAGCAACAGGTGGTGATCAAGAGTCTGGAATCCAACTATACCCGGGTGAATGGTATTTCAGGTGCCACCATCCTTGGTGATGGTTCCGTCTCTCTGATCCTGGATATTCAGGGGCTGATGACCGGCTTCCTGAGTCGCGTTGGCGATAACACTAACCATATAGCGGCGTAGGAGAGGGCAATGGCACAGCAAGCTTTGGCAACCGCCAACCTTGAAGACGATGGCTTCGACAGTGAAGACCGCCTGAAAGGATCGGATTTTCTCAGTTTCGATCTGGCGCATGAACTTTATGGTGTTGATATCAAGGCAGTAGAAGAGATCCGCGTTTGGGAGAAACCAACGGTGATCCCGCGCTCACCGGACTTTGTGCTCGGCGTGATCAACCTGCGTGGCATGATTGTTCCCATCATGGATTTACGGGTGCGGTTTCATATCGGTACCGTGGAATACCTGCCAACCACTGTGGTCCTGATCCTTAAGTCAGGCGAAGCAGGGGGCAACCGGATGATGGGAATTGTGGTGGATGCGGTATCTGACGTTATCGATATGGGGGACAACACCCTGATCCCACCTATTGGCGACTCTATTGTCATGCCATTTGTCAGTGGGTTGCTGAATGTAGATTCCCAAGTGATGAGCCTTTTGGATGTGGATGCGTTGCTCGATATAGACGGTTTGCTCCATTGAGGAGGGGGAATGCACGACGAAGTGATGGAGTACCTGAGTTTTCTTATCGAGGATGAGGAGTACGGCCTCAACATCCTGGATGTAAAGGAAGTCAGGGGTTGGTCGGATGTCAGGAAACTGCCCAACAGTGCGAGTTACTTGCTCGGTGTGTTGGAGCTTCGTGGAGAGTACATTCCCATTGTTGATCTTCGCCAGAGGTTCAACATGTCTCCCTCCGTTTTGGGTAAAACCACCGTGGTGGTGATAGTCAAAAATGGTTCGGGACAATCTTTGGGAATCATTGTCGATGCCGTTGCTGAAGTCTATCAGCTGTCGGCAAAGCAAATTAAGTCGGCACCGGGTTACGTAAAAGTGGATGAGCGTTTTATTGAGGGGATCGCCTCCATTGACGGTAAACATGTGGTGTTGATTCATCTGGAAAATCTGTTTGATTTTGACGAGTTGCAAGAAGTAGCGCAGCCAGACCTGTTGAACGAGGGTTGACAATTATGTCGTGGTGGAAAAAAGAAACAGCGGTTGAAACTGAAAGCAATAACGATGCGCAGGGCCTGAAATCACACATTGTGTCTGCACTGGACACAGCGCAAACCGCGCTGATGATGGTGGATCGAGACTTCAAGGTTTTCTACGCCAACAACAAAACGGTTGAACTGCTTCAGCAGCATGAAGCGTTGTTCCGAACCAAGTGGCCGAATTTTCGCGCTGAGAAAAGTTGGATTGTGGGCACCTGTATCGACATGTTCCACAAAGACCCTGCACACCAGCGGAAGATGTTGTCTAACCCGTCAAACCTGCCTTACGAAACCATCATCGAGATAGATGCTATTTCACTGCGTTTGGTAGTCGGCGCGGTACACAATGACAAAGGCGAATACATCGGCAATACCCTTGAGTGGGAGGATGTCACCGAAACGTTGAAGACAAACAATGAGCGGGCACGTCTACAGGCGGCCATTGACCAGTCCCTGACTGCCATGGTGCTGATTGACCGCGACTTCCAGATCACCTACATCAACGACCAGACTCTGAAGCTGTTTGAAAAACACCAGGACAAGTTCCGCTCCATCTGGTCGGGCTTCAAAGCGACGAGTGAGTGGTTGATGGGGCGCTGTATCGATGAGTTCCACAAAAACCCTGCGCACCAGCGTAAGCTGTTGGCCGATCCGAACAACCTGCCCTACAAGACAGATATTCAGGTCGCTGACATCAAAATCGAGCTTAATGTTGCGGCCATCATGGACGCCAAAGGGCACTACATTGGTAACAGTCTGGAATGGCGTGATGTTACCCACCTGCGCGAGCGTGAGCTTGAGGTCGGTCGTCTGGTGTCGGCCGTGGAAGGCATGACCACCAACATCATGATGGCGGACAAAGATGGTCACATTACCTATTACAACCCTGCACTTAAAAAGCTGCTGCAAAAGCGTGAAGACGAGTTGCGCCAGCTATTCCCAGGTTTCCAGGCGGACAATCTGGTAGGCAAAAATATCGATATTTTCCATAAAAACCCAGCTCATCAACGCGCCATTATCAGTAACCCCGATCGCCTGCCGTATACCGCACACATTAAAGTGGGGGATCTTGAATTCTCCCTGACATGTATTGCTATGTATGACGCTGCCAAAAACTACATTGGTCCTGCGCTGCAGTGGGAAGACATCACTGAGCAAATGGCCGGTCAGCGCGACGTTCAAGGGCTTATCAATGATGCGGCAGAAGGCCGTCTCAACACACGTATCGACACCAACAAATACTCTGGGTTTATGGCTAACCTCGGTGAGGGCATCAACGGTCTGCTGGACAGCATCGTCGAGCCACTTTCCACCTGCCAGGATGTGATGTCTAAAGTGGCATCCGGTAACCTCAAGGTTGATATGCCTGAAAACTACCAGGGCAGTTTTGCTGAACTGGCGACTGCGGTGAACACCTCGATTACCAACCTGCGCGACATGGTTGAGAAGATCACTGCATCTTCAGCAAGGGTTGCGTCTGCATCCGGTGAGATAGCGGAAGGTAACAGCGATCTGAGTGAACGCACCGAAGAGCAGGCAGCGAGTCTGGAGCAAACGGCAGCCAGCATGGAGGAGATGACCTCCACAGTGAAACAGAATGCAGACAGCGCAAAATCTGCCAACCGTCTGTCGCAGGACGCCAGCTCGAAAGCCCAGAAAGGCGGCGATGTGGTGAAACAAACCGTCGATGCCATGGGCGAGATTAACAAAGCGAGTAAACGTATCTCCGACATCATCAGCGTGATTGATGAGATAGCCTTCCAGACCAACCTGTTGGCATTGAACGCTGCGGTCGAGGCTGCGCGCGCTGGTGAGCAGGGACGTGGTTTTGCGGTTGTAGCCGGTGAGGTACGAAACCTTGCCCAACGCAGTGCAGGCGCAGCGAAGGAAATCAAAGATCTCATCAAAGACAGCGTTGAGAAAGTGGCAGAAGGTTCACGTCTGGTTGACGAATCCGGCTCAATGCTCGGCGAGATTGTTGAAGCCGTCGCGGAAGTCACCACCTTGATTGGCAAGATTGATTCAGCGAGTCAGGAGCAGGCGACCGGTATCGATGAAATATCGAAAGCCGTGGTCAAGATGGATGAAATGACGCAACAGAATGCGGCATTGGTAGAAGAAGCCTCTGCGGCGAGTCAGTCGCTGCGTGATGAAGGCAGCGAACTGATGAATCTTATCAGCTTCTTCCAGGTCGACAGCAGCAAGACAGGTTATAGCCGCAATGAACCTTTAAAGAGCTTCCAAGGCAGCGCGCCAGCGGCCAAAGCGGCGACGCCGCCTCCCGCGCCTAAAGCGCCACCTCCAATGAAGAAACTCTCAAATGGACCGGCAATTTCTGCGGCTGATGAAGATGACTGGGAGGAGTTCTAACGGTGGATGCCATTAAGGCACTTGGCCAAATCGAAGAGCAGCGCGAATTCGATTTTTCCGCGCAGGACTTCAAATACATTCAGGACTTTATGCTCAGGGAGACGGGTATATCTCTCTCTGAGCGCAAAAACTCCATGGTGTATGGCCGGTTGGCAAGGCGGTTGCGTCGCACGGGAATTGATAACTTCCCGGACTACTTTGCGCGGGTGGAAAGCGACATTGATGAGCGTGTTGCTTTCATCAATGCACTGACGACAAACAAGACTCAGTTTTTCCGTGAAAAGCACCACTTCGATTATCTGGCCCAAACCATGGTGCCTCAATGGCAGCGCCAAAACAAAAAGCGGATAAGAATCTGGTCAGCGGGCTGTTCGACAGGCGAAGAGCCTTACACCATCGCTTCCACGTTGGCCTCGTGTGGCCTTTTGAGCAGCGGTTATGACTGCAAAATCCTTGCAACGGATCTTGATACGCAGGTGTTGGAGGTGGCACAGAACGGTACCTATGGCATTGAAGCGACCAAGGTGATACCGGAAAACATCCTCCGCTACGGCTTTATTCGCGGGAAGGGGCAAAAACAGGAACTGCTGAAAGTGAAGCCAAGTGTCAGACAGGCTATCACCTTCAAGCAACTGAACCTGACAGCACATTGGCCACACAAAGGGCCACTTGATGCCATTTTTTGCCGCAATGTAATGATCTATTTCGAGAAAGATATGCAGCAACAGCTTATCTACCGTTTCTGGGAGAAGCTGGGCAGCGGCGGCATTCTCTTTATCGGTCATTCAGAGAGTATCGGGCAAATGGGGAACCGGTTTGAGAACCTCGGTCAAACCATGTTCCTTAAGCCCTGATAGCGTGTATTCACTCCGGATTAAAGAGCGAACAGAGCCTTTGTATGCATAAGATTCTGGAGCTTACCGGCTGCCCTATAGGGGCGGGTGCCAGACGTTTTTTTCACCCCGGTAAGCAGATGATGATGGTTAAAATTCAGCCCGGCGAGGTTTATGTGACTTCGGAGCGTGAGCTGATTTCCACAGGGCTGGGATCCTGCATCTCAGCGTGCGTGTGGGATCCCTTCATTGAGCTCGGCGGAATGAACCACTTTATGTTGCCATTCGGTGATGCCGATGACATTGCAGGCTGGGATCCGACCCAGTGGCGATCTAATGCGGCCCGTTATGGCAACTATGCGATGGAGCTGTTGATCAATACCATGATCCAGCAAGGCGCTATTAAGAGTCGGCTGCGGGTCAAATTATTCGGCGGTGGAATGGTGATGGGCAAACACGCCAATATTGGCGAGAAAAATATTCAGTTCATCCGCAATTATGTGAAAGACGAAGGGCTGACGCTGGTCGGGGAGGATCTTGGCAGTGAGTTTCCACGGAAAGTCGTGTTCGACCCAATGACAGGCAAGGCATGGGTGAAAAAACTGCGTGGTTACCGAGGTGAAGTAGAAGTCGAAGAACGCAATTACAAGCGTCGCCTTGTTAATGAGGCGAAACGTGATGATGGCGAGAGTGCGGAGCTTTTCTGATGGGAAAAAAAGTACACAAAGTACTGATTGTTGATGACTCTGCCGTATTTAGAGCATTGCTCAGTGAGATTATTGATTCTGACCCGCAACTGGAAGTTGTGGGCGTGGCGGTCGACCCCTACGAGGCCAGAGAGAAGATCAAAAAACTCAAACCGGATGTGATCACGCTTGATATTGAAATGCCCAAAATGGACGGTGTGCAGTTTCTTAAGAACCTGATGCGCCTACATCCTATGCCGGTGGTGATGATCTCAACCCTTACCCAGCATGGTGCAGAAGCAACACTGGCTGCACTGGATATCGGGGCGGTGGATTACTTCCCCAAACCCACGGAGAACGTGGCATCCGAAATGAGCAACTACCGCCAGCTGGTGGTTGAAAAAGTCAAAATGGCCGCAACGGCGAATATCGCAGGTGCGGTACACCGTTCACCGAAAGAGATCAGCGTGACTGGGCGTCAGCTCAACTCGCCTTATGACATCATTGCGATTGGAGCGTCTACCGGGGGAACAGAAGCCATTCGGAATGTGTTGGAAGCGTTGCCTGAGCTGATGCCACCAATCGTTATCACCCAGCATATCAAAGCGGTGTTCAGTAAATCTTTTGCTGAACGCCTCCACCGTGTTTCCAAGCTGCATGTCGAAGAACTTTCTACCGACCAGGCTCCCCTTATCAATGGCCGGGTTTACGTCGCGCCGGGGGACTTCCATATGAAGATAGAAAAACGCGGAGGCCGGTACTACTGCACCCGTTGTGATAGTGAGCCTGTTCAGCGCCACAAGCCTTCGGTAGATGTGATGTTTTCTTCCGTGGCTCAGGCTGCGGGGGAAAAAGCCATGGCCATTTTGCTGACCGGTATGGGGCGGGATGGCGCACAGGGAATGCTGGAAATGCGTCAGGCTGGCGCAACCACAGTTGCGCAGGATGAAAATACCTCCGTGGTGTGGGGGATGCCGAGAGTGGCGGTGGAATTAGAAGCGGCACAGCAGGTATTGCCGTTGGAGAAAATCGCAACCTATCTGGTAGGCAAAGTCTATGGCTAAAAAGAATGCGAGAATCATCATAGCATTGGTGGGGGTTATCGCAGGCTGTTTACCTCTGGTCTTTGAACAGTCTGCGTTGAATATCTTGGCTTCGGCTGGTGTGGCTATTGCTGTGCTTCTATTGTGGCGGAACAGCAGCAACACAAATGCTAAGCCTGTTGAGTCTTTACCACCACAGGATGACGATTCTGTGTCTGTGGAAAGCACGGCTATCCTGCACAAAATCCACAATATCCTCAATATTGAGCTTATTCCTATCCGTGAGCAGTTGGAACGCCAACAAGACGTTATCAATAACTCTGTCCAAAACCTCAACAACAGCTTTTTTGGTATGGAGCGCGCTGTCGCCCAGCAGTCAACGTTGGCAAAGCATATGGTCGGCGATCTGCTAAACAACGAAGAAAGCGAATATAGCCTGACCAAAGTGCTGCCTGAAACCGGACAGGCTATCGATCAGTACATCGAATTGCTGGTTACTGTGTCAGAGAAGTCCATCACAGCGATCCACTGCATCCACGATATGTCAGAGAAACTTGGAGCGGTATTCAACCTGCTCGACCAGGTACAGGCCATGTCTGACCAAACCAACTTGCTGGCACTGAATGCCGCGATTGAAGCGGCAAGGGCGGGCGAAATGGGACGTGGTTTTGGTGTGGTTGCATCTGAAGTACGTGACCTGGCGAACAAGGCTTCGAGCTTGAACAGTCAGATCCACCGGGATATCAACTTGGCGCAGGATACGGTGAAACAAACCAGTGCTATTGTCGGTGAAATCGCGACGCTGGATATGACCACTTCTATCGAATCCAAAACCCGTATCGAAGGGCTGCTGCAAGGCGTTCAACGTGTGAACCAGGAAGTTACCCTTGAGATAGGTAAGGTGACCGAGCAGGGTGATGCGGTGCGCGCGGAGGTAAGTAAGAGTATTCAGGGGCTGCAATTTGCGGACATCGTTTCGCAGCAAGGCCAGCATGTTTTGAGTAATTTGCACATTCTGGAAGATCTGAATGCGTTGATCACAAAAACCATAGAATCCGGAAATATTGATTGGGTAGCCTTGCATAAGGCTGTGGACGAAATTGAGGAATTGGCTGGCTCTTCTGAGCGAGCCCCCGCTAAGCAAATGTCAGCCGATGAAGGCGACATCGAACTGTTCTAGGAGACGATATGGCTATCAGTCGAGAAGAAAAAAATGACGGCAATACTGTCGTTATCCACGTAAATGGTCAGTTTGATTTTAGCGTTGTGCAGGAGTTCCGTGACGCTTATCAGGACTTGCAGGGCAAGGAAATCATCGTGGATTTTCGCGGCACCGAATACATAGACAGTGCCGGCTTGGGAATGCTGCTCAACATGCTGACGTTTTTGAACAAGAAGGAAGGAGATATCCGCCTGATCAACACCATGCCCCAGATAAAGCGTGTATTGATCATTGCGCGTTTTGAGAAAAAATTCATCATTGAGTGATGTGCCAGGAGGTTAGCGAGTGAAAGTACTCATAGTTGAAGACGAAGTCTCGCTACAGTGCTTCCTTGAACATGTGCTCAAGGATGAGTTTGAAGAGATCCTGATTGCAGACAACGGCAAGATGGCGCTGGATATGTTGGCGGCGATGGAAGACTTGCCGAATCTGATCATCATGGATGTGCTCATGCCTGAAATGGATGGTTTCGAAGCTGCGCGGAAAGTGCGCCAGCGCTATAAAAGCCATTATCTGCCCATCATTTTTCTCACTGGTATTACCGACAATGATGCGTTCAACCGCTGTATGACCCTTGGTGACGACTTTCTCACCAAGCCTATCAGCCGCACTACCATTGTTGCCAAAGTCCGTGCCCATAGCCGCAATATCCGTCTTTACAACGAAGTTGCTGTTCAACGCGACACTCTCAAGCATTTCCATGCTCACACCCTGTATGAACACACCATGGCGGAAACGATATTCAGGAACTTGATGCAAGCGTGCTATCAGGGTGCTCATGGTGTTGATTTTTATACCAGCTCTTACACAAATTTTAATGGTGACGTCGTGCTAGTCACGCCCAGACCCCAAGGCGGGATATACGCAATGTTAGCTGATGCGACAGGGCATGGGCTTCCCGCCGCCATTTCTTCAATACCAGCGACGAAAGCATTTTTTGCGATGACGAAAAACGGTTTTGCTCTGGGCGATATCGTGAAAGAAATGAACAGTACCCTCAAAAAATTCCTTCCCCCTGGAATGTTGGTTGCTGCCAACCTGTTTGAAGTCTCAGCCAATGGCTTGGATGTAAACTGGTGGGGTGGGGGGATGCCTGATGGGTACCTGCTGGATAAAAATGGCGAAGTGAAGCAGCGTCTTCCTTCTGTGCATATGGCGTTAGGTGCGATGGATAGTGAGGACTTTGAGGCTGATGTTGTCGCCTTGCGCCTTGAAGACGGAGACAAGCTGTTTTTCTTTACTGATGGTGTGACAGAAGCACGCGATGTCAATGGTGCAGAGTTGGGTGAAGAAGGACTGGAGGCGATATTCACGGAACCACTTGGTAGCATCATTCAAACCACGCAGGATCGCATTAGTGCATTTACCGGCGGTGTGGGGGTTGGTGACGATATGTCGATGCTGGAGATGACTGCACCGATAGAAAGCGGGGTAGAGCTGCAACCCGGGAATCCCGAATATTACGAGCGCCGCTCTCCGGCTCAGTTGACCGTTTATTTCGGTGCCAATGAGCTTCGTAAGGTCAACCTGATCGGTGAAGTACGGCGCATGCTAAAAGGGACGCTCGGCAGTAACCTCGATCTAGATCTGATGTGTACTGTGTTGTCAGAACTTATCAATAACGCCCTTGAGCACGGTCTGTTGGGGCTGGAGTCTACACTCAAAACTGATGATGACGGTTTCCTCGATTACTACATCGAGCGTCAGGCCAGGTTAGAAGCCTTGAATGATTTTGCGTATCTCGAGGTCGGCATTTCTTTCAACCCCTCAAAGCGGGAGCTGGCTTTCTACATTACCCATAACGGTGAGGGTTTTTATTACGAAGATGCAGACAGCTCGCTGGAAGATTCTGTCGCCCGGTGTGGGCGGGGGATAGCGCTGGTCTCTGAGCTTTGTGATTCGTTTGAGTATCTGGATGAAGGCCGCTCTGCCCGAGGTACATACAAATTGGCAGCAGGGATGGAGTACAACGCCTAGCAAAGCCAAGCACCACAATTCCAAGTCCGGCCATGATCTGCCGGACTTTTTTTCCTCGTCCTGTGGGACTTTTCGGGGGCGCCTAGCTAAGGCTTTCTTTTTAGGGAAGATGAAGGTATTTCGATTCGCTGAATTTCAGGCAAAAAAAATCCCAGTCCGAAGACTAGGATTCTTTAAAGTGGCTCCCCCTGCATGACTTGACGGGGACGCCTAGTTGGGCCCGCCTAGGGTTGCGACATCAGCGCGAAGCGCTGAATAACAGACAAAAAAAGCCTCGTCTTTCGTCGGGGGCGCCTAGCTAAGGCTTTCTTTTGTGGAAGATGAAGGTATTTCGATTCGCTGAATTTCAGGCAAAAAAAATCCCAGTCCGAAGACTAGGATTCTTTAAAGTGGCTCCCCCTGCAAGACTTGAACTTGCGACATACGGATTAACAGTCCGCCGTTCTACCGACTGAACTAAGGGGGAATTGTTTGTTACTGATAAGCGAGCTTATCAATCACCATTTTTAAATTGTTGCCTAGGGCGGAATTGACCGCGCCCGGCTAGGGACCGACACATTTCTGCGAAGCAGAAACCAGAATCAATCACCATCTTAAAATGGTGCCTCGAGGCGGAATCGAACCACCGACACGGGGATTTTCAATCCCCTGCTCTACCGACTGAGCTATCGAGGCAGGGATGTAAGTGCGAGACTATACATCAAAAAAGTGGTGCCGGCTACCGGAGTCGAACTGGTGACCTACTGATTACAAGTCAGTTGCTCTACCAACTGAGCTAAGCCGGCACACAAACCGTGGAAACGTTGCTTCTTATTGAGCCACATTTCCTGTAACCGAATCATCGATTACTGAAATATGGTGCCTCGAGGCGGAATCGAACCACCGACACGGGGATTTTCAATCCCCTGCTCTACCGACTGAGCTATCGAGGCAACGAGGTGCATTAAACGGATTTTGAGCCTTACCGTCAACACCTTTTTTTAAAAAAAAACGTCACAATGCACTGTTTGGCTGTATTTGCGCCAATTTGCGCCAAAAGCATACGATTTGCAGGCTGTGAACGCAGGAATTAACGCATTGAACGAAACTCTTTTTGGAATTTTGTCACCTTCTGAAGATAGCGACGCGACTCCGAAGAGGGATGTTTATTGGTTAATGCCCAGTAAACCTGGTTGGGATTTAAGCGGTTAAGGTCGTTCATCGCCCTTTTGCGGTCGGAACGATGGAAAGTTTTAAGCACATTGCCTGTCCCGCCGTTGTACGCAGAGATCATGCTGTAGTGTTTTGACAGCGGATCGCGCACGTCTTTCAGGTATCGGGTTTTCAGGATATAGAAATATGCCGTACCGGCATCAATGTTCCTTGCCGGGTCAAACAGGTATTCCGGGGTGGGTTCACCGCTACGGTTTTTCACCAGTTTGAATACGTCACGCCCGGCAGTTTTCGGTACCACCTGCATCAGGCCATAGGCATTGGCCCAACTCACCGCATACGGGTTGAAGCTGCTTTCGGTTTTAATGATGGCGTAGATCAGCTCTTCTGATATGCCATAGCGCTTGGAGGCGTCGCGGATAAGGTTGGCGTACTGGTAGCGGCGTTTACTGGAGTGATCCTGCACCATGGGGATCTCCACATAGAACACCTTCTGGAACTTGAGCGCTTTGGTTTTTATCTTGTTCTCAACCAGGTAATCGGCAAAGCGGGTGGCGCGCCATTCCCAGGCAATTTCTTTTCCATCCTGATCGAGCACCTGACCTTGCAAAAACGGTTCGCCGGAAAGCGGAACCTCTGCCGCCGAGTAAAGATCGACAGAAGCGGGATCGTTAGGCGTCAGCAAGGTAGTGACGATCGCCTGTTTCAAATGCTGTTTCGGATCTTCCGTTGATACCGTTTCAATGGTGATCAGGCCATTGGCAAAATCTACCCGCGCGCGGCTCAGGTAGTTGTCGGTGTACTTTACGTAATCCTGCTTGCCCGAGACATAGACTTCATTTTTGCCCCAGCGGTTTTCAATATCGCCGGTAAAGCTGTTGATGAGGTTATCCAGCGCAGCGATGTCTTTTTCGAACTGGCCTGGGAGTGGGGCAAGGTTTTTGGCAAAACGGTTGGTGGTTTCGTAACTGACCCCCAGTGTTGATTCAACCATTTCTCGGCTGCAACCTGTGATCATGAGCGTCAGAATTAAAAGGGTAAGTACGCGGTGCAAAACTTGAATTCCATAGAAACAAAAAAGCATCCCGATCAGCGTAATCAGGATGCCTTAATTTACAAAGTGATATGTGCACTTTGTGTGCTGAACACCTTACTCTGAAGGTGGGGTGTAGCCTTCGATCACGGTATCGTGACCTTCAAACAGGTATTTCACCATTTCTTCTTCAAGCAGTTTGCGGTGCTCTGGATCCATCATGTTGAGCTTTTTCTCGTTGATCAGCATGGTTTGTTTGCTTTGCCACTGTGCCCAAGCTTCTTTGGAGATGTTATCGAAAATGCGTTTGCCCAGTTCGCCCGGGTAAAGCTGAAAATCCAGGCCATCTGCTTCTTTGTTCAGGCGCTGGCAAAAAACGGTACGGCTCATCATTAAGCTCCTAATTTTTGTTCGAAGTCTGCAATTCTCTGGTCAGGCTCTCCAGCAACTTCTGCACTGGCGCAGCCAGCCCGACTTTCGCTGGTTGGGTTAAGTTATACCAAAGCCCGCCGTTGCCTTCCATGATCCCGTTGTTTCCCATGTTGTTAGGTTTACTGTGTAACTGGACGCGAACTGGAACAATATCCAGATGAAAGTGGCTGAATGTGTGGCGAAATGCGGTTAAGTGTTCAGGCTGTTCAAAGCTGCCGGATGCGAGCTTGCCCGAAACAAACTGGTCTGCTGCTTTCTCTGTGGTTTCCGGCAGACACCAGAGGCCACCCCACAAACCTGCGGGTGGGCGCTGTTCCAGCCAGACTTGATCCTCATACTGAAACAGAACGAAGCAGGTTTCTTTTTCGGGCAGGGTTTTCTTTGGCTTTTTGCCGGGAAAATCTGCCTGGCGGCTCAGGGCGTTGGCTTCACAGCTATAGTTGACGGGGCAGATATCGCACTTGGGTTTGCTTCGGGTACAGATCATGGCGCCCATGTCCATCATGGCCTGGTTGTAGCGCTGCACACCGTCTGTTGGCGTATTCGATTCAGCCAGTTCCCATAAACGGTTCTCAACCGGCTTCTTACCCGGCCAGCCTTCAACGGCAAAATGGCGAGACAGGGTGCGTTTTACGTTGCCGTCCAGAATAGGATGGTGCTGACCTAAAGAAAGCGACAACACGGCGCCTGCCGTAGAGCGGCCAACGCCCGGCAGCGCCATCACATCGTCAATGTTGGTAGGGAATTCGCCATTGTAATCAGTGGCAATTTTCTTGGCGGCTTTGTGCAGGTTGCGGGCACGGGCGTAGTAGCCAAGACCGGTCCAAAGGTGCAGCACTTCATCCAGTTCGGCATTTGCCAAGTCCACGACGGTGGGGAAGCGCGCCATAAAACGTTCGAAATAGGGGATCACGGTTGCAACCTGGGTTTGCTGTAACATGATCTCGGAAAGCCACACTTTGTATGGCGTTTTCTCTTGCTGCCACGGCAGGGTTTTTCTGCCGTATTTGTCATACCAGCCCAGGATGGCATCGGAAAAACGCTGACTCACTTTACTTGCTCTTGGTTATAGTTATTGGCGCACAGTCTACTACGTGGGGCAGTCAAAAAAGACCACGATTTGCGGAAAGATTTGTGCACCCTGTGCGCAGGGCTTGCACCATGGCGCAATCTTTGGATAATGCGCGATCCGCTTAACTTTTCTTCATTATTGAGTTGCAGGCAAAAAACCATGGCAGAAGTCAACAAACCCGAGCTGACCGAAGACGGTAAAGTTCTTCGTAAAATCAGAAGCTTTGTCCGTCGTGAAGGACGTCTAACCAAGGGGCAGGAGCAGGCAATGAACGATTGCTGGCCGACCATGGGTATCGACTTCCAACAGGAAAAGCTGAACTGGGTAGAAGTGTTCGGTAACGACAACCCTGTTGTGCTGGAAATCGGGTTTGGTATGGGCGCATCTTTGGTTGAAATGGCCAAGAATGCACCAGAGAAAAACTTCATTGGTATCGAAGTGCACAGCCCAGGTGTGGGTGCATGTCTGATGGCTGCACGTGATGCGGGTATTACCAACCTGCGTGTGATGTGTCATGACGCCGTTGAAGTGTTCGAATTCATGCTGCCAGAGCAGAGCCTGGACACAGTGCAACTCTTCTTCCCTGACCCATGGCACAAGAAGCGTCACCACAAGCGCCGTATCGTGCAGGCTGAATTTGCAGAAATGCTACGCAGCAAGCTGAAAATTGGTGGTATTTTCCACATGGCGACTGACTGGGAAAACTATGCTGAACACATGGTTGAAGTGATGGATGTGGCGCCGGGTTACAAAAATACCGCGGTTGATGGCCCTTACATCCCACGCCCTGAAGAGCGTCCACTGACCAAGTTTGAAGCGCGCGGTCACCGTCTTGGCCACGGTGTCTGGGATATGAAGTACGCACGTATCAGCTAACAGGCTGTAAGAAAACGCTGCTGAAACACTGAAAGCCAACCTCGTGTTGGCTTTTTTGACTATTGGAGATCGTAATGAAACCAACCCCTGAATTGCTCAGTGCCATCTTGGAAGAGGTGCGTCTTTTGATTGGGCAGGGAAAAGTGGCCGACTATATTCCTGCTTTGAAAGAAGTGTCTGCCGATAAGCTTGGCATTGCGGTGTGTTACAACGATGGCGAAATCATTACCGCCGGTGATGCCGAAGAGCCGTTTTCCATTCAGTCTATTTCCAAAGTGCTGAGCCTGACGCTGGCTCTGCAAAATTATCAGCCAGAGGAAATCTGGCAGCGCGTGGGTAAAGAGCCTTCCGGCCAGGCGTTCAATTCCATGATCCAGCTGGAGATGGAGCAAGGGATCCCGCGTAACCCGTTTATCAATGCCGGTGCGCTGGTGGTGTGCGACATGCTCCACAGCCGTCTTTCGGCGCCGCGCCAGCGCATGCTGGAATTTGTGCGCCTGCTTTCCGGCAACAACCACCTTTGCTATGACAAAGTGGTGGCTGCTTCGGAAATGGAGCACAGCGATCGCAACGCAGCCATCGCCTACCTGATGCGGGCATTTGGCAATTTCGACAACGATGTGATGCCAGTGCTGGCGAACTATTTCCACTATTGTGCGCTGCGTATGAGCTGTGTCGATCTCGCTAAGACATTTAACTATCTGGCAAATAAGGGACTTCCTTTAGGCGCAGAAAAAACAATTGTCAGCCAGACTCAAAGTAAGCAGATCAATGCCCTGTTGGCGACCTGCGGTTTGTACGATGGTGCGGGTGAGTTTGCCTACCGTGTTGGCATGCCGGGTAAATCCGGTGTAGGTGGCGGGATTGTGGCGATTGTACCAGGCGAGATGTCTATCGCTGTCTGGTCTCCGGAACTTGATCCTTCCGGCAACTCACTGGCGGGTACAGCAGCACTAGAACTGCTGGCCGAGCGCATCGGGCGTTCAATTTTTTAGTGCGTATCCTGGCTTTTCGCGAGGCTATCAGCCGGTTTGCGCCTGTGATGTGGAGAAGTAATATGGGAATAGCGAATCTGACTAAGATGCTGAAGGCATCGGCAATCCTGACGCTGTGGCTGCCATTTTTCGCAGCAGCAGACAGCTGTCGACCTGAACTGCACGGTGATATTGAGATCAGCGCTGACAGCGTGATCATCGAGAAAAACAACAACCGTTTCCGCATTGAGCCAAACGGTAACCTCTATGTTGATGTGCACAGGGTGAAATTGAATGACGCGCAGAAAGCGTCGCTGACCGCCTACAGTAAGACAGTACGCAACGACCTACCTTTTATCGGACGTTCCCTTTCTGAAGAGTTGCACAACTCCTGGATGGCGCTGGACGGCGTGATTGCCGCAGAGCTGGGTGACAGCAGCGCGCTGCGTGGTGAGCTGGGCGATTTTCACCAGCATTTGCAGCGCCAGGTAATGGCATCCCTGTATTCACCAGACCGTTCGCCATACCTGAAACACAAGGCGCTGGAAATGGCGGTGCAGGAAATCGAAGCCAGTGTCCCGCAATTGATTGCCACGGTTTCGAGCCGCGGTTTGATGGACATTGCGACCCTGAGTGCCGGGGAATCCAACAAGATGCAGTTTATTTCCAGAAAGATGGCAACCCTGCAAAACCGTATTTCAGACGAAGTGCGCGTTCAGCAAAACCGCACCCAGGGATTGCGTCAGGATGTGTGTACCCGCCTGAGCCAGTGGCAGGAGCAGGAGGCTGAAATTTCCAGCCTGATCCCAGCGCTGTCGGGCTGGAAAACGGTAACAGTGACCAAGTACTGACTGTTCCGGGAAGCTCAGAAAACTAAAACGCACGGTTCTGACTCCGCGCGTTTTTTGTTGCCGGCACCGGAATTAGGGGCGGTAGGTAAACTCGTAGTCCACGCTCTCCCAGGCGTTATCTATCTGGCGCATATAGTCACGAAGATCTTTGGCTTCAACATGGTTGGTTTTGGCACGGTAGTAGTAATCAGCCTCGACATAGGTCTTGTTGAACAACACGTCTCCGGGGCCATCAACGGTTTTCAGTGAGCTGGAAAACTCAAAGAAAGGGTTACTGACTTTATTGTCAGACTGTTCGATATCCCAGCTTTCCGGCAGGCTCAGTTTGATGTTCTGGCGGATTGCTCCTTCACGGCCAAGGCGGAAAGGGGTTTTGCGGCGGATAAGATCCGGCTTGATCAGATAGTCATCCACGATGTCACCAGAGATCACGAACTTGTAGGTATCATCCTCTTTCGACCACAAATCCCCAATCACATACGCTTCGTTGAGCGTTACTTCATTGCTTTCCATGTCATCATCGACCGTCAGTGGACGGAGAAAATCGAGGCCACCGAAAAAGCCCGCGTAATAGTTTGCGTACTCTTCGCTGAGTTCTTTCAGCGGCTTGGATTCGAGGTAACGGCGCCAGCGCTCGGCTTCCAGCCCGCGGTAAACGGTTTTGACCGTCAGGTAACTCTGCGCGTTGGCGTGATTGATCACGTAACGCTGCTCAATATCCTGGGTGACCGGCACTTTTGGTGGCGTCATCGCGGTGAGGTTGGTGCTCTCGGGCTGGATCACCAGTGCGTAACCGAGTTCGGACTGGGCGATGGTGTCCAGTCTGTTTCCTTGGTGGGTGCGTGTGGCATCTATCCACCAGCGGCTTCCTTCGTAATCCATTGCTACGATGACGTGGTTAAAGCTGTAAGGTGCTGCTGGCTGTGAAGGCAGGTGTTCGCGCCACGAGGTATCTACCAGCGCCGGGTACGCCTCTATGCCGAGTGCGCCCAGTAGTGAGGAGAGCAGCAGGGCTTTGTCTTTGCAGTCGCCATACCCTTGGGAGACGATTTGCGCCGGAGGGCGGGGCTGGTGCGAACCAATGCCGTTCTCAATGCCAAGGTAGCGGATATTGTTCTGTACGAAGTGGATGGCTGCAATGGCCTGCTTTTGGATGTCCTCCGGATAGGTCTGGCGGATGTCCGATGCCAGCGCTTTCACCTCATCATCGTCCGGATTGACCTGATACAGCGGCAGCGCCCAGTCGACCACGTCTTTCCAGTCACGGAAGCTGGATACATGCAGGTAAGGGTAGGGGTTAAACCAGCGTGGTTGTTCGGGTTCATCGAAATCATACAGCCCGTCGCGTTCTGAATAGGTAAAGGTGGTCACGCCGTTGTCGCGGGTCTGACGAAAATCCCCCAGACCTTTGCCGTCCAGATTGGTGACTGAAATGGTGCTGTCGGTGGGGGCAAGAATACGGGCATTGACCAAGGCGACCGTGCTCGCCCAGCCGGTTTTGATGTACCACTCGCGGTGGTCGCCAAACACAGGGTTATAGCCGCTGATGGTGTAGCTGAAATCGATAATGTCGCCGATTTTGACGTCATCCAGCACGATATGCAGGGTTTCATCGCCATTGTAGAGCAGCGAGTCCAAATCAACTTCGCGCTTGAACCTGTCAATCTGTGCTGTGGCTTTGCGATCCATGACCTTGCCGTCCCGCACCAGTTCCAGCCGGTGAACATTGACAGACTGGTAGCTTGGGTCAAAGTCGATGGATATTTGAGAAGCGGATTCAACCCCTTCAATGGCGGTCACTTTGCTGGTGTAGCGTTTGTATTCGACTGGCGTAGGGGTGACGAGGTTAACCTGCCTGTCGACTATCAAAAACTGCTGATCGTAGTAATGGCTGTCAGGCGAAGCCTGGGGGATCTCGGAAATGGGCACCACCCAGCCAGGGAGTGGTGCATAGATTGCGTTCTGTGCTTGCGCCAGGGTAGGCGGCGCAACGGGGAGCAGAACACACAGGGCAAACAGATACTTCTTCATCTACAACGCTGTCCTTTGCTTTCGAGAACAAAAGGCAGCGTCGTAAAAGCTGCCTACTCGTTGATGAAGCCTGCGAGCAGATCGTTCAGGAACAGTCGCCCTTTTTCTGTCACCTGCCAGTGGGTCTCTGTTTCACTCAGGAGCCCGGCAGACAGTGCGTTTTGAAGCGGCGCATCGACAGTTTCGAGTGGCAGTCCGGTGCGGGCAGGGAAGTCTGCTTTCGGGCACGGTTCAACCAGTCGGAAGCGGTTCATGAAAAACTCAAATGGCAGTTCATCACTTTCCACTATATGCAATTCACTGAGGTATTCTTTCTCAGGATCGAGATATCCGCGTGGATGTTTCACTTTTACTGTGCGTTGTACGGTACTGTTATCTAACGTAATTTTCCCATGGGCGCCACAGCCGATACCCAAATAATCCCCAAATCGCCAGTAGTTAAGGTTATGTCGGCACTGGTAACCCGGCTTGCTGTAGCCCGAGGTTTCGTACTGCACATATCCTGCCTCTGTCAGAAGCTGATGGCCTTGCTCGAAGATGTCCCAAAGGTCATCGTCATCCGGCAGTGTCGGCGGCTTGGAGTAATACTGGGTGTTGGGCTCGATAGTGAGCTGGTACCAGGACAGGTGCGGCGGGTTCAGTTCAATCGCCTGGCGCAGGTCATCCAGCGCACCGTCCAGCGATTGATCCGGCAGGCCGTGCATCAAATCGAGGTTAAAGCTGGCAAGACCGGCTTCGTGCGCAAGAGCAGCGGCGCGTTTGGCTTCAGCTGCACCATGGATACGGCCAAGGCGTTGCAGTTTCTGGTTATCGAAGCTTTGCACACCAATGGAGATGCGGTTTACACCGGCTTTGCGGTAGGCGACAAACTTATCAGCTTCCACGGTACCCGGGTTGGCTTCCATGGTGACTTCGATATTCTCCGCAAACGGGATTTGCGCTTGGATGCCCTGCAGCAGGCGTGAAATTTCCTGCGGGGACATCAGGCTAGGTGTGCCGCCACCGATAAAAATCGAATGCAACGCCCGGCCACTGACGCCTTCGAAGCGGTGTAAATCCTGCTTAAGGTCATCCAAAAGTGCATCGATGTAATCGTGCTCCGGCACGTCGCCTTTCAGCGTGTGAGAGTTGAAATCACAATACGGGCACTTTTGTACACACCAGGGAATGTGAACATAAAGGCTGAGTGGAATGTTTGTCGCCATGGCTGATTACTTCTCGCTGCCCATTGCTGCGAACAGCTTTTTCAGCGCCTGACCACGGTGGGAGATTTGCTTTTTCACTGCCGGTTCAATGTTGGCCAGGGTACAGCCATGCTCTTCCACATAGAACACAGGGTCGTAACCAAAGCCATGCGAGCCTGACGCTTCGCGGGCAATCTTGCCCTCAAATACGCCGTGGCACACCAGAGGCGTTGGGTCGTTAGCGTGGCGCATGTACACCAGCACACAGTGAAAGCGCGCGGTGCGTTTGTCATCCGGTGCATCTGCCATGCATTCCAGCAGTTTTTCCAGGTTGGCCTGGTCGCCTTTGCCTTCACCGGCATAACGCGCACTGTAAACACCCGGCGCGCCATTGAGGTAATCCACTTCCAGGCCGGAATCGTCTGCAATCGCTGGCAGGCCGGTTTCTTTGGCCGCGTGGCGTGCTTTGATGATGGCGTTTTCAATGAAGGTGGTGCCGGTTTCATCGGCGTCCTGTACTGAGAATTCGCTCTGTGCGAACACTTCCAGACCGAAATCCTGCAGCAAGTCTGCCATCTCTTTTACTTTGCCGGCGTTGCCTGTCGCCAGAACCACTTTGCTCATCGTTCTCTCCTGAATGGGTTGGCTGCCAATAAAAATGGCGCCTTTGCTGGGCGCCATCATACCGGAATGCGAGCGTGTGTTCACGCAGGCTCAATCGGCATAAAACGTCTGGTTGAAGGTGAGTTTGCCACTGCGGTTTCCGGCCGCATTGATATCTATGGAAAAGGTGTAGTTTTCCTCATTGGCAAAGCGAAGCTCAGCCAGATAGTAAATGGCATCTCCTTCGCGTACTTCCCGGAAAGTCAGCGGTTTTTTCACCCCCAGCAGGTTTCTCGCTTCACCGGTGAGGGTGGCGGTGACGGCTGGTTTACCTGCCTGGCGGTTATCCAGTACGGCAATGTTGATCAGCGCATTGATACCGCTTCGCTTGATGTCGTAAGCCTTGGCAACCTGAGGTGGAATGAAGGTGGAGTTGACGGCTGAATAGTGTACGTCGAGCGTGCCGATGGTTTTGTACTGACCGGCAAAAGCGGTTGGGGAGGCAATCATCAGCGCACTGACAATGAACAGGAGAATGCGTTTCATGACCGAAAATCCTTATCGGTAGAAAAACGTGCGCTGAGGTCGCGCACGTTTCGGTATTAGCTGTCGGGGATAAGGGGAATGAGGATCTCAGGCGTTAACACCGGACGCTGGATGCGAACTTGTTTGTGCCTGCCCAGTTCCCCTTTTTCAATCTCAATCTGGCCTTTGGCCACTTTGAACTGCTTGGACAGAAATTTGGTGAGATGGGCATTTGCTTTGCCATCCATCGGTGGGGCGGTGATGGCGAGCTTGATCTCCTCGCCATGTTGCCCCATCCACTGATCCCTACTGGCTTTCGGCTGGATGTAGAGCCTTAAAATAAGGTCTTCCTTTTCCCGCCACGCCGGCCGTTGTGTACTCATGTTGTTAAAGCACGAACCACAGGTTTCCGAAGTAAGGGCTCAGCATATCGCCAATCACATAGTTCAGGAATTGCAGCAGGATAAACAGCACCAGTACGCTCAGATCCAGACCACCCATAGATGGCAGGATGCGACGGATAGGTGCCACCAGCGGTTCAGTCAGCTGGATCATCACATATTCAATAGGGCTGCGGCCCTGGCTTACCCAGCTCAGGATAGCGCGTAGGATAAGTACCCAGAAGAGCAGGCCACCGGCTGCTTTCAGCATTGCCAGCAGGCCGATAATGAAAGAGCCACCATCAAGGGCGAACTGACCGGAACCCACCAGTTGCAGCACGACAAATTTCGCTACACACAGCACGTAGGCAAACAGTACGGTTGCCATGTCCAGACTGCCGATAGACGGGATCACGCGGCGCAGTGGGCCCACAACCGGTTGTGTCGCTTTGACCACAAACTGGCTGAACGGATTGTAAAAGTCAGCGCGTGCCCATTGCAGCCAAACCCGGAGCAACACCACCATGATGTAGAGGTCGAACAGTGTTGAAACGAGAAAATTCATTGCGTTCATAGATTAGCCCTAAAATAGCGATTCCATCTCTTCAGCACGGCGCACCGCCGCTTGCATGGCTTCAGCCACTGTCTCTGAGAGCTGGTTGTTATTGAATACGTTCATTGCTTCGGCAGTTGTACCGCCTTTGGATGTTACCTGTTCCTTTAAGGTTGCCAGTTCAATGTCCGGGTTGGCAACCACCATTTTAGCTGCGCCGAGCGCAGCCTGCTGGACAACTTCTCGCGCGGTTTGTTTATCAAAGCCCTGACGCTCTGCTTCTTTTTGCATCGCTTCCATAAACAGGAAGAAATAGGCAGGGGCGCTACCAGCCGCAGCGATGATGCTGTTGATACCGGATTCTTCACTGACCCAGCACACTTTACCGACCGCACCGAGCAGGTCGCCGGCAAACTGGCGGTCTGCTTCTGATACTGAGTCTGGCGCAAAAAGGCCGCTCATGCCTTCACCAACCAGCGACGGTGTGTTTGGCATCACACGCACCAGATTGAGCGGTGCGCCTGCCATTTCACTCAGGCGAGCAACCGAAATACCCGCAGCGATAGAAATGACCAGTTTGCCTGACCAGTCAATTTCCTGCATGGATGCAAGTAGCTCTGCCATGCCTTGAGGTTTTACGCCCAGTACCACGACGTCCGCCTGTTTGGCGCTGTTGATAACATCTTCATTGGCCTGGATGCCGAAAGCGTCGCGCAGCGCCGCGCTTTTTTCCGGGGTGCGGTTGACGGCAGTGATTTTTGGAGCGGGGTAGCCTGCTTTCACCAGCCCAGCAATGATTGCATGAGCCATATTTCCTGCGCCGATAAAGGCAATAGTGCGTTGTTCCATCACATTGTTTTCCTGTGCTTTGGCCGCCAAATGCTGCCAGCAATAAATGTTGGGTCAGGTGCGTTTGCTGTAATCGCGTGCACCGAAAATCGCGGTGCCAATGCGTACCATGGTGCTGCCGGAAGCAATGGCAGCATCCATGTCACCGCTCATGCCCATCGATAGGGTGTCAAATGCCGGCCGAGTTGCCTGCATTTCCTTGAACAGGGCCGACAGCGGAGCAAATGCAGCCAGTTGCTTCTGGTGATCGTCTTCTGGCTGGGGAATGCACATCAAGCCACGAAGAGTCAGGTTTGGCATGGCATCAATTTCTGCTGCCAGCGTTTTGACATCGTCAAACCCGGTGCCGGATTTGCTCTCTTCACCACTGGTGTTGACCTGGATAAGCACCTGAAGTGGCGGCAATGAATCTGGCCGTTGTTCGCTGAGGCGTTTGGCGATTTTACTGCGATCGACAGAGTGCACCCAGTCAAAGTGCTCGGCAACCGGACGGGTTTTATTGGATTGGATTGGGCCGATGAAGTGCCATTCCAGTTCAGGGTGGTGTGCGCGGAAGTGGGTGATTTTCTCAACGCCTTCCTGCACATAGTTTTCGCCAAAACGGGTTTGCCCTGCGGCGACCGCTTCTGCGATGGCTTCAATCGGTTTGGTTTTGCTCACCGCCAACAATTGCACGCCAGAGGCGTCTCTCCCGCATTTTTGTGCGGCACTGTCTATTTGGCTGGTGACCTGCTCTAGGTTTTGTCTGATACTACACATGTTTGATTCTGCGAGGAAACGGGTTAATGGATATTACTGAATTACTGGACTTTAGTGTAAAGCATAATGCTTCAGATCTACATCTTTCCGCGGGTGTTCCGCCGATGGTACGTGTAGATGGTGATGTCCGAAAGCTTAGCTTGCCACCGCTCGATCACAATGCGGTGCACCGTCTTGTCTTTGATATTATGAACGATGCCCAGCAGCGCGAGTTTGAGCAAAACCTTGAAGTGGACTTTTCCTTTGAACTGGCATCGGTTGGCCGCTTCCGTGTCAATGCCTTTCACCAGTCCCGCGGCTGTGCGGCCGTATTTAGAAGCATTCCTACCAAAATTCCGACGCTTGAAGCAATTCAGGCACCGAAGGCATTTGAACAGTTCACCCAATACCAGAAAGGCCTGGTGCTGGTGACTGGCCCGACAGGTTCAGGTAAATCCACCACGCTCGCGGCGATGATTGACAAAATCAATACCGAGCAGCACCGCCACATACTGACCATTGAAGACCCGATTGAGTTTGTTCACGAGCAGAAATGTTGTCTGGTCAACCAGCGTGAAGTGCACCGTGATACCCATTCGTTCAACAATGCCCTGCGCTCAGCTTTACGTGAAGACCCGGATGTTATTCTGGTGGGGGAGTTGCGTGACAAGGAAACCATCAGCCTTGCTCTGACAGCGGCAGAAACCGGCCATCTTGTGTTTGGCACCCTGCACACCTCCAGCGCAGCAAAAACGATTGACCGTATCATTGATGTATTCCCGGGCGCTGATAAGCCTATGGTGCGTTCTATGTTGTCAGAATCGCTGCGAGTGGTTGTCTCGCAAAAGCTTGTCAAGCAGGTCACCGGCGGGCGCGTGGCAGCGCATGAGGTGATGATTGCCACCCCGGCTATCCGCAACCTTATCCGCGAAGACAAAATCGCCCAGATGTATTCCATGATTCAGACCGGCTCCAGCATGGGTATGGTGACCATGGAGCAATCTCTGCGCAACTTGATGATGCAGGGCATTATCGACAGTACAGAAGCGGCAAAAGCACTCGACAACGGCGGTATGGGATTCTGATGATGCAAGGACAGCACACCCTTTTTGAACTTCTTGACCAGATGCTGAGCCAACGTGCATCTGACTGTTATATCACGGTAGGGGCGCCGTGCATGTTACGCGTCGATGGCAGCCTGAAACCCGTGGGCGATACCCTGACCATCGAGGGCGCGAACGCGCTTGTTGCGCAGGCAATGGACGCAGAAGCGCGGCAAAAGTTCGACATTGAGCGTGAAGCCAACTTTGCGCTGGTGACCGACAATGGTCGTTTCCGTGTCAGTGCTTTCTGGCAGCGGGATCTGCCGGGGATGGTACTGCGACGGATTGAAACCCAGATCCCGGATCTCCATTCACTAAGGCTGCCGGATGTGATCCAGGACCTATCGATTGCCAAACGCGGTCTGGTACTGATTGTTGGTGCGACGGGATCGGGTAAATCTACTTCCATGGCGGCGATGGTCGGTTACCGTAATTCGCACCGTAGTGGCCATATCCTGACCGTGGAAGATCCGATTGAATTTATCCACCCACATGACAAGTGTATTGTCACCCAGCGTGAGATTGGGATTGATACGGAAAGCTATGAAACGGCGCTGAAGAACTCTTTGCGTCAGGCGCCGGATATGATCATGATCGGAGAGATCCGTACCCGTGAAACCATGGAGTACGCCATGCAGTTTGCGGAAACCGGCCATCTCTGTATTGCTACCCTTCACGCTAACAACGCCAACCAGGCGCTGGAGCGTATTCTCCACCTGGTGCCGAAAGAGCGTCGCGAACAGTTCCTGTTTGATTTGTCACTTAATCTGCGTGGCATCCTGGCGCAGCAACTCGTGCCGGATGTCAGTGGCGTCGGCCGTCACGGTGCGTATGAGCTACTGTTAAACACTTCCCATGTGTCGGATCTTATCCGCCGCGGAGAATTGCATGAGCTGAAAGAAAGTATCCGCAAGGGCAGGAATGCGGGGATGTGTACCTTTGACCAGTCCTTGTTCGAACTGTACCGGGCAGGCAAAGTGTCTCAGGACGAGGCACTTCACCATGCAGATTCCCGCAACGATCTCAAGCTGATGATGAAAATGGCAGAGCAGACTTCCGGAGCTTTGTCACTGGAAAACGTCACCATCGAATCTTAACTCGCTGAAACTTAAGACAGTGACTACGCTAAGTAGACACTGTCTTCATTTTTGATTCAGCGAGCATGGAAGATAAAACCACCGCACCTTGCCAACAATGCCAGAACACGAAATCCCTGGGTTTCGACTTCACGATGGCATTCCAGCCTATTGTTGATTTAAAAAACAAAGACGTGTTTGCCTATGAGGCTTTGGCGCGCGGTATAAACGGAGAATCAGCCTATTCGGTGATAAAGCAGGTACATGAAGGAAACCGGTATCTGTTTGATCAAACCAGCCGTGTCAAAGCGATTTCACTGGCTGCTAAGCTAGGGATGACAAAAAAGCTGAGCATCAACTTTCTTCCCAATGCTGTGTATCAACCCAAGCGGTGTATCCGTACCACGCTTGAGGAAGCCAAGCGGGTAGGTTTTCCCATCGACAAAATCATGTTTGAAGTCACTGAGGTTGAACAGGTGCATGACCATGAGCACCTGAACAACATCCTTGAATACTATAAGTCGCAGGGATTCACAGTTGCTCTAGATGACTTTGGCGCGGGCTTTTCTGGATTGAATATTCTGGCAGACCTCGAGCCCAATATTGTCAAACTGGATATGGGACTCATCCGCAACATCAATGCGAGTAGGAAGCATCAAATCATTGTCAGTAACTCAGTGCGTATGCTGAGAGAGTTGGGATGCATTGTGGTAGCAGAAGGGATAGAAACCCGTGCTGAGCTTGATTGTCTCAGGGCGATGGGGATTGATATCTTTCAAGGGTATCTGTTTGCCAAACCCGAATTGGAGAAATTGCCAGTTGTAGACCTCAGTGTGTTTTAATACTGAGGTCTGAACGAATTACTCGCCGTATTGGTTCTCGAACCAGCTTTCGACAATAATCACCGCCGACTGGCTGTCGATTTCCCCTTTGCCCAGCGCTTTGTAGCCGCCGTATTCAAACAGGGATGAACGGGCTTCTGCCGTCGTGAGGCGCTCGTCGTGCAGTTCCACATTCACACCAAAACGCCCCTTGAGACGGTTGGCAAATTTACGGGCGCGTGGGGTGATGGCTTCCAGCTCTCCACCGTGGAGATCCAGTGGCAGGCCGACCACGACCAGATCCGGTCTCCACTCTTTCAATATGGCTTCAATTGCGTCCCAGCTTGGGATGCCGTCTTTGGCTTTCAGGGCTTTGAGTGGGCGTGCAGTGCCAGTAATGGCCTGGCCAATGGCCACACCAATACTTTTGGTGCCGTAGTCAAAACCCAGCACAGATTGGATGTTACTCATGAAAAACTCTTATGCGTGCCCGATATCGGACGACAGGTTGATGGCGTCAATGCCAATCTGTTTGAGGGCTTTTTCCCAGCGCTCGTTGATCGGGGTATCAAAGATAACCGCCGGATCTGCTTCTATGGTCAGCCAGCTGTTGTCAGCCAGTTCCTGTTCAAGTTGTCCCGCATCCCATCCGGCATAGCCAAGCGCAACCAGAAACTGCTCGGGCTCTTCATTGGTACCGAGAATGCTGAGGATATCTTTGGAAGTGGTCACGGTAAGGTCGTCAGACAGCTGGATACTGGAGCCGAACAGCTTCTTGTGTTTGTGAAGCACAAAGCCGCGGTCTTCAGAAACTGGACCGCCAAACAGCACAGGCTGAGACAGGCTGACTGGGTGGGTGATGACAACCTGCTCGCGATCTAGCTCAATTTGCTCCAACATCTTTTCAACGGAGATATTGATGGGCTGGTTGATCATCAACCCCATTGCGCCATCTTCGTTGTGTTCGCACATATAGACGACGCTGTGTTTAAAGCGATCATCCACCATGCCGGGCATTGCCACCAGGAAATGATTTTTTAAATTCATCGTGTCCTTCATTTGCTATGTGCTTACTTTCAGTATGAGCAGTAAGCCGGAGAAAGTCAGATCCGGACGACAGGTTTCGTCCGGATTTTTGGCGGTTATTGATTCAGGCGTGCTTCAATCGCATCCATCAGTTTTCCGCTGATATTGATATCAAATGCGGCCTCAATCTCGCGAATACAAGTCGGGCTGGTGACATTTATTTCAGTCAATTTGTCGCCGATAACGTCAAGACCAACAAAAATCAGCCCTTTCTCTTTCAGCGTTGGCGCTACCGCGCGGGCAATCTCCCAGTCGGTTTCAGACAATGGACGCGCTTCGCCGCGACCGCCTGCGGCTAGGTTACCGCGGGTTTCCCCTTTAGCAGGGATACGCGCCAGACAGTAAGGCATCGGTTCGCCATCGACCACCAGAATGCGTTTGTCACCGTTGCTGATATCCGGCACAAAGGTCTGTGCCATGCAGTAGTTGGTGCCAAGGTTGGTCAGGGTTTCGATGATCACCGACAGGTTTGGGTCGCCTTTCTTAACGCGGAAAATAGACGAGCCGCCCATGCCATCCAGAGGCTTGAGGATCACATCGCCATGCTTTTCCTGGAACGCTTTAATTTGCTCAGCGCGGCGAGTCACCAAGGTGGTAGGCGTCCACTCCGGGAACCAAGCGGTGAACAGCTTTTCGTTACAGTCACGTAGGCTTTGCGGTTTGTTGACGATAAGGCAGCCTTCTACCTCTGCGCGTTCCAGAATGTAGGTCGCGTAAATGTATTCAGTATCAAACGGAGGATCTTTACGCATCAGGACGGCATCGAGATCAGCCAGTGCAATTTCCTGCTCGCTCACTACCTCAAACCACTTCTCCGGGTTTTGTTCCAGTTTCACGATTTGGGTACGTGCCAGCGCTTTGCCCTGCTCGAGTGACAGGTCGTTCATCTGCATGTAGTGAATTTCCCAGCCACGTTTTTGTGCTTCCAGCATCATGGCAAAGGAAGAGTCTTTTTTGATATTGATGGACTCGATAGGATCCATCACTACGCCCAGTTTGATCATTGAATTGTCCTTATTAACCCAGATCGCCAAAACGGACCTGCAGAGCAGTGATTGCCGTCAGTGCTGCGGTTTCAGTGCGCAGTACACGCGGCCCTAAAAGTGTTTCCTCAAAACCGATCTCACGGCTGCGGGCGATTTCTTCCGATGACAGGCCGCCTTCCGGGCCAATCAGCAGACGCACGCGGTTAACCGGGGTCGGCAGGGTGTTGATTGAGTATTTTGCACGCGGGTGAAGGTTCAGCTTCAGCCCGTCGAATTCTTCCTGCATCCAGGCGTCCAGTGACATTACAGGGCGGATTTCCGGCACGATATTACGGCCACACTGCTCACAGGCGGCAATCGCAATTTTCTGCCACTGCTGCAGTTTCTTGTCGAAACGCTCTGCGTTGAGTTTCACGCCACAACGCTCAGAAATCAGCGGAGTGATGACATTGACCCCCAGTTCGACCGATTTCTGGATAGTGAACTCCATCTTGTCGCCACGGCTGATCACCTGACCCAAATGCAAATCCAGTGGGGATTCGATGCTGCGCTCTACGCGCTCAGCAATATCCACAGTGACAGACTTCTTGCCAGACTCGGCGATCACTGCCGGAAACTCAGCACCGCTGCCGTCAAACAGCAGCACTTCCTGACCGGTTTGCATACGCAGTACACGGCCAACATGGTTGGCGGCTTCTTCGCTCAGGGCAACGCGGCCGTTGTCTGGCAGCAGTTCAGGATGAAAAATTCTTGGAATACGCATGGTGCTTTCATGACTGGATAACAATGGGCAGCAGTGTATCACGCTGCTGTCCATTGGCTGTAGTCCTAGACGGGATAGATGGTATTACAGACCGGCGATATCGCAGGAAGCTTGCACAAAGGGGTTGTGGTTACCTTGCTCGCGGGCAATACGGCGGTCTCGCTCGCATTCCCATGCCGTGACCGGATAGGTTTTGTCCCAGGCATCCATCAGCTTTTTCTGCGCCGATGCTAGACGCAAATCGTAACGCTCGTGCATGTACTTGTAGGTACGGGCAATGGCGCCGCGGCTTTGCGCAGGCGGTTCGAACACGCGCTGCTTGAAGTTCACTTTGGCTTCACAGCGTCCGTAGTAGGCACCATCCGGTCCGTTCCACTGGGAAAAACGGAAGTTAGAGCGGTCACCGTTTACCTCACCAATGGCAGGAACCAGATTGTGCAGATCCGCTTCCATCAGCTTGAAGGCGACATCTTTACGCGTGCAGTTTTTGCGTCCGCCATCCTGCCAGCACTGGCGCTGGTGGCCAAATTGCCATGCCGGAACCACATGTTCCCACTCGATGCGACTGGCGCGATTTTTCTGTTTCCTGACGTTGTAGCCGCAGGCTTCCAGGTCGGGAATGCCTTTCTTGCCCTGCCAGGTAATGTCGCAGCCGCAATAAAAAGAGGTTGGGGCATCGCGGTAGATTTTCTGGGCGACGCGTTTGGCTTTACTGAAGGACTGGGGATGCTCAGCCGCGGAGGCCAGAAAAGGCAGCAGCAAGGCTGACAGCAGCATCAAGCGAATTTTCATGGAATGTTAGCGCTCGTTATTGGAATTATGTGAGCTAATTATTGCAGAAAAGTGCGAGTGGTTTCTCTATAAAGCGGTGCTAATTTAATCGGTTATCAGTAATCGATGCAGATTTGAGAGTTTTGGGCTGAAATCAGGGTGTCGGCCGGTAAACCAGAGGTTGCTTGCAGCGACGGCAGACGTATTTCACCTGTTCGCGCTGTACCTTGTTGTGGCGCCTGACGGAAAGCGGGATCTCATCGCAGCCACACTGATAGGTGAAGGTTTTTCCCTGAACAGAGCTGACATCAAAGCTGTGGGTAGTTTTGGGGGTCACTCCAAACACCTGCGACATCACGGCCTGCCACTCTTTTCCGTGTGGCCTAACACGGCCAAAGCGCTCGTAAACCACAAGGTGGCTCACTTCATGGGGAACCACTTCATTCAAAAAGGCTTGCGGGTTTTCGCTCAACAACACCGGATTGAATCGCAGTTGCCAGGTTTGCAAGCGGGCAGTACCCGCCGACTTTCCCCTTTGATTGAACAGCACTTGAGGGTGAGGGAAGGTGCATTGGAAATAGTTACCTGCACGGGTCATACATTGTGCAACTGCTTTGGTGACTTGGTATTCCAGTTCATTCATGGTTTAGCGTTTTGGTGTTTTCCTGTTGGGTTTTGTTCAGGCGAAAGTACCGGTGATAGAAGTTTTTCATCACCTGAGGTATCAAACGACTGGTTCGATAGTAGAACGAAAGGGATGGGGGCAGGCATATCATTCCCTGTCGTCCCGAAAGATAATACCGCATTAATGCAGGACCGACGATCTCCGCAGATTGTTCCTGGTTATAGGCTTGTTGCTCAGCCTTTCCGGGGAGGCGGAAACCGCCCCATTTCCGCACGGTACCGTTGGCTTGCCAGAGGCGAATTTTATTTTTCGCTGGCGTATCGAACTTACCAAGCAGCAGTGTCGTGACCCGGATGCCATTAGGTGCCTGCTCTACCTGTAAGGCCTCTGCAAAGGCGTGAATAGCCGCCTTTGTCGCGCTGTAACTCGCCATCTGCGGCACACCGTGCAGGACTGCAACCGAGGTGGTGTAGATGATCAATGGCTGGCTGTCTACGGATAAAAGAGGAAGGACAAGGTGCGTCAGCGCCAATGTCGAACGGAGGTTAGTATCAAGAATTTCCTGATGTTTCTGCCACGGAATGTCCTCAAAAGCGCCGGCGGCTGACGTGCCGACATTGGCAAAGACAATGTTGATGTTGAGCGACTGGCGGGCTATTTCAAATAGGGATTGAGTCAGAAACTCTGGACTTCTGATATCTCCCTGAAAATGAATATCCCGTCCGCTGTCACTGGTTTCACGCATGTTGCGGTCCAGCGTCACCACAATCCATCCTTGTGAAAGAAAATATCCTGCCACGGCAAGCCCAATTCCTGAGGCACCGCCACTGATAAGGATGACAGAACCGCTAGAGTCCATATTTGCCTTTGGCGCTTTCGACATGTTGTTCCGCCCAGTTTTGCATTTCAGGATTTTTGTAGACTTCTTTGAAGATCAGGATCGACTTTGCTGTCACTTCAAGAAACACCGGATTTTTAGCAAAGTACTGGGTACGGTACCAATAGAACCAGAATTTGACTCTGTCGCTTAATGGACAGCCTTCATTACGATGAATGTGTTTGATAGCAGAAATAAACGCCCAGGTGCCTTTGCGGGAATATTTCACATAAGCGCGGAAGAAGGTCCATTTCGGGATTTTAAGCTGTTGGCAAATCGCCAGTGAGAGAGAGTAGTGGGACACTTCTTCTTTGGCATGTTGAAGCTGATAATCAAGCCAGGGTCGATGACCGCCTTCGTACATTGGGTGACCACGTAAAATGCCCCGACAGGCATTGGAAATGTTGTATTCGCCAAGGGCGACATAAGCCATGCGTGTATTGAGCGGAGAGGCGAGGGCTTCATCAAGCCATGCCTGTGTGTCTTTGGCGATGTCTTCCACCGGGTAACCCAATGCTGTCAGTGCATTGAATACCCTGTCATGTTCTTCAATATGCTCCACCTCTTCGACGCGAAGTTGATTCGCAAACCGTCGGCCACTCTCGGTCACTTTGTCTGACTCGAGGTAGGTTTCCATGGTTCGGCATAAGAAACGCTCGAATGCAGGCACAGTTGCTAACAGGGCAGTCAAAATGTAGGTGTTATAGCGACCATGGCCGCCAGCCCAATATCTGTCGTCGGGCAATGCTAAGGCTTCTTCTGAATTCATATGATTCCCTCCTAAGACTGAGATTTGACTTTTGGTGTCAGTGCCAATGCGCCCGCAGCACCTTTGAGCCAGGCCATACCTAAGGGTTGCTTCCCGCTCCACAGCAGCCATTCAACACTGAAGGCGATATGCAGGCTTTTTACTAAGGAAAAATGTCGGCTCCTGCAAAGCGTCCAGACACCATAGCGAAGCTTTAACAGTGAGTAGAGGTTGAAGTCGAGGGTGGCTTTCAGCTGCGTCCACCGCGATACCTGCATTTTTTCGATCAATGCTTCGCTGACCCATTGATGTGCTATCTCATCACTTGCATGGTCAACCAGAAATTGTCGCCAAGGTGGATACATATCCTGATAGAGCTTGTGATTACTAAGGATGCGTTTACTGACTTCTGCAATTTGCGCTTCCGCGGCGGCGACATAGGCGGCTTGATAATCCAGCGGCTTTTTCCGCAGTGCATTCAGGTGCTTTTCTATCTGACGCTCCAACTGTCTGACGGGATAGCCCATCTCATCCAGCCTTTGGTTCATGTCGTTGTGTTTCGCAGAATGAGCAGCTTCTTCTTCAATCAAGTGAGTGAGTGCGACCTCAAATTCATCTTCTAGCTGGGAGTTTTGCTGTGTGGCCTGGCATTGTCTGAGGACATCGCAAAAGAATTGTTCAAAAGCGCTGACAGGGATCACCAGTGCGGTGTTAGCAATGGACTCAACAATTCTCCCGCCCCAATAGGCATTGAGTTTTTTTTGTGGCGCTTTGCGTCTGTGCTGGTCTTCACGGTGGTAAAACGCTGCCAGTGCCTGATTGGGGGACAGTGGTGACAAGTGGGGTTGCCTATCTCCAAGGCAGCGCAGGGTGTCGGCAAACCATCCTTGTTCGCGGTAATGATCCAGCGTATTGAGTGAAGGTATGAGTTTCCGACATGTATACCCCAGCGTCCTTGTGGAGAAAGGAGGGTGTCCAGGAAGCACCAAGCCGGATTTGAGTGCCTCCAATGGGCTATCCAGCAGGCAGAAAGGCCTTGCCATGCCAATCAGATCTGCTCCTTGTTGGGACAGAAGCTGATTGATGGTATCCATATCGCGAATGCCGCCAGTGAGCATCAAGGGTACGGAGCAATGTTGTCGGATGAGTGGCAGGTATTGGGAAAAGTATGCGCCCTGAGAACGATTATTTTGACCCGACATGGCCATGTTGAGGTAGCTGCCACCACTGATTTCAATAAAGTCTGCGCCGGCTTCACAGAGCAGAGAAACGGTTTGGGCGCAAACTTTTGGGGAGGTTCCCCCTTTGATGAAATCCCGGCAGTTGAGTTTGATGCCTACAGCAAAGGTCGAGCTTGTCAGGGCTTTGATGTTGCGCAAGATGCGTATAAGTAGTCTTGCTCGGTTTTGCGCGCTGCCCCCCCATTGATCGTTGCGCAGGTTCGTTGCAGGAGAAAGAAAGGCACTCAGTAAATAACCATGTGCTGCATGTATCTGTACGCCGGAAAACCCCGAGGCCTCACAAAAGCAAGCAGCTGAGACGAATCGGTCAATAACATCCTCAATGTCGTTCTCATTCATGGCTTGTGAGGGGTTGTAGTCAAGAAAATACCAGGGCGGCGCATACTCACTTGGCGCAAAGGGATGATGATGGATATCGTTGGGGGTTTGCGGGCCACCATGGTTGAGTTGGGCAAATAGAGCACAGCCATGCTGTTGTACGGTGTGAGTCAGACGCTGGAAACGACCGGTCTGAGAATGGCTCTCAATCACCAGTGATCGCCACTGTTCACGGTGGTTTCTGTCAACATGGATATTGCCGGTTATTATTGCAGCAGTACCACTCGTCGACCATTGACGGTAAAGGCGCAGCAGCGGCGCAGTTGGGCGACCATCAGTGTCGGATAAACCTTCGGCAGTGGCTGTTTTAATCAGTCGGTTTTTCAGTATTAAACCGCATGGCAATGACAAGGGGCGTTCAAGCAGCTCCGTCATAGGATCCTTCCTTAATCTTTGACGATGCGCTTATCTGTGGCTGAGCTCCTACTGCCTGACTCATACAGAAAGCTGGACAACTAGGGACTATGTTATCGCCAATTAGAATAGGGCTTGTGTATTAGTTATTGGATGCACTGCAGGGGGAGGGTATAGCGCTGTTATTTAAGAAGAAGTGTGGAGTCAAACTTCGATGAGATTGGAGTAAACGAAAATAAGAGGGCAAGGATTGGAAGCAAGATCAACAAAGGAGCCTTAAGGCTCCTTTGTTTAAAACGCATTCTATCCGTTCGCTTATTTGATGTTAGCGAAATCGCGCAGTGCCGCCACTTTGTCGGTTTTTTCCCAAGGGAATTCTTCGCGACCGAAGTGACCGTATGCTGCGGTCTTCTGGTAGATAGGTTGCAGCAGGTTCAGCATTTCTTGCAGACCGTATGGGCGCAGGTCAAAGTGCTGGCGAACCGCTTCGATAATGATGTCGTGAGACACTTTCTCGGTACCGAAGGTTTCTACCATGATAGACGTTGGATCTGCGACGCCGATAGCGTAAGACAGTTGGATCTCACAGCGGTCTGCCAAGCCCGCAGCAACAATGTTCTTTGCCACGTAACGAGCTGCGTATGCCGCAGAGCGGTCAACTTTCGATGGATCTTTACCAGAGAATGCACCACCACCGTGACGCGCTGCGCCGCCGTAGGTATCTACGATAATCTTACGGCCAGTCAGACCACAGTCACCCATTGGGCCGCCGATCACAAAACGGCCGGTTGGGTTGATGAAGTAGTTGGTATCCTTGTTCAGCCACTCTGAAGGCAGAACAGGCTTGATGATTTCTTCCATTACCGCTTCACGCAGATCAGACGTAGAGATGGTGTCGCAATGCTGGGTAGACAGTACTACCGCATCAATGCCCACAATCTTGCCTTGATCGTACTGGAAGGTCACCTGAGATTTTGCATCCGGACGTAGCCAAGGAAGGGTGCCGTTCTTACGAACTTCAGCCTGACGCTGCATCAGACGGTGTGCGTAAGTGATTGGTGCAGGCATCAGCACTTCGGTTTCGTTACATGCGTAACCGAACATGATGCCCTGGTCGCCAGCGCCCTGCTCTTTAGGATCAGCTTTATCAACGCCTTGGTTGATGTCTGGCGATTGCTTACCGATGGTGTTCAGAACCGCACAAGAGTCAGCGTCGAAACCCATGTCTGAGTGCACATAGCCGATTTCACGAACGGTTTGGCGTGTCAGCTCTTCAATATCAACCCACGCGGAGGTAGTGATTTCACCACCTACCATTACCATGCCGGTTTTTACGTAAGTTTCACACGCTACGCGTGCTTTTGGATCTTGCTTCAGAATGGCGTCAAGAACTGCGTCTGAAATTTGATCTGCAATTTTATCTGGATGACCTTCTGATACTGATTCAGAAGTAAACAGGTGCTTTGCCATGTCTTATCCCTAGCATTGTGTAATTGGGTTGATACGTATGTACGTTTAAATGTGTAGATGCTTTTCCATCTGGACGTCTATTCTACGTGGGGAATTGCATAAATCAACCGTACAGTTTGTCCGACTTTCTCCGGAAACGTTTGCGTCTGGCTTTCAAGCTTTACAAACAGATGCAGCACGTTAGGGGGAAAAATGGACAGATCCCCTTAAAATCAGCCAAGTAAAACGTTTGCAGAGCCGCCGGAGTCTTGCGACAATACCCGCCCGCCTCATTCAGCAATCTGGCTGTCTCATTAATAGTATTGTGCCGGATTGCCTATAACTCAAAACGTCTATCGATCTCAGGAGCAGACATGTCTTCTCGCAAGGTTTTAGCCAACGCGATCCGTGCACTCAGCATGGACGGTGTACAACAAGCTAACTCTGGTCACCCAGGTGCCCCAATGGGCATGGCGGACATCGCCGAAGTGCTGTGGCGCGACCATATGAACCACAACCCGCAGAACCCTGCGTGGGCAGACCGCGACCGCTTCGTGCTGTCTAACGGTCACGGCTCTATGCTGATTTACTCCCTGCTGCACCTGACCGGTTACGATCTGTCTATCGACGATCTGAAAAACTTCCGTCAGCTGCATTCTAAAACCCCGGGTCACCCTGAGTACGGCTATGCACCAGGCGTAGAGACCACGACCGGTCCTCTGGGTCAGGGCATCACCAACGCAGTGGGTATGGCGATTGCGGAAAAAGCACTGGCTGCACAGTTCAACCGCGACGGCCACGATATCGTTGACCACAACACTTACGTGTTCCTGGGCGATGGCTGTCTGATGGAAGGTATCTCCCACGAAGCATGTTCATTGGCAGGTACCCTGGGTCTGGGCAAACTGATCGCATTCTGGGATGACAACGGCATCTCTATCGACGGTCACGTTGAAGGCTGGTTCACCGACGACACGCCGAAGCGTTTCGAATCTTACGGCTGGCATGTTATCCCGGCAGTAGACGGTCACGACGCGGAAGCAATCAACGCAGCGATTGAAGCGGCGAAAGCAGAAACAGGCCGTCCTACCCTGATTTGTACCAAAACCATCATCGGTTTCGGCTCACCAAACAAAGCGGGCTCACACGACTGTCACGGCGCACCACTGGGCGCAGACGAAATCAAAGCAGCGCGTGAATTCCTGGGTTGGGAACACCCTGCATTTGAAATCCCTGCTGACGTTTACAGCGCATGGGATGCCAAGGCTGCGGGTGCTGAAAAAGAAGCCGCGTGGAACGAGAAACTGGCTGCGTACGAAGCTGCACACCCTGAGCTGGCTGCAGAATTCAAACGTCGCGTAAACGGCGAGCTGCCAGCTGAGTGGGAAGAGAAAGCGAACCAAATCATCGCTGATCTGCAAGCCAACCCAGCGAACATTGCGTCACGTAAAGCATCACAAAACGCGCTGGAAGCGTTCGGTAAGATGCTGCCTGAATTCATGGGTGGCTCAGCTGACCTGGCACCTTCAAACCTGACCATGTGGTCTGGCTCAAAAGCCCTGACCGGTGAAGATGCATCTGGCAACTACATCCACTACGGTGTGCGCGAGTTCGGTATGACCGCGATCATCAACGGTATCGCCCTGCACGGTGGTTTCGTCCCATACGGTGCGACCTTCCTGATGTTCATGGAATATGCACGTAACGCGATGCGTATGGCAGCACTGATGAAAGTGCAGAACATTCAGGTTTACACTCACGACTCTATCGGTCTGGGTGAAGACGGCCCGACGCACCAGCCGGTTGAGCAAATCGCGTCATTGCGTCTGACACCAAACATGAGCACATGGCGTCCATGTGACCAGGTTGAATCTGCAGTTGCTTGGAAACTGGCGATTGAGCGCAAAGACGGCCCAACGTCGCTGATTTTCTCGCGTCAGAACCTGGCACAACAAGATCGTACCGCTGAGCAAGTGGCTGACATCGCCAAGGGTGGTTACATCCTGAAAGATTGCGCAGGCAAGCCAGAGCTTATCCTGATCGCCACCGGTTCAGAAGTTGAACTGGCGGTAGAAGCAGCAGCACAACTGACTGCAGAAGGTAAAGCGGTTCGCGTGGTGTCTATCCCATCGACTGACACCTTCGACAAGCAAGATGCCGCGTACCGTGAAGCGGTTCTGCCATCAGACGTGACAGCACGTATCGCTATCGAAGCGGGCATTGCAGACTTCTGGTACAAGTATGTTGGCTTTGATGGCCGCATCATCGGCATGACCACCTTTGGTGAATCAGCGCCTGCTGACCAGCTGTTCAAGATGTTCGGCTTCACCACTGAAAACGTGGTTGAAACAGCGAAAGAACTGCTGGCATAAGCCAAACAGCTTCAAATACAAAACCCGCCATCCGGCGGGTTTTCTTTTTGGTACGGCATTTGTCTCGTTCACAAATTCGTGCGGGAGCGGGGTCACATTCCACGTGCGAAATTCACGTGCTTGAGATAGACTGTCCGCCGCATTTCTTCATAACGTTCAAGGTTTGACGGCAGGGATATGGCACTACGCGTCGCAATCAACGGATTTGGCCGCATCGGCCGCAGTGTGCTCCGTGCGCTGTATGAAAGTGACAAGCGTGACCAGATAGAAGTGGTTGCGGTCAATGAGTTAGCAGAACCTGATGCCATGGCGCATCTGCTGCAATACGATTCCAGCCACGGGCGCTTTTTCAAGAAAGTCACCAACAGCCAGGAAAACCTGTTTGTTGGCGACGACAAGATCCGCATCCTTCATCTTAGTGATATCAACCTGTTGCCGTGGCGCGATTTGGACGTTGATATCGTACTGGATTGCACGGGTGTGTTTGGCAGCCGTGAACACGGTCAGGCGCATCTTGATGCCGGTGCCAAAAAAGTACTCTTTTCCCACCCTGGCAGTAATGACCTCGATAACACCATTATCTTTGGTGTGAACGAAGAGACCCTCAAACCTTCCGACCGCATTGTGTCCAATGGTTCCTGTACCACCAACTGCATCGTACCTGTGATTAAGGTGCTGGATGAACAGTTCGGGATTGAGTCGGGTACCATCACAACCATTCACTCTTCCATGAATGACCAGCAGGTGATTGACGCCTATCACTCAGATTTGAGACGCACTCGCGCAGCGAGTCAGTCAATTATTCCTGTTGACACCAAATTACATTTGGGAATTGGAAGAATCTTTCCGAAATTTTCTGACAAATTTGAGGCGATTTCGGTTAGAGTTCCAACAATTAACGTCACTGCAATGGATTTGAGTGTCACAGTTAACACAAAAGTGAAAGTTAATGACGTAAATCAATCACTCGAGGAGGCAGCTCGGTGTACATTGAGCGGCATTGTCGACTATACCGAGGCACCGCTTGTCTCGATTGACTTTAACCATGATCCCCACAGTGCCATTGTCGATGGCTCACAGACCCGGGTCAGTAACCACAATCTGGTGAAGATGCTGGTGTGGTGTGACAACGAGTGGGGATTTGCCAACCGCATGCTGGATACAGCGTTGGCCATGGCAACTGTTTCTGGTGACTCGAAGGCTTGAGTCACGGGCTTTGAAGTAATTAAAGCCAAAGCAAATTTTTTGATTTTTGCAACTTAGAGAGAGGACGAAAATGTCTGTAATCAAAATGACCGATCTGGATCTGGCTGGCAAACGCGTATTTATCCGTGCCGATCTGAACGTACCAGTAAAAGACGGTAAAGTGACTTCTGACGCGCGTATTCTGGCGTCTCTGCCAACCATCAAACACTGCCTGGAAGCTGGCGCGAAAGTGATGGTTACTTCTCACCTGGGTCGTCCGACAGAAGGCGAGTACGCTGAAGAATTCTCTCTGCAGCCTGTTGTGAACTACCTGAACGACGCACTGGATTGTGACGTTAAACTGGCAAAAGACTACCTGGACGGCCTGGAGCTGAACGCAGGTGAGCTGGTTGTTCTGGAAAACGTTCGTTTCAACAAAGGCGAAAAGAAAAACGAAGACGAGCTGTCTAAGAAATACGCTGCACTGTGTGACGTGTTTGTTATGGACGCATTCGGTACTGCGCACCGCGCACAAGCATCTACCTACGGTGTGGGTGTGTTTGCACCAATCGCATGTGCAGGTCCTCTGCTGGCGAACGAACTGGAAGCACTGGGCAAAGCAATGGACAATCCAGCGCGCCCAATGGTTGCAATCGTTGGTGGTTCTAAAGTTTCTACCAAACTGACTGTTCTTGAGTCTCTGTCAAAAATCGCTGACCAACTGGTTGTTGGCGGTGGTATCGCAAACACCTTCATCGCGGCTGCAGGCCACAACGTTGGTAAGTCTCTGTACGAAGCTGACCTGGTTGATACTGCGAAGAAACTGATGGAAGAGTGTGCGATTCCAGTAGCGACTGACGTTGCATGTGCAAAAGCATTCGACGAAAACGCAGAAGCGGAAATCAAACACGTTTCTGAAGTTCAGGACGACGACATGATCTTCGACCTGGGTCCTGACTCTACTGCTGCGCTGGCAGAAATCCTGAAGGGTGCGAAAACCATCCTGTGGAACGGCCCAGTTGGCGTATTCGAATTCAAGAACTTCGAAGCAGGTACTAAAGGTATCTCTGAAGCGATTGCAGCTTCTGAAGGCTTCTCTGTTGCAGGTGGTGGTGACACGCTGGCAGCTATCGACAAGTTCGGTATCAAAGCTGACGTTTCTTACATCTCTACCGGTGGCGGCGCATTCCTTGAGTTCGTTGAAGGTAAAGTACTGCCTGCAGTAGAAATGCTGGAAACTCGCGCAAAAGCGTAATTGTTAGACGGGGGTTTTTGCCCCCGTTTTTTATGGCCACTGCCTGAGAAAATCTAGGAGTGAGCCGAAAAAACCAGATACAAAAATAATGTGTTTGGTTTCACGTTTGGGTACAATGCGCAGCACTGTTCGCAAACGTTTGCCGAATTGCTTTGAGTTGGCCGGTTATGCAGCCAGCTTGAATAGGATTTCACTCAAGACAACAGAGTAAATAGGACTATTGTTATGTCTAAAGTTTTTGATTTCGTAAAACCTGGCGTTATCTCTGGTGACGACGTTCAGAAAGTGTTTGAAATTGCTAAAGAGCACAACTTCGCTCTGCCAGCGGTAAACGTGGTAAACACTGACTCTATCAACGCTGTTCTGGAAGCTGCTGCTAAAGTTAAAGCTCCAGTAGTGGTTCAGTTCTCTAACGGCGGTGCAGCTTTCTTCGCTGGTAAAGGTCTGAAACTGGAAGGTCAGGAAGCACAAATCAAAGGCGCAATCGCGGGTGCGAAATACGTTCACGCTATCGCTGAAGCTTACGGTGTGCCAGTAATCCTGCACACTGACCACGCTGCAATGAAACTGCTGCCATGGATCGACGGTCTGCTGGACGCGGGTGAAGAGTACTTCGCGCAAACTGGTAAGCCACTGTTCTCTTCTCACATGATCGACCTGTCTGAAGAGTCTCTGGAAGAAAACATCGAAATCTGTGCGAAGTACCTGGCGCGCATGGAAAAGATGGGCATGACTCTGGAATTCGAACTGGGCTGTACTGGCGGTGAAGAAGACGGCGTTGACAATTCTGACATGGACTCTTCTGAGCTGTACACTTCTCCAGAAGACGTTGCATACGCTTACGAGAAACTGAGCCCAATCAGCCACCGTTTCACTATCGCAGCATCTTTCGGTAACGTACACGGTGTTTACCAAGCAGGTAACGTTGTACTGACTCCAACCATTCTGCGTGACTCTCAAGCATACTGTGCTGAGAAATTCGGTATCGCGTCTAACGCACTGAACTTCGTATTCCACGGCGGTTCTGGTTCAAGCGAAGCAGAAATCAAAGAGTCTATCTCTTACGGCGTAATCAAGATGAACATCGACACTGACACTCAGTGGGCGACTTGGGATGGTATCCGTCAGTACGAAGCGAAGAACCACGACTTCCTGCAAGGCCAAATCGGTAACCCTACCGGTGAAGCAGCGCCTAACAAGAAATACTACGATCCACGCGTATGGCTGCGTGCTGGTCAAGAGTCTATGGTTGCGCGTCTTGAGCAAGCGTTCAAAGATCTTAACGCGATCGACGTACTGTAATTTCAGCTTCTGCTGAAAAATCAGTTAAAAAACGTGACGAAACCCGCTAAATTTAGCGGGTTTTTTTATGGCGCGATTTGGCCATTTCATGTCTGAGCCACTTCAAGAAAAATTGCCTGTGGGTGATTGAGTCTCTTGAGGTGGTTCGGTGTTTTTGAAAGAGAGAAGTAGATGATCGAACAAAATGCTGTCGAGGCTGTAGCAGCGGTTGAAAGCACTGCCAGTAAAGCAATGACCTGGCTGTCCTCCAACCAGGAACTGATGATTCAATATTCAGTCAACATCGTGACTGCCCTTGTGATCTTGCTGGTGGGTAATTGGCTGGTGAAGAAAGTGGCGGGATCTGTGGCGGTTGTGCTGAAAAAGCGCAACCTGGATCAGACCGTGGTCGATTTTATCGAGAACATGGTTCGCTATGTGATGTTTGCCATTGTGCTGATTGCAGCACTGGGTCGTGTGGGCGTTGAAACGGCATCTATCGTTGCGGTGATTGGTGCGGCGGGTCTGGCGATTGGTCTGGCACTGCAAGGCTCACTGTCTAACTTTGCCGCGGGCGTGCTGATCGTGACCTTCCGTCCGTTCAAATCTGGTGACTATGTTGAAGTGGCAGGCGTGGCAGGTCTGGTTGAATCTATCCAGATCTTCTCAACCGTCCTGAAAACCACAGACAACAAGATGGTTGTCGTACCAAACGGCACGGTTATTTCAAGCCCAATCACCAACTTCTCACGTCACGACACCCGTCGTATCGACTTTGTGATTGGCGTGTCTTACAAGTCTGATCTGCAAAAGACGAAAGAAGTACTGACCCGCATCGTAAAAGCCGATGCGCGCGTGCTGCCAGATCCAGAGCCGACAGTAGGTGTACTTGCGCTGGCAGACTCATCGGTCAACTTTGTGGTTCGTCCTTGGGTGAAAACTGAAGACTACTGGCCAGCCTATTTCGACCTGATGCAAGCGATCAAAGAAGGACTGGATCAGGAAGGAATTGAGATCCCATTCCCACAAATGGATGTTCACTACCATAGTGCTGTTGCCAAAGCAGTGGTTGCTGAAGAGAACAAGCAGGTAGCGTAAACGCCAGACTTCTCAAGGTTAAGCGTGAAACCCTGTCGAAAGGCAGGGTTTTTTTATGTCTGCGCGCGACCTACTGAAAGTGAGAAGAGTATTTGCGTTTTATATTTGAGACACTTTTTTTTGCCGCTTAAACTGTAAACTCTGCTCTGATTTTTCTCTGAGTGGATAAGCCCAACCAAAGAGATGTAAGCTGTCAAATCTCAGGAAGATTAATTCTAAGTCTCAACTCCAAGGACATCGCAAATGGAAAATGCAACCAATGAAGCCTTGAACTGGTTTAATGGAAACCAGGATTTGCTGCTTCAATACGCAGTTAATGTCATCTCCGCGCTTCTTATTCTGATCATCGGTAACTGGGTGGTCAAAGCTATCGCCAATGGCGTAGCGAAAGTGCTGCGCAAGAAGCAACTCGACAACGCCGTTGTTGATTTTATTCATACTTTTGTTCGCTATCTTTTGTTCGTTATCGTGCTCATTGCAGCGTTGGGACGCCTTGGCGTACAAACCGCTTCTGTAGTGGCGGTTATTGGTGCGGCCGGTTTGGCAGTTGGCCTTGCGTTGCAAGGTTCGCTTTCTAACTTCGCAGCCGGCGTGCTGATTGTTGCCTTCCGTCCGTTTAAATCGGGTGACTATGTAGAGGTGGCGGGTGTAGCAGGATCTGTGGACTCCATCCAGATCTTCTCTACCGTCCTGAAAACGCCGGACAATAAAATGGTTGTCGTACCAAACGGTGCGATCATCTCAAGCCCAATCACCAACTACTCCCGTCACGATACCCGTCGTATTGATTTTGTTATCGGTGTTTCCTACAAAGCCGATCTGAAAAAGACCAAAGAAGTGCTGGCAGGTGTTTTGGAAAAAGAAACGCGTCTGCTCACTACTCCGGCACCAACCATTGGTGTGGTAGCGTTGGCGGATTCGTCAGTCAATCTGGTGGTTCGCCCGTGGGTGCGTACCGCGGATTACTGGGCGGTTTACTTTGACTTGTTGCAGGCCATTAAAGAGGCGCTGGACAGCGAAGGCATCGAGATCCCATTCCCACAAATGGATGTGCATCTGAACAAAGTAGACGGTTAACTCCCCGTCTTATCCAAGCGCCAACGATGCTGAAAGTGTCGTTGGCGTTTTTGTTTGTATGGAAAAAAACCGGCCATAAATTCGCTGAAATATTGGGCTTAACGGAAAGGCATGATCGAGTTAAAACAATTGCTTCTTGTGGGGTGATTTTACTTGCGAAGTCGCAAAGGCTTTCCTAATTTGCCTTACGGATGTAATGCGCACCCCTAAATGTTCTTTGTGCGTCGGCTGCATGTATTGAGAAGGAACCTGATTTATGAGCAATATCCCATCTGAGCTGAAATTCACCACCTCCCATGAATGGGTGAGGCCTGAAGGTGACAATGTGTATACCGTCGGTATTTCTGACCACGCTCAGGCTATGCTGGGCGACATGGTGTTTGTTGACCTGCCGGAGGTGGGTGACACAGTTGACGCCGGTGATGGCTGGCTGTTCCAGATCCGTATCAAGGATGCAGATGAGCTGGATGAGCTGCTGGATGCGGAAGCTTATCAGGACACGCTCGACGAAGAAGAAGAGTAATCGGCATAAAAAAACACCGCGGTCTACGCGGTGTTTTTTGCCAAGCGAAGTATTAGGGTCAACCGACCCCGAATCATCAGTGCATATCTTTAAGCTTGCGGATCTCGGAGTTAATCTCTTTGACCGTGCGGTAATGTTCGATATCTGCATCTGATTGCGCCTGCACCATTCCCTGATGAAATTCGAAATCCCCCTTGCCGTCAATGTGAAGGCGTCCACTGAAGAGTCGGTAAACGTGCTTCGCAATGAGTGTCGGGACATAACGATTAAACATCCGCATTCGCAATTCCTTTTTTAATTTTGTTATCTAGCCAACTCCGTAAACCGGAAACCTGTTCCGGTTTTGGCGGGCGCGATTATAGCGATGCAGGTATGACTGCAGTGTGACATGCAAGACACTTAACCGAATTTTCTGCGATGCAAGGGCATGACTTTGGCGTTTGTCACAATCCAGAAAATAAGGCAGTTATGGCCATTATCTGGCACGTAAATCTTGCACTTGCTGGCGCACAGTCCGGTCAATGGTCTGTCGGATCCAAAGGTTTTTTGCACTGGTGGCATTTTTCTTGTGCCAGATCTGGCGGATAACGAAATTGCTCACCGTTATCGGGGTAGGGCTGATGGCGAGATGGTCATTAAACATATCCAGTTTGGCCATCAGTTCCGCAACGGTACACAGTAGGTTGCGGCCGGATAAAAGGTGACGGACGGTGAGAAAACGTTGCGAACCCATCACCACCTGACGGTCGCAGTCCAGCGCTTTAAGCGTGGCATCCACCGGGCTGCTCAGCTGACCGTCCACGGTGACCAATGCATGAGGGGTGTGCGTGTAATCGTCGAGTGTCAGGGGTGCTTTCAGTCCAGTGGAGGCGGGGTCAAACAGGCAGACGTGACGTTCAGTGTAGAGATCTTCCATCAGAAACAGCGGGTCTTCGGTCTCCACCGCGCCCAACACGACATCGACATGATCGTTTTTCAGTGCTTCACGGTAGTTGATCCTGTCGACCGGACGGCAGCTTAACTGGCACTGCGGTGCCTGCTCGCGAAATACGTCAAACAGCACAGGGGCGAAAACCAGCTCGGCATAATCGGTCAAACCAATACGCACCGGGCCGTCATACTGTTGCGGGTCGAAGGTAACCGGCGTCAGCACCTCCATGGCAATAGTGTCCAGTAACTGGCCTATCACGGGATCCAGTTCAAAGGCGCGTGCAGTAGGCTGCATTTCATTGCCCTGGCGGTGAAACAAGGGATCGTCAAGAAGGGTACGGAGGCGCGACAGGTTGTGGCTCATGGCCGACTGGCCAATAGAGAGCTTTTCTGCCGCGCGGGTGACGCTGCGGGTTTCCATCAGGGCGTCAAAGGCCACCAAAAGGTTAAGATCTACGCCGCGCCAGTTAACTGGCTTCACGCCTTTGACTCCCCATCGCGCCGAATATCCACCACGCTCGGCTGGCAGAAAGCCACCAAATCCTGATAGCGAAGCTCAACGCCCGCCATCGGTGAACCGCTGCTGATGTTGATAAAGTCAAAATCACCAAGGCTGGGGTCAAACAGGATGGGGACCATTCCCATGACTGACAGTGGCGTTACCATGCCGGGTGAGTACCCGGTAATGCTCTGTACATGCTGACTGTCGACACAGGTCATCCGACGACAGCCCAGTGCTGCGCGTACCTTTTTTGGGTCGACCGATTCAGTGCCCGGTACACACGCCAGCGCCAGTTGACCGCCCATGTCGCGCAGCAACATGGATTTGACCAGTTGGTCTGGCTCTACACCACGCTCTGCTGCCGCCTCGATGACCGTCGTGACGGCATTTTGGTGCGGCAGTATACGGTAGGCGATGCCCGCGTCACGGAGCATCGCAATGATCGGGGTGTTTAACTCAGGCATCGTCTTCCAGACTGTATGGCAGGTCAACTTTGTGCCAAAGCGCTTCGGTATCGGCCAGACGGAACTGGCTATCTTCTTCCAGGTTGTTTGGCAGTACCACCAGCGCCAGCGCCTGGCCGTCATCAAAACGGTAGCCACTCAGCACTGTGCCGCCCATGCGCCAGTTATCACCGACGCTGCGGTCAAACACATCGCCTGCTTTTGGTGCCTGTTCCGCTTCACCTTGCAGCAGATAGGTCGCACGTTTGTTGATGCCACGGTATTTGGCGCGAGCCACGGTTTCCTGGCCGGTATAGCAGCCTTTTTTAAAGCTGATACCATCAAGCGCCTGCAGGTTCAGGGCCTGTGGGATAAATTCGTTGGTGTTCACCAGCTCAACCGCCGGGATGGCAGCGCGAAGTTCAAGCATCTGCCAGACACTGTTATCGCAAAGGGTCGCACGCTCGCCAAGATCTGCAATAAGGGCGTCAGCCTCTGTCGCATCCATTGCCAGCAACCAGCGGTTGGCTTCAATACGCACGGCGGTGCCAGTTTGTGTCGCACGGACATCGCCATCACCGATGTAGCGAGACTGCACGGCGTTGTCGGCTTTCTCACCGGCAACACCCAGTAAAACCTGCTCTGACTGGGTAAAGGTGATTTTGGAGAACACCGCGTATTTTTTTATCTCGGTCAGTTGTTTTTCCGCCACGGAAGCAGGCTGTACATAGGCAACGCCATCATTATGGTGAAACAGGCGGATAGCGGACCACACTTTACCTTTGGCATCACAATGGGCTGCCAGGGTTGAGCGGGTTTTCTCAAGCGATACCAGATCGCAGGTGAGTTGGCCTTGCAGGTATGGCACCGTGTCCTGACCGACAGCTGTCACCAGCGCAAGGTTATCCAGTGCGATCACGGACAGGGCTGGCAGCGTGCTGTCCGAAGACAAAGAAAGGCGATTAAAATCGTGTGTTTGGTACCAGTTTGTCATGGTGTCTCTCGCTTAGAAATCAGGGTTCTTATGGTAATGTGAAGGCGGCACAAAGTCAGCAATATGCTGTTGATATGGGGTCAGATCACAGGGTTGCAAGATTCAACCGGTGAGCGATAGCAAGGCTTTCACCCCACTGATACTATTTGTGCCAGTTATTTATGGCGTAATTTAGAGGTAAACATGCTGGGCGCAGAAGACAAAGCGCGGATCAGATGGGCGTGCCGTCGCGGTATGCTGGAACTGGACGTAATTATCATGCCGTTTTTTGAAGAGTGCTTCGATTCACTGTCGGAGCAGGAAAAACATGACTTCGTCGCGCTGCTTGAGTGTGATGATCCGGATCTGTTTACCTGGATGATGGGGCATGGCCGCAGTGAAAATCCTGCACTGGCGGCAATGACGGATAAAATTGTCGCGCACAACCGCAGCAAACTCCGCTAATTCTTTCCTTCAGCGCTCACGTTTACTGGGCGCTGTTTTAACCCTCCTGTATGCGGCTGTCGCAGTAATGCTGTTTGTCGCCACCCATCTCCCCCTAGAGTTTCGTTTTTTCCTGATTTGCCTTCTTTGCCGTGAGTGGCAACAGCGCTTTTCAATACTCACGCAATTCTGTGGTGAGTTCTTTATCCATATAAATGGGGAATGCCGGATTGATGGGGTGCCTTATAAGGTGTCCAGAGTCCTGTTTTTCAGCCGTTACCTCATCATCCTTGAACTCAAAGCACCGTCCGGTGTGAGAAGGCTTCCTCTGGTTTGTGATGCGGTTCCGGACAGGGCATTCCGTCACTTCAGCCGTGTTTGTCTCGCTATTGAACGATGAATTAAAAATATATATATCTGCTATTTTTAGTTTTAATAAATTTATTTTCTATGTAAGTAATTTAATTTAGTGGATAACTGATCTAAATAAATGATTCATCCGGCCGATAATGATTAAATACGTTATCCGCTGTACTTTGGCCTTGCCCGAACCCGCGCTGTTTAATGGGACCTACAAATTGAAGATCAGAACCAAACTCTACGCCCTGACTGCCTTTTCGGCCGTCTCTCTTATTCTTTTTGCATCCATCAGCTGGCAAGCATCAGATCGTTTGGTTGATTTGAAAACCAAACAGGCTTTGATTGCTGAGCTGGAAGTACGGTTGCTGAACCTGCGCCGCAATGAAAAAGATTTTCTGGCCCGTCTCAGTGATAAATATGTCACCAGCTTTGGTAAAAACGTCGCAGCATTCGAATCGGATTTGAAAATACTGAATCATGACGCAAAACGCCTGGACATCGAGTTGCCTCAGGTAAGTGCAGTGTCCCGCGCCATGATGGAATACCGCGACGGTTTTAACAGATTGGCAAATGGCTACGAAACCCTGGGGTTGGATCGCCACTCAGGTATCCGTGGTGAGTTAAGCGCTGCCAATCAACAGCTGCTGGATAACAACCCGTTGGACAAAGAAGTCGCCCATCTGGTCACCTTGAGCCGCCTGTTGATGGTGGACACCAGTGAAACCCGTCTTGTTGAATTTAACAGAGCCTGGGGTGAGGTAAGGGCGCAGACCAATTTGGCTGAGCTGGATCGACAAAAGTCACTGGTTGAACGCTACATGCGCCTTAGCCGTGAAGTAGGGCTGGATCACCAGTCGGGCTTGCTGGGACAAATCCGCGCCCAGACCCACCAGGTGGAAGCTGACTTTGATGAAATGCGCGCGCAACTGGCCACTGAATTGGAGCGTGCAGAGCGCAATCTTGTCGTGGGTGCAGTGGTGATCCTTATGGTGATTTCCTGCTTGCTCATCGTGGCGAGCATCTGGATTAACCGCTTTATCCAACGCCGACTCAGCACCTTGACGGCAACCATGGCCCAGGTCGCCAATGAGCGTGACCTGACCCTGCGGGCTGACGCAGAAGGAAATGATGAGCTGACCTTGGTGGCGCAGGATTTCAATGCGGTGTTGGAGCATTGCCAAACATTGATTGCTGGCGTGAAGACATCAATCACTGCTTTGAACTCCACGGCGTCTGATGTACAGATGCGCAGTAAAGACGCGGAGTCCGCGCTGAACCGACAGCACGAAGAAGCCGAGCTGGCTGCCAACTCCGTCAGCCAGATGGAACTGACTATCCGCGAGATTGCGGTGAACACGGAAACCGCGGCAGCGAATGCGGGCCAGAGCTTGAGCCGTGCGCAGAAAGGTAACCACACCGTGCAGGAAACCCGCGAGGCAATCGTTGCGCTGTCTGACGGCCTGGGCAGTGCGGTTTCTGACATTCACAGTCTGGTGTCGCTGTCACAGCAAATCGGCTCTGTGGTGGATGTGATTAAAGACATTTCTGAGCAGACCAACCTACTGGCACTGAACGCAGCGATTGAAGCGGCGCGTGCCGGGGAGCAGGGTCGAGGTTTTGCGGTTGTCGCCGATGAGGTCCGTTCACTGGCAACCCGCACCCATAAGTCGACCGATGAAATTGCCTCCATGATTGCCTCGCTGCAGTCCCAGACCAACAACGCAGTAGAGCGTATTAACCTTTGCCAGCACGACAGCGAGCAGTCGGTGAATTACGTGGGTGAAGCAGCGTCCGAGCTCGATAACATCATGATCGATATGCAGCAAATCATGGACATGAGCAACCAGATCGCGGCGGCGGTTGAAGAGCAGAGCATGATGGCGCGTGAAGTGAGCCAGAATGTGCATTCGATTCAGCAGATCACAGCGGTGAATACCGCATCGACCAGCGAGAACGCCAAGGCGGCTGCTCGGGTGACTGAGCAGAGCCGGGAACTGGAAGTGGCGATTGCCGATTTCCGCGCCTGATCGCCAGGCAGCAAAAAGCCCTCGCAAGAGGGCTTTTTTGTACCGGTAGGTTTTTCCCAAATGTAGGGTTTAACAAGGGAAGTCGGGAACCAGAATGGTCGGGCCGCTGTCCTGTGCTTTTTCCGGGTAGTCGAGTGTATAGTGCAGGCCCCGGCTTTCTTTGCGCGCCATGGCGCAGCGCACCATGAGTTCGGCGACTTGCAACAGGTTACGCAGTTCCAGCAGGTTGTTAGACACGCGGAAATTGCTGTAATACTCGTGGGTTTCCTGCTTGAGCAATTCGATGCGGCGCAGGGCGCGCTCAAGGCGTTTGGTCGAGCGTACAATACCGACATAGTCCCACATAAATAGGCGCAACTCGTGCCAGTTGTGCTGAATAACTACCTCTTCATCAGAATGACTCACCTGGCTCTCATCCCAGTGGGGAAGGCTTGGCGGTACTTCTGCCAGTGAGGCTTTCTCTCCAATATGCATGGCGGCTGCCCAGGCATACACCACGCACTCCAACAGGGAGTTTGATGCCATGCGGTTTGCGCCGTGAAGACCGGTGTAACTCACTTCACCAATGGCATACAGCCCTTCCAGATCCGTTTGCCCGTTCTTGTCGACCATTACGCCACCACAGGTGTAATGGGCGGCAGGCACGATAGGCACAGGCTGCTTGGTCAGGTCGAAACCGAATTCCAGCAGTTTTTCATAAATGGTCGGGAAATGCTTGGTGACGAATTCCGGATCTTTGTGGCTGATGTCGATGTACATGCAATCGGCGCCAAGGCGCTTCATTTCATAGTCGATCGCGCGGGCGACCACATCACGTGGGGCAAGCTCTGCCCGCTCGTCAAAGTCCGGCATAAAGCGGCTGCCGTCCGGACGGCGCAGGAAAGCGCCTTCACCGCGCAGGGCTTCGGTTAGCAGAAAGTTTCGTGCTTCAGGATGGAACAGACAGGTCGGGTGGAACTGGTTGAACTCGAGGTTGGCAACACGGCAACCTGCACGCCACGCCATGGCGATGCCGTCTCCGGAGGAAACATCCGGGTTGGAGGTGTACTGGTAAACTTTCGATGCACCACCAGTGGCCAGTACCACAAATTTGGCGCGCACGGTTTCCACGGCCTCAAGGTTGCGGTTCCAGATATAGGCGCCCAATACCCGGTTAGCGCCAGAAATGCCAATTTTCTTACGTGTGATAAGGTCAAGGGCGTTGTGGCGTTCCAGCACCGTGATGTTCGGATGCTGCATCACGTTATCCTGAAGCGATGTCTGCACAGCGGCGCCAGTTGCATCGGCAGCATGTAGGATTCGGCGATGGCTATGGCCACCTTCGCGGGTCAGGTGGAATTTCGGTTCGGCATCACCGCTGTCTTCTTCGCGGTCAAACGGGACGCCGCCGTCAATCAGCCACTGCACACACTCTTTGGCGTTTTCTGCGATAAAGCTCACGACGTCTTCATCACAAATGCCGTCACCGGCGATCAGGGTGTCTTCCACGTGGGACTCAATAGAGTCACTTTCGTCGAAAACGGCGGCGATACCACCCTGTGCGTAGTAGGTTGCCCCTTCGCTGCTCGGTCCTTTGCTCAGCACCATGACTTTCTGGGTCGGGGCAAGATGCAACGCCAGTGACAGGCCAGCAGCGCCGCTGCCGATCACCAGTACATCACACACGTGTTCTTGATGATTGCTCATTGGTTGCGTATTCCTTTCTCTCACATGACGGCCCGGTAACGGTTTCCCTGTCATCTGAAACAACGAGTTCGATTGATGTCAGTGAGTTTACACTAATGTGGCAGGTCGGAGAACGTTGCTGATAGCAATCAGTACCACCAGGTTGCGACGCAACGCAGTGATTGCTTGATGGGGTGTGGTCATGCATTCTGTTAGACTTTGCGAGCGGGATCGGAACTATTGACGATTCCGTACCGTTAGGGGAACTTTCTTTTCACAATCTACTCATACACTTTGCTCACTCAATCAGTGCTTGCAATCGTGTGGCAAGCCCGGCAACAACAGTGGCGACGAGCGAAAAGAAATACCGACTGCTGACAAGACGCTGACCTTGCACAGAATATGGCAGGGCAGACTCAGCAGGAAGGTATCAATAATAAGGAGAAGGCGCTCGAATGAGCGAGCAGTTAACTGATCAAGCCTTAATAGAACGCGTACAAAATGGCGACAAGCAGGCTTTTAACCTGCTGGTAGTGAAGTATCAAAATAAGGTTTGCAACCTGATTTCCCGCTACGTCAGCAACAGTGGTGACGTGCCGGATGTGGCCCAGGAAGCGTTTATCAAAGCGTACCGTGCTTTGCCCGGTTTTCGTGGCGAGAGTGCGTTTTACACCTGGTTGTACCGCATTGCCGTGAATACGGCGAAGAACTATCTGGTTGCACAGGGACGCCGCCCGCCTTCCAGTGATATTGACGCAGAAGAAGCGGAAAATTACGAAAATGGCGGTGCGCTGAAAGAAATATCGAACCCTGAGAACCTAATGTTGTCAGAACAGTTGAAAGAGGTCGTTTTCAACACTATCGAGGCATTGCCTGATGATTTGAAAACGGCAATCACCCTGCGTGAGATCGATGGCTTGAGTTATGAAGAGATCGCAGAAGTGATGGACTGCCCGGTTGGAACGGTGCGTTCGCGTATCTTTCGTGCCAGGGAAGCGGTAGACAAGCGTGTTCGTCCTTTGATGAACCCTTAACAGTGTTACCTGTTTATAACGGTGAAATAAATGGCTGAAAAAGAAAACCTTTCTGCATTATTTGATGGTGATGAGATAGATCCACGGCTACTTGATGAGCTGGAGAGTGATCTGTCCGCACAGCAAGCATGGAAGAGCTTTGCTGTCACCCGTGATGTAATGCGAGGCGATGCGCCCCAAAATCCAAGCTGGGATATTGCGGCAAGTGTCGCAGCCGCGCTGGAGAATGAACCGGCGCACAGCGTGACGCCTGCGCCAAACGTGGTACCTATGCAGGAGGCTCAGCCTACGCCACAAACGGCGAGAAGGAGCATGCCAGTCTGGTTGCAACAATTGACACAGGTTGGTATGGCGGCTGCGGTTTCACTGGCAGTGATCGTTGGTGTCCAGCAATACAATGGTGGCGAGCAGAGCGATCCTGCATTGGCAGCTTCCCAGCCTCCAGTGCTACAGACTATTCCGCTGTCGGGCTCAGCAGAGCCGGTAAGCCTCAGCCGTGAATCGCTGAAAACAAACACCCCGAATGAAGCTGAGTTGATGGAGCAACGCCGTCGCGTGAACGCGATGTTCCAGGACTACGAGTTGCAGTTACGACTTAATGCTGATGAAATGAATCACAACAATGAGTTACCTGCAGAAACGAGCGTAAAAGATTGATGAAACATCTTCTGATCGGTGCTTTGTCACTGGTCAGTCTGCTTGCCAATGCCTCGGTGGAGGAAAATCCCGCCGAGGCATTGCTGCATCAGATGGACCAGGCAACCGAACAACTGAACTACGAGCTTTCCTACATTCTGGTCCGCAAAAACAGCATTGAGCCGTTGCGTTATCGTCATGCAACGGTGGATGGCGAGTCCTTTGGCCATTTTGCCTACCTCAGTGGTCCGCTGCGTGAAGCCATTCGCCGCGGGGATGAGGTGAGCTACTTCGAGCCAGGTATCGATCCTTTCACTATCCAAAGCACCCAGATGGTTGCGCCGCTGCCAACTATCATGCAGGCAGATATTGACCACCTTGCCACCATGTACGACTTTGTTTCACTCGGACGTGCCCGCGAAGCCGGGTTGCCTTGTGAAGTGGTGCGTGTGTCACCCAAAGACGGTGCACGATACGCCTATGTACTGTGGATTGATCAGAAAACCAAGCTGCTGGTCCGTGCCGATCTGTTAGACCGCGATGGCGATCCGATTGAGCAATACCGCGCACTGTCGCTGGTGGAGTCGCCACAGGTAGAAGAATTGATGCGTCAGCTGGCGACGGTTGAATTGCCGCCCGTGGTGCAGTTGCCGAAACAAGAAGACTCCGGCCTTGGCTGGAAAGTAACGTCCATGCCGGAAGGCTTCACACCCATTTATAGCAACCGCCACCGCCTGATGATCACTGAGCGCCCAGTCGAAAGCCAGATGTTCAGCGATGGCTTGTTCAGTTTCTCTGTGTATCTGTCACAAGCTGATGACCTTTCAGTTCGTGAACAGCTAGTGCGTAAAGGGCGCCGGACGCTGCACAGCCATGTTTCCGGCAATGCAGAAATCACAGTGGTAGGTGATATTCCACCTGATACCGCGAAGAAAGTGGCTGAATCCGTGCGTATTACCGCACCGGTTAAAACCGGTGATGCTGCGCCATGATCACTGCATTGGCTGAAGTGACTGGCAGTGGAAAGGGGTTTCTGACCGTTCGCTGCCAGCAGAAAACCAGTTGTGGCAACTGTGCCTCCAAAAGCCACTGTGGTACCGGCGTAGTCAGCAATGCCCTTCCCGGTAAAGTGCTCGACATTCGTGTCCCGACGAACAAAAACGTTGCCGCCGGCACCTTGATAGAAATAGGTCTGGAAGAGCGCACTATCGTGAAATCTGCAGTGGTGGTTTATATCTTGCCACTGCTGTTTGCCATGGGTGGCGCGCTGCTGGGACAGTTTTTGGCATCCCTGATGTCAGCCGGTGAGGGTGTTATTATATTAACCGCGCTGCTGGCCGGGGTGGTTGGCGGCCTTGTAGCACGACGGATCTCGCAAAAAATGGAGCAGGATGCAGGCATTGCCCCTAAACTTCTTCGCATACTTGGCGCGCCGGCCAGCGATATTGCGGTGATAAATGCCGCAACTGAGGATAGCGACTAGCCATTAATTTCGGTAGAATCCCGCCACTTGATCGTACGATCTCTAATTTTCACTAACGAGTTAGTCACACCATTTATGAAGCACATTCGTAACTTTTCGATTATTGCCCACATTGACCACGGTAAGTCGACCCTGTCAGACCGCCTGATCCAGGTGTGTGGCGGCCTTACTGACCGTGAAATGGCAGCGCAGGTTCTGGACTCCATGGATCTGGAACGCGAACGTGGTATCACCATCAAAGCACAGAGTGTGACGCTGAATTACAAAGCGAACGATGGGGAAACCTATCAACTGAACTTCATCGACACCCCGGGACACGTTGACTTCTCGTACGAAGTATCACGTTCTCTGGCAGCGTGTGAGGGTGCTTTGCTGGTGGTGGATGCAGGTCAGGGCGTAGAAGCGCAAACACTGGCAAACTGCTACACCGCGATTGAAATGGACCTGGAAGTGGTGCCAATTCTGAACAAGATCGACCTGCCAGCGGCAGATCCGGATCGCGTTGCAGAAGAAATTGAAGACATCGTCGGTATTGATGCGACTGAAGCAACCCGCTGTTCGGCGAAAACCGGTGTGGGCGTAGACTTGGTTCTGGAAGATATCGTTAAGAACATCCCGGCACCGGAAGGCGATCCAGAAGCGCCGCTTCAAGCGCTGATCATTGACTCCTGGTTCGATAACTACCTGGGCGTTGTTTCTCTGGTTCGCATTAAAAACGGTGAACTGAAGAAGGGCGACAAGATCAAGGTAATGAGCACCGGTCAGGTGTGGGGCGTTGACCGCATCGGTATCTTCACGCCAAAACAAACCGACACCCAAGGTCTGCGTACCGGCGAGGTGGGCTGGGTTGTTTGTGGTATTAAAGACATCCTGGGCGCGCCAGTGGGCGATACCCTGACGCTGGCAAAACATGGCGCAGAGAAACCACTGCCAGGCTTTAAGAAAGTGAAGCCTCAGGTATACGCGGGTCTGTTCCCTGTATCGTCTGACGACTACGAAAACTTCCGTGATGCGTTGGGCAAACTGAGCTTGAACGATGCGTCTCTGTTCTATGAACCAGAGAACTCTGCGGCACTGGGCTTTGGCTTCCGTTGTGGTTTCCTTGGCATGCTGCACATGGAGATCATCCAGGAGCGTCTGGAGCGTGAATACGATCTGGACCTGATCACCACGGCACCAACCGTAGTGTACGAAGTGAAGAAAACTAACGGTGACACCCTGTACGTGGACAGCCCAGCGAAACTGCCGGCCGTTAACGACATCGACATCATGGGTGAGCCGATTGCACGCTGTAATATCCTGGTACCGGCAGAGTACCTGGGTAACGTGATCACCCTGTGTGTAGAAAAACGCGGTATGCAGGTAGACATGGTTTACCACGGCAATCAGGTTGCGCTGACTTACGACATTCCTATGGCAGAAGTGGTTCTGGACTTCTTCGACCGCCTGAAGTCAACGTCACGCGGTTATGCATCACTGGATTACAACTTCCAGCGCTACGAAGCGTCGAACATGGTGCGTGTAGACGTTCTGCTGAACGGTGACAACGTGGATGCACTGGCTATCATCACCCACAAAGATCAGGCGCAATCACGTGGCCGTGATCTGGTTGAGAAGATGAAAGAGTTTATTCCTCGTCAGCAATTCGACATCGCTATTCAGGCAGCTATCGGCACACATATTATTGCGCGCTCAACCGTGAAGCAGTTGCGTAAGAACGTAACGGCGAAATGTTACGGTGGTGACGTGAGCCGTAAGAAGAAACTGCTGCAGAAACAGAAAGAAGGTAAGAAACGTATGAAGCAGATCGGTAACGTCGAACTGCCTCAGGAAGCGTTCCTGGCGATTCTGCACGTAGGTAAAGATAAATAATCTACGCGTGTTGACGCTAGGTTAAGTAATAAAAAGGGATAGAGGTTTAGGGGAACACAATGGCTAATACTTTCTCGCTGATTCTGGTGCTCGTCACCCTGTTTACCGGGATTATCTGGGCACTGGATAAGTTCAAGTGGGCGCCGCGTCGCCAGCAAAAGGCGGCAGAAGTGCTCAATTTGGACAGCGGCGAGCTGAGTGCTGAGCAGGTGGCGCAAGTCGCCCCGCAGCCAAGCTGGGTAGAAACTTCAGCGTCTGTGTTCCCTGTGATTGGCCTTGTGCTGGTGCTGCGCTCGTTTATTTACGAGCCATTCCAGATCCCGTCTGGTTCCATGATGCCGACCCTGCTGGTGGGCGACTTTATCCTGGTAGAGAAGTTTGCCTACGGGTTGAAGGATCCGGTTTTCCGCACTCAATTGGTGGAAACCGGTGAACCTGAGCGCGGTGATGTGGTGGTGTTTAAATACCCACCACAACCGAGCGTCGACTTTATCAAGCGTGTGATTGGCCTGCCGGGTGACACGGTTCGCTACAGCGAAGACAAGCGTCTGTGCATCCAGAAAAAAGGCGAAGAAACCTGTGAGCTGGTGCCGGTGGATGACGTTCATAAGAGCGATTTCTATCAGCGCGGCGTGGAATTGATTCAGGCGCAGGAAGAGTTGGGTCAGCACCCACACCAGATCCTGGTGAACCCTTATCTGCCGAATCAGACCAGCCAGTACTACCCAACCCCAGGTCTGGGTGAGTGGGTGGTGCCGGAAGGCCAGTACTTTGTGATGGGTGACAACCGTGACAACAGTAAAGACAGCCGCTTCTGGGGCTTTGTCCCAGAAGCCAATCTGGTAGGTAAAGCAGTCGGTATCTGGATCAGTTTTGAATTTGATGAACAAGGCGACAGCTTCCTGCCGTCTTGGGTACCTGTCGGCGTGCGGTTCAACCGCATCGGCGGCATTGATTAACTTGGAACGACATGACAACACCTATAAATAAACTACAACGTCGTATCGGCTATCAATTTAGCGATACGGCGTTTCTCAGTCTCGCCCTGACACACCGAAGCGCCAGTGGAAACCACAATGAGCGTTTGGAGTTTCTGGGCGATTCTATTTTGAGTTTCGTTGTTGCTGACGACCTCTACCATCGTTTCCCGAGCGTTGATGAAGGGGATATGAGCCGCATGCGTGCAACGCTGGTTCGTGGTAACACGCTGGCCGAACTGGGCCGCGAGTTCGAACTGGGCGACGTACTGCAACTGGGGCCGGGTGAGCTGAAAAGTGGCGGTTTCCGCCGTGATTCGATCCTGGCTGACGCCGTAGAGGCGATCATCGGCGCTATCTACCTCGACAGCGATCTGGAAACGGTCCGTGGAATCATCTTGGGCTGGTACAAAGAGCGTCTGGAAACTATCCAGCCGGGTGCCAACCAAAAAGATCCAAAGACACGGTTGCAGGAATTCCTGCAAGGACGCCGTAAGCCGCTGCCTGCCTATAATGTAACTAAGGTACAGGGTGAAGCGCACAACCAGCAATTTACCGTGGAATGTGAAGTAGCAGGTCTGGAACGACCTGTTGTAGGTAAGGGCAGCAGTCGTCGCAAGGCTGAGCAAGCGGCTGCAGAACTGGCATTGCAAAAGCTGGACTCATGACAGACACGCATCAAACACACCACTGTGGCTTTATTGCCATTGTAGGTCGCCCTAACGTGGGTAAATCGACCCTGCTGAACCGTCTGGTTGGGCAGAAGCTGTCTATTACCTCGCGTAAACCACAAACCACGCGCCACCGTATCATGGGTGTGGATACCCGCGACGGTTACCAAGCGGTATATGTGGACACGCCAGGACTTCACATTGAAGAAAAGCGCACCATCAACCGTTTGATGAACCGCGCGGCGGCAAGCTCTCTGACCGATGTTGAACTGGTACTGTTTCTGGTCGATGGTACCGTCTGGACTCCCGACGATGAAATGGTGCTGAACAAGCTCAAAAAGTCTGGACTGCCGGTAGTGCTGCTGATCAACAAAGTGGACAACGTCAAAGAGAAAAGTGAGCTGTTCCCGCATCTTCAAGCGCTGAGCGATAAGATGGACTTCGTGGACGTGGTGCCGGTTTCTGCCAAGAACGGCAAAAACATCGACGTGGTCGAAAAGCTGGTTCGTGAACACCTGCCGGAAGGCCAATGGTATTTCCCGGAAGAGTACGTGACTGACCGCTCACAGCGCTTTATGGCGTCTGAAATCATCCGTGAAAAGCTGATGCGTTTCACCGGTGATGAACTGCCATACTCTGTCACCGTAGAAATCGAGCGCTTTGACTACAACCCGGAAACCGACGGTTTTGAAATCAATGGTCTGATCCTGGTTGAACGCAGCGGCCAGAAGAAAATGGTGATCGGTAAAGGTGGCGAGAAAATCAAAACCATCGGTCGTGAAGCCCGTCTGGACATGCAAGAGCTGTTCGAGCGCAAGGTTTACCTTGAGCTGTGGGTGAAAGTGAAATCCGGTTGGGCAGATGACGAGCGCGCCCTGCGCAGCCTCGGTTACATCGACGACCTGTAACAGTTCCACTGCAAAATACATTCAGGAGCAATATGGAAGGCTTGCAGCGCTGCTTTGTCCTGCACTCACGACCCTACAGTGAGACCAGCCTGATTCTGGATGTCTTCAGCGAAAATCACGGGCGCGTCAGCCTGATGGCAAAAGGCGCCCGTGGTAAACGCTCTCCCTTGAAAGGGGCGCTCCAGCCCTTTACTCCGCTTTTGATGAAATGGTCCGGTCGTGGTGAGATGCATACCCTGCGTCATGCTGAAGCCATGGGGCTGGCTATTCCACTTTCCGGCAATGCACTTTTCTCCGGTTTTTACCTCAATGAAATCCTAAGCCGCGTTGTCGAGCCTGAAACCGCGTATCACCAGCTTTTCTTTGATTACGTCAGCGCCCTGACCGAACTTGCCCAGCACAGTAACCCGGAGCCAGCCCTGCGCCGCTTTGAACTCGCGCTGTTGGACTCGCTCGGTTACGGGGTGGATTTTCTCCACTGTGCGGGCAGCGGTGAGCCGGTCGCAGACGGCATGAGCTATATCTTCCGAGAACAACAGGGTTTTGTGGCGTCGCTGATGAAGAGCAATAACCTCGCGTTTACCGGCAATGAACTGCAAGCCTTGGCGGCGAGACAATTTACCACCGCCGATCAGCTAAAAGCGGCGAAGCGCTTTACACGTATGGCCCTCAAGCCTTATCTTGGCTCCAAACCGCTCAAAAGCCGTGAGCTATTTTTGTTAAGAACAAGGAAATCAACGCAATGAATACCATTTATCTGGGCGTCAATATTGATCACGTCGCAACTGTTCGTAACGCACGTGGCACCCAATACCCTGATCCGGTTCACGCAGCAGATATCGCTGAACGTGCCGGTGCGGATGGTATTACCGTTCACTTGCGTGAAGATCGCCGCCATATTAAAGACCGCGATGTTTACATCCTGAAAGATACCCTGCAAACCCGTATGAACCTGGAAATGGCAGTGACCGATGAAATGGTCAACATCGCGCTGGATGTCAAACCTGCCTATGTGTGTCTGGTACCGGAAAAGCGCGAAGAGCTGACCACAGAAGGTGGCCTGGATGTGGCGGGCCAGCTTGAGAAAGTCAAAGCAGCAACTGAAAAATTGACCGCGGCAGGCATCAAGGTGTCCCTGTTTATTGACGCTGACCGCACTCAAATTGATGCGGCAAAAGCGTGTGGCGCGCCGTTCATTGAGCTGCACACCGGTCATTATGCTGATGCCGAGACAGAAGAAGAAATGCTGGCAGAGCAGAAGAAAATTGCCGCCGGTGCATCATACGCGCACGATCTGGGTATCAAGGTAAACGCAGGTCACGGCCTGACTTACCACAACGTGAAAGCGATTGCGGCGATTCCTGAAATTTATGAGCTGAACATTGGCCATGCAATTATTGGCCGCGCTGTATTTGAAGGCATGCCGAAAGCGGTAGCGGATATGAAAGCCCTGATGCTGGAAGCGCGCCGTTAATGGCAGTTGTTGGCCTAGGAACCGACATTGTAGAAATCGCGCGCCTTGAGAAAGTCATCGCGCGCACCGGGGATGCGTTCGCACGGCGCGTCCTCACCGACAAGGAGCTGGAAAGCTATTCCGGCTCCAAGTTTCCTGCCCGTTTCCTCGCTAAACGCTTTGCGGTCAAAGAAGCCGCCTCCAAAGCGCTCGGCACAGGCATCGCCTGCGGTGTCACCCTGCATGACTTTGACGTTTCAAACGATGAGTTGGGAAAGCCCATGGTGACCTTTTCAGGTGTTGCCAGAAAGCTGGCGGATGAGCGTGGGGTGACCAATATTCTGCTCACTATCGCCGATGAAAAACAATACGCGGTGGCGACGGTATTGCTGGAGTCCGGGCACTAGTCCCGGACTTTTTCTTTCTCCCGCGTGAACCTATCTAGATAATCCCACCATTAACCGAAATCACCTGACGGGTGATATAGCCCGCATTGTCTGACATCAGGTACGCCACCAACCCGGCGACTTCTTCCGGCTTGCCGAGGCGGGACATCGGCACCTGGGGCATGACATGGGCTTTGGTCTGTTCATCCACCATACCGGTATCAATCAACCCTGGTGCCACACAGTTGACCGTGATCTTGCGAGAGGCTAACTCCAGTGCCAGCGCTTTGGTTGCCCCGATAATGCCCGCTTTCGCTGCGCTGTAATTGGTCTGGCCGCGGTTTCCCATCATGCCGGATACCGACGCCATGGTGACAATGCGTCCGCCCTGACGGCGTTTGATCATCGGCAGGATGCACGGATGCAGGACGTTGTAAAAACTGTCGAGGTTGGTGTGTACCACGCCATCCCAGGCATCGCTGCTCATGGCGGGAAAGGCGGTATCAGCGGTGACACCTGCGTTATTGACCACGCCGTAGTAAGCGCCATGTTCGGCGATATCGTTTTCGATGACGGTTTGGCATTGCGCTCTGTCTGCAATATCAAAGGTGATGAGTCGGGCGTGGCTGCCATGTTCAGCAATCAGCGTCTGGGTTTCTTCTGCGCCTTTCCTGTCCCGGCCATAGTGCACCACGAGGGGGAAACCTGCTTTGGCTAGCTCCAGCGCAATGGCGCGGCCAATGCCTTTACTGGCCCCTGTCACCAGAACGTCTCGTTGTGAGTTGTCAGCCATTTTCAGTCACCTCCTGATTTGCCATCTCGGCGAGTTTTTCCTGGGACGGCACATAGGTATTGAGTTGCGCTCTAGCAACCTCTTCATCGTCGATAACAATGATGCAATCAAATACCGCCATACCTGCGTTTTCGAGCACTTTCTCTGCTTTGATATCCAGCGTTTGTCCGCCGAAGAAACTTGCCCGCTGTGCCTGATAGCGGCGGCTGCCAAGTAGAAAGCCAACCTGTGGTGGACGGTGAGCTTTTTGGGCGTGATAACCCGCCCAGGCTGCGACAGATTGCGCCATGATCTCTAAACCCACCCACCCAGGCACAGCATTGATTGCCGGGTCGAAAAACAGGTTTTCACGCTCGATAGTGGCGCGGCAATGCACTGAGTCATCACCGACACTCACGAGGCTGTCAATCAGCACCATCGGCGCTTTGTGGGGCAGGATGTCCTGCACTGAAGGTAGTGGATTCATAGTTTTCCCAAAATCAGTGAGACATTGTTGCCGCCAAAGGCAAATGAGTTACTCAAAATGGCGTGTCCTTTCAGTGACTCTCCGCGTGTTGCCAGGCGGATTGGGGCAATCTCAGGATCCCGTGACTGCTGGTGGATGGAGACTGGCAGTGGAAGGCCGTGGCTGAGGAGGTGCCAGCAAATAGCGGCCTCAATGGCGCTTGCGGCGCCCAGTGTGTGGCCGGTTAAGGGTTTGGTGGAACTGACCGGCACGTTATCACCCAGAACGCGGAATATAGCCTTGGACTCCATGGCATCGTTCAGTGGTGTCGAGGTGCCGTGAGCATTGACATAAGCGATGTCTGCGGCGGTCAGGCCAGCATCTGCCAGTGCGTTGCGCATGGCAACCTCTGCGCCCAGACCTTCAGGGTGGGGGGCGGAAATGTGGTGCGCATCGGAACTGTCTCCCGACCCTAACAAGGCAATGGCCTCCGGTGCATCAGGCCGTTCAAGGGAGAGCAACATAAAAGCGGCAGCTTCCCCGATATTAATGCCATCACGCTCATCGCTGAACGGTTTACACAATCCGCTGGAAACCGAATCCAGCCCGAAAAAGCCATTCAAGGTCAGGTTGCACAGGGTGTCTGCACCGCCCACAATCACAGCATCAGCCAGCCCTGAACGTAGAAGACGTTTGGCACTGAGAAATACCCGCCCGCTTGATGAGCAGGCTGTGGACACCACATAAGCTGGGCCGGTTACGTCAAAGTAGTCCGCAATGAAGTCAGACAAGTTGTTCAGTTGCTGCTGGTAATAGCTGTATTCACTGGGTAGTTCACCCTCTGCTTGATAGCTTTTCAGCGCATCTTCACCATCGGCAATGCCGGAGGTGCTGGAGCCAACAATGACAGCGACGCGATCGGCACCATAGGTGGCCTTGGCTTGCTCGACTGCATCAGAAATTTGCAACAACGCTGATAGAGCCAACCGGTTGTTGCGGGTTTGCTGGTGGCTAAATGAATCGGCAATGTCTGGCAGTGCGTCAGTTACCCGCCCAACGTTGACAGTCAGTCCATTGCTGAGGGTAAAGGGCGCACCTGACATCCCTTTGCCAATGCCTGAAATCAGACTGTGGTGGATGTCGTCATGGGTCAAGCCCAAAGCCGAGTGCGAACCACAGGCATGGATATAAACAGGCTGTGGGTGATGGGTTGAATCCTTCATAGGCGAAATTCCCTGTACGTCGAGAACAAATCACCACCCTCTGCACGGTAATTGCGTACCGAGGGTGTGTTGCTAAACCTGTAATCAGACTTCGCGATTGTCTGGATACAGCGGCCAGTACTGGGTCTGGATGCTGGCGACGAAACGGCGCAGATCCTGCTCCAGTGGACGGTCCTCAATCACCACATCAAACTCACGGGTCACTTGCTTAGTCATTTCTTTTAGCGCCGGACTGAAGTGGTTGAAGTCCAGCTCACCACTGCGAAGGCGAAGCTGCAGCGCCTGAGTGGAGGCCAGCAGGCTCGCTGCTGTCACCTGTTCGGTCAGTTGCAATACGCGCAGGCAATCGCGGGCGGCAATGGTGCCCATGCTGACCTTGTCCTGGTTGTGACATTCGGTGGAGCGGGAGAAAACGCTCGCAGGCATGGTGTGTTTCAGCGCTTCTGCTGTCCACGCAGAGATACCGATTTGTACCGCCTTAAAGCCGTGGTTGATCGGTTTACGGCTGCCTTCAGCGCCGGTCAGGTTAAACGGCAGGCCATTGTTGAACTTGTAATCCATCAGCTGCGCCATCTGGCGGTCGAGCAGGTCGGCGATATTGGCAATGGCGGTTTTAAGGCTGTCCATCACCATGGCGATGTGTCCGCCGTAAAAATGCCCACCGTGCAGCACGCGCTCATTTTCACCGTCGATGATTGGGTTGTCGTTAGCACTGTTGAGTTCGTTCTCGATCATCTGGCGCGCCCACGGCAAGGTATCCTGCAAGACACCAATCACGTGTGGGGCACAGCGCAGCGAGTAGCGATCCTGCAGGCGGTCACTGTTGCGTGGTGGCTTGTCTGCCTGCAAATCGTCACGCAGCCATTGGGCAATTTGTTGTTGGCCAAGGTGAGGTTTTACTGCAAACAAAGCCTCGTCAAAGTGGAAGTCATTGCCATGCATGGCGAGCGATACCATGGCCGTGATGCGGGTGGAAAGCTGTGCCAGATACTCAGCGCGTTTGAATGCTAGACAGGCCAGCGCCGTCATTACTGAGGTTCCGTTCATCAGCGCTAGCCCTTCTTTCGGCTTCAGGCGGATAGGTTTGATGCCCAGCTCTCTGAATACGTCAGCAGTCTGGCGGATTTCACCTTTGTAAATCACTTCACGTTCGCCAATCAGTGCCGCAGCAACGTATGACAGTGGAGTAAGGTCGCCGCTTGCGCCCACCGAACCTTCCTGAGGAATGCGCGGAGAAATATCGTGGTTGATCAAAGTCACCAACTGGTTGAGCAATTCCATGCTGACACCGGATACGCCTTGAGTGAGGGAGTTCAGGCGGGTTGCCAGTACGGCGCGACTTTGCATAGCGTCCAGATTCTCACCCAGACCACAACCGTGAAAGCGTGTCAGGTGAAGGGGAAGGTCATGCACAAGAGAAGGGGGGATACTCACTGTGCAGGAGTCACCATAGCCTGTGGTCACCCCATAGATGACGCCTTCTTCCTGAAGCAAGCGCTCAAGGAATCGTGAACCTTTGGTTATGCGCGCCGAAAATTCGTCTGAAGGATTGAGCTGTGCGCGGCTGCCGCCGGCTATGGCAGCAACGGATTCTATGGTGAGTCGTTCGCTACCGAAAACGATGGTGCTATCTGAGTGGGGATTCATATTTTCTACTCGTTAACTGACGTAAATAAAACAAGAAATGGTTTTTTCTTAATGAGTTAAGCGCTTTGTTTTAGCAGGATGCGCCCGGATGAATGCGCTCGGTTCCCTGAGCGGAAGCTGAACCCGAGTTTTTCTTTCTCCGGCGCCCATTCCAGGGTCAGCGTCACTGTGCTGCCCGGCAGAATGGGATCCTGGAATTTGATGGCGTCCATACCGACAAACTCACCGTCAACGGCCAGATACTGGCGGGCATAGCGCACAGCAAAATCAATTTGTGCCACCCCGGGCAGAAGGGGGAAATCAGGGAAGTGGCCTTTAAACACATCCAACTGGGCATCCATTCTCACGGTCAGTGTTGTGCCGCTTGGTGACGCTTCTTCCTGAAGCAAAGTGGGAGTTCGCATCGTTATCCTTCTCGATGTTGGGTTAGTGCTGGGTAAACAGCCCTTCAATCGCCGGTACCTGACGCTTCCCCTGCGTGTTTTGGGGGATAGCATCAACAAAGCGCCATTGCCTTGGGATGGCTACGGGCTCCAGCCAGTCACGGAGATGTTGTCGCAAAGCCAGTTTGAACCTGGCCGCGCCGTTGTCGGTGAGCGCTTGCTGACCTTTGGCTGAGAGAACGACTGCTGCGGCGATGGTCTGGCGTTCGTTTTCCTGTCGAAGCAGTGAAAAAGCGTCGGTTACCCAAGGGCTTTGGCAAAGTCGCTGTTCCACTTCAGCCAGTGACACCCGCTTCTCTTCGATTTTGACGATACGGTCAGCACGCCCTTTCAGGGTGAAGGTGTGCCCGTCGCCAAATTCGCAGATGTCGGCAGTCTGATACCAGGTTTCCGGGTCGATGTAAGGGGACAGGATCGCCAGGCAGCTTTCCTTGTCGAGTTGTGCATCAATGCCCTGGAAGAATTGCCATGACGTGTTCTCGTGAGTTTGCTGGCGAAATCCGATCCCGCCGGTTTCCGTACTGCCATATACCTCTAGGGGCAATATCCCTAAAAGCTGTTTATTTTGCTGTGCCGCGGCAAAAGGCAGGGGGCCACCGGACGAAAAGATAGCGCGGTATTGCCCGCCGCCTTGCTCGGTGATCCGCTTAAGCAGGGCAGGGCTGCTTACCAATACCTGATTTTTGTCAGCGCGGTTGCAGACCTGTTCAGGGTAAACAAGATCGCGGCTGTGAAATGGCCTGCCCGCGGACAACGGCCATAACACGCGAAACAGCAGGCCATAGATATGCTGGTGGGAAACCGTGCTTTGAATTTGAGTGCCCGCCAACAATGTTCCCCATTGGCATTCAAGCTCAAACAGCTCAGCCTGCAACTGCGCCAGTGTTTTGCTGACAGCTTTGGGGGAGCCGCTGGAGCCTGAGGTGAAAAGGGTTAAATTCAGCGAGGTAATCTTTGCCAGTGGCGCTTCGCCAGAATCGGACACCCTCTCCAATGGCAGGGAAAGACACGGAAAATGTGTCAGATCATCACTTCTTTCATCGTGCAGCAGCGCATCGAAGTGCGGTGAGAGTTCACTGAGCGCACCTTGCTGGAGGTTGCCGGGTAAGACGATTGCCTTACCTGCATGGGCACAGGCGAAAAATGCTGTGGCAAACAGGTAACTGTCTTCAAACGCCAACGCCCAGCGCTGGGATGGCGAAGCTGATAGCGCTTGCGCCAACTGGGTGACTTGTTGGATAAACGTCTCCCGGGTAATCTCATGCCTGTCGCGGATAGCAATGCATTGTTGTGCCTGCCCTGACAGGCAGAGCGAGGCAAGTGGGCCAAAGTGTTTCAATTTGCGGCTTCCCTGGATTGCTGGACGTTATTGCAGTCTGCTGGCAGAGATAAAGTCCGCCAGGCTGGCGACCGATGCAAAGTGGGTACGGGTGTTGCTGTCATCCGCATCGAGAACAACGCCATACGCTTTGCGAAGCGCCAGACCCAGCTCCAGGGCATCAATCGAGTCCAGGCCGAGACCGTCATTAAAAAGTGGGTCCTGCGTTTCGATATCTTCCGGTGTCATATCTTCGAGGTTTAACGTTTCGATGATGAGCTTTTTAATTTCAAGGTGAAGTTCAGACATGGTTTTCTCCATTACCTAGCCAAAAATATGTTTGTGAATAACAAGTCGGTGCGTTTTTTTGAACTGATTAAATAATTTGTCAGCGCCTTGTTTGTTTTTTATGAGGCTTTTTATGTGCTGCTGATTTTTATTTTTACCTGCGATGTATTTTCCAGTCCCATTGCGTTCTTCCGGCAATGGAAAATGCGCGAATTTCCGTTAACCAGGAGGAATAAAAAGACAGGGATTGAGGCAGCTTCGGATATGTTGGTGTGATTTTTTGCGCCTGCCGGGTTATTTCGATATCACGCCCTGCACTCAGTACCATGCCAATCGCGTAGGGCGCATCAGGGGATGGCACATGGTGGCGGTAGATATCCGGCAATGAATCATCAAAGTCGATCACCAATACCCTGTGTTCTGGATGATCGTGTAAGTAGAGAAAGGCATCGAGCAGGGCGCAGTGAAATGAGTCTTCTCCGGCGGCGATTGAGTTGGCTGGAATGGCCTTTTTGGTTGCGATGGTGAAAAGCCCAGCAGCGGTATTGTGGACTGACTGGGAGAATGCAATCGGTGAGGCATCATCACCGGAAAGTACACTCAACAATAACGCCAGGGTTCTTTGTATCTCACCGTGTTTACTGGAGAAAACGGTGTAGTGAATCTCTTCTTTTTCTGAAAGCTCTGCGGCAACCTGAACTGCCAATTTACTCAGGTTGCTCATTCTGCGACGCATCGCAGGAGGAACTAAAGCGATCGCCGGAAAGTCAGGATTTTGAGGTGGCGGGCTTTTTTGCAATGCCCACGCCATCCAGTCGGATTTATTTTCCAGTCCCGGTGAAAGTGCATGAATCTCTGTGATGTTAAAGTGAATACTGCTCATTGACTTATTCTTTAATGGCAAGCGTCATTTAATTCACAAAGTATTTAGTTGTTAATTTTTGTCCATAAATAAGCATTGAGTTAAGAGTGAATTGGCGTAAATGCTACTGTTAAGTCTAATAGTTACATCTTGTGATATGTGGTGAGTCGGTTTTTTGGAAAATTAGCCGTGAGGGGGATTACTTTTTTGAAAGTAAATACGCGGGTGATGGAGAAAATAGACTACGCCACAGTGAAAATGTGTGATGGTGGTTCAGTCGGGCGTCTTTGGGACGAAACCAGAAGCGGTGACTGAGTTTGTCACCGCGTTTCGGATAGAGTCAGATCAGTCGTTTTCGTCGAGGTAGTGTGGTGCCTGATCGCGGATGTTCTGCATTTCATCCATCAGTTCAAAAAGCTCGGGTTCGATATCTTCGATGAATGCGCCCTGTTTGAGTTGCGTTTCAAGCTCGTAGCAGAGTTTTTTCAGCCGCGGCACGCCGCTGTAGGCACAGCTGCCATGCAGTTTGTGCACCACAGGCCACAAATCCTCGGCTTCGCCATCATCTATCGCGCGGTTCACTTTGTCTGTGACTTCATCAAAAGAGCGCACCAACATCTGCAGCATGTCTTTGGCCAGATCGCTTTTGCCCGCCGCCTGCTTCATCGCAAGTGACCAGTCAATGCTAAGCGATTCGCCCACTTTGTTCGGCTTGATAAGCGGTGTCGTCGGCTGCACATCGCTGGCGTGGGGATGGGTCCAATGATGTAACACCTGCTCCAGAATATGCTCTTCGATCGGCTTGGTCAGGTAGTCATCCATCCCTTCTTCCAGCAGTCGTTCTCGCTCGCCGGACATCGCATGTGCTGTTACCGCAACCACCGGGGTGTGTTGGTTAAGCGGCGTTTTGCGGATTTCTTTACAGGCGGTGACGCCGTCCATCTCCGGCATCTGGATATCCATCAAGATGAGATCGAATTTCTGCGTCAGGGCACAGTTGACCGCATGTCGGCCATCAGAGGCAGCCACTACATTGTCAACCCGCTCGGCAAGCAATGCGGTAATCAGTTTGAGGTTGGCTGGGTTGTCATCCACTGCCATGACGGTGATAGGCACTTTGGTTGTTTGCGTCTCAACGACAGGTGGTAACAATGCCGGGGTCGCTTGGGCACCCTGGATCAGCTCAACCAGTTTTCTGGTTGCAAGCGGTTTTGCCAGACAGGCAGTTACCCCGGAAGCCAGCAGCGCTTCAGACAAAGCAAGCTCTGTGGTTGGCAGGCAGAAAATCACCTTGTTACTAAACGCTTCTGCCCGTTTAGCCAGTGTGATGAGCGCATTGTTATCCGGCACATCCGCGGCATCCACACAAATCAGTACCGAGGAAACAGGTTCTGAGCTGTCAGGGAGGGCGGCAAAGCTATGGATGTCCAAAGGCAGGTTACCGAGTCGCTCGCCCATCATCTGGCGGCTTTCTGTGTCCGGCTCGACAATCATCAGGGACTGGCCTTTGAGTGCCGCGCAGTCAATTGGCTGTACCAGAGGCAAGTCGGTCTGGATAAGGGTCAGGGTAAACCAGAAGGTCGAGCCCTGGTGCAGTCGGCTGCTGAAACCGATGTCTCCGCCCATTTGCTGTACCAGTTTCTGGGTGATCACCAGACCAAGACCGGTACCGCCATAGCGGCGGCTGATACTGGCATCTGCCTGACGGAATGCCTGGAACAACTGGGATTGCTGGCGCTCGGAAATACCGATACCGGTGTCGCGGATAATGAACTGCAGTTCCAGCCTTTCATCGCGCTGTTGCTTGAGATCGACGCTGACACTGATATTGCCACGTTCGGTAAATTTGGCGGCGTTACCAATCAGGTTAGTGAGCACTTGCTGGATGCGCAGCGGGTCGCCGATCACACCAGCAGGGATACGTGGGTCGATACGCAGATTAAGCTCCAGCCCTTTTTCGTGCGCCATCGGTGCCAGCAGACGCATGACTTCGTCCAGCGAGTCTTCAAAATCAAATGGGATATTTTCCAGCAGCAGTTTGCCGGCTTCCAGTTTCGAGAAATCAAGGATGTCGTTGATGATGGTCAGCAGGTTATTGGCGGATTTTTCGATGGTCTGCAGATAGTCATGCTGGCTGCTGGAAAGCTGAGTTTTCAGCATCTGGCGGGTAAAGCCTATGACACCGTTCAGCGGTGTACGCAGTTCGTGGGACATGTTGGCCAGAAACTCGGATTTCACCCGCGCTGCTTCCTGGGCATTTTTCTTGGCGATGTCGAGTTCCACGTTCTGGATCTCAAGCTGCTCTAGCGTTTCACGCAAATCGGAAGTCGCCTGATCGATGCTTTGTTGCATTTCCAGGTGGTATTCCGACAGGGAGATAGCCATGGCGTTGATCCCGTTTTTCAGCGTATCCAGTTCGCCCAGCAACTTGCCTTCAATCCGAACATCGAGATGCCCGCGTCGGATTCTGTCGATCATGCTTATCATCTGCTTGATAGGAATTTCGACATCCTGCAACAGACGGTAAGCAAAAAAGCCTGAGAGAATAATACCGAGGATAAGCACCACACCGGCGGAGATGATCTCCTGATATTGCTTGAGTTTTACCGTGGAGAGATCCATCTCCATGGTGATGTAGCCAATCGGCTGCTCAACGGCCAGCGTGTCGTGAATACCGGCAATCGCCCGGATCGGCGTGCGCAGCAGCAGGGTGTCCTTGGTGCGGCTTATCTCCAGACTGTCCGGCAACGGCTGACCTGCGGGGATGGCCAGCAAGTCGAGATTGCGGTGGTAATTAGAGGTAACAAACAGCTCATTGTTGTCGTTAAACACCGCAATACTGCGGATATACTGACTTTGCTGCCGGTGGGTGTGGCCAATCAGGCGGCGCACACTTTCCCGGCTCTCGTTGGTGAGCCCGATTTCACTGGCGATGGCGAGCGGTTCAATGATGGCCTGACCGGCAACGGAAAGCTGTTGCTCCAGCTCCTGATAGCGGTTGGTGATGAAATACGCGCTCAGCAAAATGCCGATAATGAGCGTCGGGGCAAGGGTGAGGGTGATTACTCTGGCGCGAAGTCCGTATTTGGTCATGCTGTCTATTCTGTGGGAGAATTGCCGCCAATTTTGCGGCGTACCTAGTCAACATTCTAAACAAGGTATGCGATGACACCAACGCTGACGGCGAGAATTCAGCAGGTTATCACACCTGATCTCCCGCCGGGCGACCGATTAATGCGGCGGCAGACTCTACGTCCTTCCGCTGCGCAAGCTGGAACACGAGCATGGCGCGCTTTTTTAAGCCTCAGAAAAAAAAGAGTATTGATACCAAACACAAGGCGATGACGGTTGAACGTCTTGATCACCAGGGCGATGGCGTGGCCTTTGAAGGCAAGAAACCGGTGTTTATCGCGGGTGCTTTGCCGGGTGAAGATGTATTGGTGCAACTGACAGAAGACAAGCGCCAGTTTGCCCGAGCGCGCCTGATGAAAGTGGTCTCGCCAAGTGCAGAGCGCATCAAGCCGTTTTGTCAGCACTACCGCACCTGTGGTGGTTGTAACCTGCAGCATTTGGGACATGAAGCGCAAATTGCTGCCAAGCAGCAAACCTTGTCCCAGCTGATGAAAAAATTCGCATCAGCCGATCTGGCGCAGGATGCCCCTGTGGTCTCGGCAGAAACCGGTTACCGCCGCCGTGCGCGACTGAGTGTCAAAATCAGCAAAACCGGTGAGCTGGAAATGGGTTTCCGCCAGCGCAGCAGCAATGACATTGTCACCGTCACTGATTGTCCGGTGCTGAACACTGAACTCAATGCTCTGCTGCCTGACCTCTACACTCTGCTTGATGGCTTGCGTGGCCGCCGTATTGTCGGCCATGTTGAGCTGGTGGCGTCTGATGCCGGTCGCGTGCTTTTGGTGCGAACCACCAAGAAACTGCACGAAGACGATGTGCTGCGCCTGACAGCGTTTGCTGAGCAAAGCGGCCTGATTTTCTATCTTCAGCAGGAAGACGATGCAGCAAGCCGCGTTTGTGGTGAGCAGCCTTTCTACTCGCTCGGCAACCAAGCGCTGGCCTTTGAGCCGCAGGACTTTATCCAGGTTAATGCCGACATCAATGAAAAGATGATTGCCCAGGCGCTGGAGTGGCTGGCACTGGATGAGAACGACACTGTGCTCGACCTTTTCTGTGGCCTTGGCAACTTCAGCCTGCCTCTCGCCGCTCAGGTGAAAAGCGTAGTCGGCATTGAAGGTGTGGAAGAGATGGTGTCGCGTGCAACGGATAACGCTGCGCGCAATGCGTTGTCGAATGCGCGTTTCTATCACGCCAACCTGGAACTTGATCCGGCGGAGACGGTCTGGGGTAAAGAATCGCACAATAAAATTTTGCTCGATCCTGCACGCGCAGGTGCTTTAGGGGTTATGCCTTATGTGGCACAATCTGGCGCAGAGCGGGTCGTTTATGTGTCCTGCAACCCGGCGACACTGGCACGTGACAGTCAGGTGCTTTTGGAAAACGGGTACAAGCTGGCTAGGTTGGGCATGTTGGACATGTTCCCTCACACCGGACACTTGGAGTCGATGGCGCTGTTTGTCAAAGATTGAGTGTTCAGCGGGCAGCTTCAGGGCTGCCCGGTTAAGGATAAGAAAAACAGGATAGTGAAATGGTCGCAATTCGTGGCGCGCACCTCAATGACAACAAAGAATTTGTACTTGAACGCTGGGTAGAAGGATTGGCTCAGGATGCCGCCATCTCCAAAGCGTTGATTGACGCTTACCACCATTGCCAGACGCTGGGCGATGAGCAGACACTGGCGCAGCCGCTGTGGTCTGGCCGTGAGATGATTGAAATCCTCGTCACCCTGAGTATGGACAAGGATACCCTGCTGGCAGCCTTGCTGTTCCCGGTCGCCGAGGACGGTCTGCTGTCTGCTGAAGACCTCAAAGAGCATTACGGCAACACCATCGCCAAGCTGGTGGACGGTGTGCAGGAAATGGCGGCTATCCGCCATCTTAACGCCCACAACGAAGAAGCCACCGCGGCACAGGTGGACAATGTCCGCCGTATGCTGCTTTCCATGGTGGATGATTTTCGCTGCGTGGTGATTAAGCTTGCCGAGCGCATCAGTTACCTGCGTGAAGTAAAAAACGAGCCGGATGCCGTGCGTCAGTCTGTCGCCAAAGAGTGCGCCAACATCTACGCGCCGCTGGCAAACCGACTGGGTATCGGCCAGCTCAAGTGGGAAATTGAAGACTACGCCTTCCGCTACCAGCACTCGGTCACCTATAAGCAAATCGCCAAACAGCTGGCTGAGCGTCGTATCGACCGCGAGCAGTACATCGAAACCTTTGTGTCTGATTTGCAGGAGGCGATGGAAGCTTCCGCCATTAATGCACAGGTCTACGGCCGCCCGAAACACATCTACAGCATCTGGCGCAAAATGCAGAAGAAAGGCCTCGCCTTTGACGAGCTTTTCGACGTGCGTGCCGTGCGTATCATTGCTGACCAATTACAAGACTGCTACGCCGCCCTTGGCGTGGTGCACACCAAATACCGCCATCTTCCTAAAGAGTTTGACGACTACGTCGCTAACCCTAAACCCAATGGTTACCAGTCTATCCACACTGTGGTGTTGGGCCCAGAAGGGAAAACGGTAGAAATCCAAATCCGCACCAAGCAGATGCACGATGATGCCGAACTGGGTGTTGCCGCGCACTGGAAATACAAAGAAGGTTCATCAGCAGGCCGCAGCGGCTATGACGAGAAAATTACCTGGCTGCGTAAACTGCTGGCCTGGCAGGAAGAGATGTCAGATTCAGGCGAGATGCTTGATGAGCTTCGCAGTCAGGTGTTTGATGACCGCGTTTACGCCTTTACCCCAAAAGGGGACGTTGTTGACTTGCCAATTGGCGCGACACCTCTGGATTTTGCCTACCACATTCACTCTGAAGTAGGGCACCGCTGTATTGGTGCCAAGGTGGAAGGCCGCATTGTGCCGTTCACCTATCAGCTTCACATGGGCGATCAGGTTGAAATCATCACCCAGAAAGAGCCTAACCCGTCCCGCGACTGGCTGAACCCAAGCCTGGGTTTTGTCACCTCCGGCCGAGCCCGAGCCAAGATCAATGCTTGGTTCCGTAAACAAGCGCGTGAGAAAAACGTCGAGGCGGGGAAAGAGATCCTTGATGCGGAGCTGGCCAAGATTGGCGCAGCCAGCAAAGATGCCGCGCTGGCCATGAAGCGCTTCAATGTTAACAGTCTGGATGAAGTCTACGCGGGTGTGGGCAGTGGCGACCTGCGTATCAACCAGGTGGTGAACTACATCAACTCCGTGGTCAACAAACTGACCAAGGAAGAAGAAGATCAACAGCTGCGTGAAAAGCTGGAACACGGCGACAGCAGCTCTGCACCCAAGAAGCCACGCCGCGACGCTGTGGTGGTGGAAGGGGTAGATAACCTGATGACTCACCTGGCCCGTTGTTGTCAGCCTATTCCGGGCGACGATATCGAAGGCTATGTGACGCAGGGGCGCGGGATCTCCGTACACCGCGCGGACTGTGAGCAGCTTGCCGAGCTTCGCCACCATGCGCCGGAACGTATTATTGATACGGTGTGGGGCGGCGGTTATATCGGCAGCTATCAAATCACTGTGCGCGTTTCTGCGTCGGAACGCAGTGGTCTTATTAAGGATCTCAACAGCGTCCTGACTAACGAGAAGGTGAAAGTCTCCGGCATGCAGTCGCGGGTCGACTATAAGCAGCAGATGTCCATCATGGACTTTGATCTGGAGCTGAGCGATCTCGAAGTGCTGGGGCGGGTGATTGCCCGTCTTGAACAGGTCAAGGATGTGCACCAGGCCAAGCGGCTGCACTAAAAAACATCACGGTCAAAAGGGAAAGCTGGTCTTTCCCTTTTTTCTTTACGGACACCAAAGGTTACAGATGAAAAACATGTCGCGAATGCAAGAATTGCTCGAAATTATGGCCACCTTACGGGACCCGGAAAACGGCTGCTCCTGGGACAAAAAACAGACATTCGATTCCATAATTCCTTACACCATCGAAGAAACTTTTGAGACGGTGGATGCCATTGAGCGCCAGAACTGGGCAGATGTGCGGGATGAACTGGGGGATCTGCTGTTTCAGATCGTGTTCTATAGTCAACTCGGTAAAGAGCAGGGGCTGTTTGACTTCGAAGACATCGCGGGGGCAATGTGCGACAAACTGGTACGCCGTCACCCACATGTCTTCGGTGAGAAAGACGAGCAGGGTAATCCTCTGGTGGAAGCCGACTGGGAAGGCATCAAAGCCGCTGAGCGTGCTGCCAAAGCCAAACCGGAAGAGCCGCTCAGCATTCTCGATGATGTCCCGACAGCGCTGCCTGCGTTGGGGCGCGCCAGCAAGCTGCAAAAGCGTTGTGCCCGTTTTGGGTTTGACTGGGGAACGCTTGGGCCTGTGGCTGAAAAAGTGCAGGAGGAGCTCGAAGAAGTGATGGAAGAAGCCGTGATGGCGGATATCGATCAGGAGCGTGTCGACGAAGAGGTCGGCGACTTATTGTTTGCGGTAGTCAATCTTGCCCGCCACCTTGGCACAAACCCGGAAAAAGCACTTCGCAAGGCCAACCTGAAGTTTGAAAAACGTTTTCGTAAAGTTGAAATGAAATTACGCGATAATGGTAAAAACTTGCAGGAAAGTCAGCTGGATGAGCTCGAAATGCTGTGGCAAGAAGTGAAACGTGAAGAGGCGCAAAAAATCTAGGTAAATCACTCCATTGATTTACGACAAAAAAATTCGGCATTCTGTGTGATAGTTTTCACGTTGTGGGAAGTTTCGGGCTCTGGTATCATGTCGTCCCGTCCAGATTTCCAATAATTTCCCCTAAATCCAACTCTCAGGTTTAGCATGACAACGAATTACATTTTTGTTACGGGCGGGGTGGTTTCCTCCCTAGGTAAGGGTATTGCAGCAGCGTCACTGGCGGCAATTCTAGAAGCACGTGGTCTTAAAGTGACCATGATGAAGCTTGACCCTTACATCAACGTGGATCCGGGCACAATGAGCCCAACCCAGCACGGTGAAGTATTCGTTACGGAAGACGGCGCAGAGACCGACCTAGACTTGGGTCACTATGAGCGTTTCATCCGCACCAAGATGACCAAACGCAATAACTTTACCTCTGGCCGCGTTTACGCCGACGTATTGCGCAAAGAGCGCCGTGGCGACTACCTGGGTGCAACGATTCAGGTTATCCCTCACATCACCAATTCAATCAAAGAGCGTGTACTGGCTGGTGGCGAAGGTCATGATGTGACCATCGTAGAAATCGGCGGTACCGTGGGCGACATCGAATCACTGCCGTTCCTGGAAGCAATCCGTCAAATGGCGGTTGAGCTGGGTCGTGAGCGCGCAATGTTCATGCACCTGACGCTGGTTCCTTACCTGGCGGCTGCTGGTGAAGTGAAAACCAAACCTACCCAACACTCTGTGAAAGAACTGCTGTCTATCGGTATTCAGCCAGACATTCTGGTTTGCCGTAGCGATCGCGCAATTCCTGCGAACGAGCGCTCTAAGATTGCCCTGTTCTGTAACGTTCCAGAGAAAGCGGTTATTTCAATGAAGGACGTGGATTCTATCTACAAGATCCCTTCACTGATCCGTTCTCAAGGTCTTGATGACCTGATCTGTCAGCGCTTTGGCATTACTGCACCAGAAGCTGATCTGTCTGAATGGGAACAAGTTATTTTTGAAGAAGCGAACCCAACCGGTGAAGTCACTATCGGTATGGTTGGCAAGTACATCGAGCTGCCAGACGCTTACAAATCTGTAAACGAAGCGCTTAAGCACGGTGGCCTGAAAAACCGCCTGACAGTCAACATCAAGTACGTTGACTCTCAGGACGTTGAAACCAAAGGCACAGAAGTTCTGCAAGGTCTGGATGCAATCCTGGTTCCTGGTGGTTTCGGTGACCGTGGTATTGAAGGCAAAATCCTGGCAGCGAAATACGCTCGCGAAAACAAAATCCCTTACCTGGGTATCTGCTTGGGCATGCAGGTTGCACTGATTGAATACGCACGCAACGTTGTGGGTATGGAAGGTGCAAACTCTACCGAGTTCAACAAGAACAGCAAGTTCCCGGTTGTTGGCCTGATCACTGAGTGGGTTGATGGCGAAGGTAAAGTCGAAGAGCGTACTGAAAAATCTGATCTTGGCGGCACCATGCGTCTAGGCGCGCAACTGTGTCACCTGGCAGAAGGCACCAAAGCACGTGAGCTGTACGGCAACGCAACGATTCATGAGCGTCACCGTCACCGCTACGAAGTGAACAACGTGCTGCGTCCGCAGATCGAAGAAGCGGGTCTGGTTGTATCTGGTCTTTCTGCGGATAAAAAGCTGGTTGAGATCATCGAAAACCCTGAGCACCCATGGTTTGTGGCGTGCCAGTTCCACCCTGAATTTACTTCTACCCCACGCGATGGCCACCCTCTGTTTGAAGGCTTCGTGGCGGCAGCAGGTAAAAATCAGCGTGGTGAGCTGTAACTGAAACAAAGAAGCGGTTGCGTATGACGTGCAGCCGCTTTTTCGCATTTCTAAGCTATTGACATATGAGAGGAAACACAATGTCTAAGATCGTTAAAGTTCTGGGCCGTGAAATCATTGACTCACGCGGTAACCCAACTGTAGAAGCAGAAGTTCACCTGGAAGGTGGTTTCGTAGGTATGGCAGCTGCTCCATCTGGTGCATCTACCGGTTCTCGCGAAGCACTGGAACTGCGTGACGGCGACAAAGCACGTTTCCTGGGTAAAGGCGTTTTGAAAGCAATCGAAGCAGTTAACGGCCCAATCGCCGCTGCTCTGGAAGGCAAAGACGCGAAAAACCAAGCAGAAATCGACCAGATCATGATCGACCTGGACGGTACTGAGAACAAATCTAACTTCGGTGCAAACGCAATCCTGGCTGTTTCTCTGGCGAACGCAAAAGCAGCAGCTGCTGCGAAAGGCATGCCACTGTACGAGCACATTGCTGAGCTGAACGGTACTGCTGGCGTATTCTCTATGCCTCTGCCAATGATGAACATCATCAACGGTGGTGAGCACGCAGACAACAACGTTGACATCCAAGAGTTCATGATTCAGCCAGTTGGCGCTGCAACTCTGAAAGAAGCAGTTCGCATGGGTGCGGAAGTATTCCACAACCTGGCAAAAGTACTGAAGTCTAAAGGCTACAACACTGCAGTTGGTGACGAAGGTGGTTTCGCGCCGAACCTGAAATCTAACGCAGAAGCTCTTGAAGTAATCGCAGAAGCAGTTGCTGCTGCTGGTTACGAGCTGGGCAAAGACATCACTCTGGCGATGGACTGTGCAGCATCTGAGTTCTACGACGCAGAGAAGAAAGAATACAACCTGAAAGGCGAAGGTCGTATCTTCACTTCTAACGGTTTCTCTGACTTCCTGGAAGAGCTGACTCAACAATTCCCAATCGTTTCTATCGAAGACGGTCTGGACGAGTCTGATTGGGATGGTTTCAAATACCAAACTGAGAAACTGGGCAGCAAAATCCAAATCGTTGGTGACGACCTGTTCGTAACTAACACTAAGATCCTGGCAGAAGGTATCGAGAAAGGCATCGCTAACTCTATCCTGATCAAGTTCAACCAGATCGGTTCTCTGACTGAAACTCTGGCTGCTATCAAGATGGCTAAAGATGCAGGTTACACAGCAGTAATCTCTCACCGTTCAGGCGAAACTGAAGACGCAACTATCGCTGACCTGGCGGTAGGTACTGCAGCAGGCCAAATCAAAACTGGTTCTATGAGCCGTTCTGACCGCGTTGCTAAGTACAACCAGCTGATCCGTATCGAAGAAGCACTGGGCGAGCGCGCACCTTTCAACGGTCTGAAAGAAGTTAAAGGCCAAGCGTAATCGCTTACCTGAAACTGTTTTAGATTGAAAAACGGCATCGAAAGGTGCCGTTTTTTTTATGTATGGAAGAATGCGAGAAAGAGCAGATTCGAGTTGGGAGATAAAAGATCAAAACATCATCCTAGATTAAGGTTGATAGTTATTAACCACCTTACCTCATATCATGTTGATGAATCTCAAATCTCAAATCTCAAATCTCAAATCTCAAATCTCAAATCTATTTCTTCTTCGCCAATTCCGGCAAATCACCCGTTAAACCTAAAGCTCGTTTAATAAATTGCGTTTTGATGCCCGGGAGTGTGGCGGCTGCCATTAGGCCAATACCACGAATGAGTTTCTTCGCCGGGTTTTCACCCGCAAACAAATCGCGGAACCCTTGCATCGCAGCAATCATTTGCGCCGCCTCTGCTTTTCGCCAGCGTTCGAAAGCACGTAGGTTGGTTTTCTCACCAATGTCTTTACCTTCATCACTTAAGCGGATCAGCTCTTGTGCCAGCGTGGCGGCATCTAAAAGTCCCAGATTTACGCCCTGACCTGCGAGCGGGTGAATGGTGTGGGCTGCATCGCCAATTAAGGCCACGCGCTCAACCGCAAAGTCCCGCGCATAACGCATTTTAAGAGGGAATGCGGCGCGTTCGCCTTCCACGGTGCAAAGTCCAAGACGAAGGTCAAACGCCGCGCTCAGCGCTTTGTTGAACTCTTCTGTTGGCATTGAGCAACGTGCATCGGCATTTTCCGGAGATTGAGACCACACGATGGAGCTGAGATATGGGTCTGACAATGGCAGGAAGGCCAGTGGACCGTCCGGCGTGAAGATCTGTCGGGCAACACCACCGTGCGGCTCTTCAGTGCGGATATTGGCTACCAGTGCGCTATGGCCGTAATCCCAATGCGTGAGTGGGATAGAAAGCTGGTTGCGCACCCAAGAGTTTGCACCATCAGCACCGACCACCAGTTTGGCGGTAATGGCGTTGCCGGATTCGAGCGTCAGCCAGGCTTCGGTTTCACCGAACATCAATGTCTGGCAGCGATCTGGGCAGAAAAGGGTGACATTGTGCTGTTGTTTGACGCGATCAAGCAGTGCCAGCTGGATAACGCGGTTCTCGACGATATAACCGAGGTTTGGTTGTCCCAAATCCATCGCATCGAAATCAATCGCCGCGAAACTGTCTTGTTCCCACACCGACATTTTCTGGTAGGGCGCAGCGCGACGGGACAGGATACCTTCCCATGCGCCGACGTTTTTCAGGATACGCTCACTGGCACGGCTGAGTGCAGAGACTCGCAGATCAGGCAGTGCATTCAACGACGGCTCTGGCTCTTTGCCTTCGATGATGGCGATACGCAAATCGCTGTCAGCCAGCGCAGCTGCAAGGGTCAACCCAACCATGCCACCGCCGATAATGGCGATGTCTACATTTGTCATTTTCATTATCGTTCTACCAAGCCCATGGCGCGTTTAAGCAATGGCGCTTTTAATTCGCTACAGACTGACATCGCAGCCAGCCCGACGTTTCGTCCCAGAATAAGTGGTGCTGTGGTGTTGGAAAAACCGTGTACCAAGCCGGATGTCATGGCGACAGTGGCATCGCGATCAGGCTCGCGGCGCGTGAGATACGCTTGCAGCATTGGCATGGCGCCGATGTCCTGTTCTTCGTGAAACGCATTGGCTAATTCTTCTGCCAGCGTCACCACATCGCGAAGTCCAAGGTTAAAGCCTTGACCCGCAATCGGGTGCAGGGTTTGGGCGGCATTACCCACCACGACAAAGCGGTGACTGATAAGCCGTGTCGCCTGACGCAAGATCAGTGGGTAACTCGCGCGCTCGCCAATATGCAATAACCTGCCTAAACGCCAACCAAATGCGCGTTGCAGCGCATCGGCAAACTGGTCGTCAGACATCGCCAGCATTGCCGGTGCCTCGTGGGGTTTGACGCACCACACCAGCGAGCTGCGGCCTTCGGACATTGGCAGCAGGGCAACAGGGCCAGTTTGGGTAAAGCGCTCGAATGCACGGCCTTGGTGTGCCATGTCGGTGGTCACGTTGGCAATCAGAGCTACTTGCTGGAAGTCATGTTCAAAGCGCTCAATACCCACCATGTCACAGCAAGATGACACCGCACCATCCGCGGCCACCATGAGTTTGGTGGTGAGCGTCTGCCCATCGTTCAATGTCAGGGTAACTTGGTTGATACTGCGTTCTATGTCGGTCACAAAGGCCGGGCAGTAAAGGGTAATGTTTTTTGCCTTGCTGAGGGCCTGGTGAAAAACGCGACCAGCATCAGCAAGTTCAACCACACTGCCGAGATACTCTACGCCTTCGTTGCTTGCATGCATCTCTGTCAGGCCAAAATGACCGCGGTCAGACACATGAATGCTGCTGATTGGCGTCGCAAAAGGGGATAAACCTGACCAAATGCCGATATCTGCCAGCAGACGGCAACTGCCGTAGGAGAGGGCGATGCTGCGGGCATCATAACCTGGATGGCGATTATCGGGGATCACGGCTTCAACCACCGCGACCTTCAATCCAGCGTTTGTCAGGCGTTCAATGGCGAGCGCCAGGGTTGCCCCCGCCATCGCCCCGCCGGCGATGACAACATCAAAATCATGTTCAGATGGCGCTGCGTCCATTCTTTTAATTCTCCGGCGCGTTTGCTGTTAGTGCAGGGTCGGTTTTTCTTCAGGCTGTGCTTTGATGCCAAGCTCGGCATGCAGTGTCATGGCGCACACGCGAACGTGTTCAATGACCTGCTCAAGCAGCAGGGCCTGCTCTTCCATGTCATCATCTTCATCGATGCCAAGCTGGGCAATTTCCGTTAAATCGGTCAGTACCTCTTTGGCATCGTCAGACAGTTTGCCAGCAGTGACGCCCACAAGGCCGATACCGGCGATAAATGCACCTACCCACTCAGACAGCGCATCGCCACGATCCAGCAGCGACTCATCCTCATCAGGCATTAAGAGTTCAAAGTCCATTTGGCCTGCTGCCAGCTGGCTGTTTGCCAAACTCACTGCAGTTGCTGCCAGTGCTTTCGATTCGTGTGGCCAGCCAGCACCGTCGTTGGTGTAGTCATAAAGCATCGGCATCCAGGTTCCCAACTCAGGATCAAGACCGCCGCAGAGCATGCCGGCCAGCAGGCCATGCATTTCAGCTGGCGTAACGGCCAGTGAATCAGAGCGGAGGGTCGATGCCATTTTGCTGTATTCAGGAAGTGTTACTTGGTTCACGGGATCACCTTGGGTACCGATTGTGTATTGGGTTATCCTACCATTTCACGCCAACTGTTCGAACTACTCTGTGTCACTTGGTGGCGGCAATTGCGTTACGGTCACCCCAAATAGCGCTGATTTTCATCACATTGATTGCTTTTCGTCTGCTTAGTTCGTCGGAAGACGTTCCACGTTAGGATAGACTTGCAGTTTAATCTGCCATTTTCTATAGTTTGCGCCCGTTACGTCAGGGTGCGACATCGCGCTTTGAAGGGAGCTCAGAAAAAGATATGACTACGCAGGCTGTTGAAATTCAGATCCTTGGCAAATTGATGCGTGTTAACTGTCCGGTAGGTCAGGAGCAGGCGTTGAAAGATGCAGCAGATGACTTTGATCAACGGTTGCACGAATTGTCCGAGCGCACTAAAGTAACGAATACAGAGCAGTTGCTCACTATCGCGGCACTGAACGTCTGCTATGAATTGCGGGCTGAAAAGCAAAAGAATGTCGACGATAAAACGGACATGGAACAGCGAATTCTGCTGTTACAACAAACGATTGAAGAGGCGTTGTTAAAACACAGCGCGTCGAAGGAAGCGTAAGACGTTTCCAACCTGTTTGACCCTGGAGTGTGCGTCAGCGGATCCGCGTCCCTGAGCCGATAAGCACATCTAAGGGTGGGATGTTACATGCTATTGAGCAGGCTCGGCTTGTACCGAGAAGCCTACGGTGTGTTCTTCTCATCCGCCTTGAACCGCAGGGTTCAAGGGCAAAAGATCCCAACGGCACTCCGGGGCCTTCTTTCCAAAAAAGCTTTAACGGCAAGGACAGCCGATGCGAGCGACAACCCCATCTACCTCCCGCAGTGACCTGCGGAAAATTATCCGGGCCAGACGACAATCCCTGACTGCATGTGAGCAGCAACAGGCGGCCAGCGATTTGCTTCACCATTTCCAACGCGCCGAGTCCATCCAGCAAGCCAAACGTATTGCGCTCTACCTTTCTGTCGATGGTGAACTGGATACCCAACCTTTGATTGCGCATTGTTGGCGCGAAGGCAAAGACGTCTATCTGCCAGTTATCCATCCTTTCAGCAAAGGCCATCTTCTTTTCCTGCATTACCGGCCAGATTCAATGCTGGTGCCAAACCGCTACGGTATTTTAGAGCCAAGGCTTAACGTGCTGGACGTGTTACCTGCCAATCAGCTCGATGTGATCTGTACGCCTTTGGTCGCTTTTGATGGGAGTGGTCAGCGGCTGGGTATGGGCGGGGGTTACTATGACAGAACCCTGGCACCTTGGTATCAAAGTGGTAATGGGGCGAAACCTGTTGGTATTGCCCATGATTGCCAGCGGGTGGAAACGCTGCCTGTGGAAGCCTGGGATGTGCCGTTACCGGAGATCTTAACGTCATCTAAGCACTGGCAATGGTCGATCTGATGTGATCTGCATCGATCCCGAATAACGGGATCTGCGTTCGCAAAAATCTGCCCGCTCTAAAATGAGATCTGTATAATCGGCGTCGCAAATTACCCCTATTTAGCAGGAGATCCTCATGACTCAGGATGAAATGAAAAAAGCGGCTGGCTGGGCTGCGTTGGAATACGTGACCAAAGGCAGCATTGTCGGTGTCGGCACTGGTTCAACCGTTAATCACTTCATCGACGCGCTCGAAACCATGAAGGAGCAAATCAAAGGTGCGGTATCAAGCTCCGTTGCTTCTACTGAGCGTCTGGAAAAAATTGGCATTCCAGTTTTTGACGCCAACGAAGTGGCGAGTCTGGATATCTATGTAGATGGCGCTGACGAGATCAACGCAAACAACGAAATGATCAAAGGCGGCGGCGCAGCCCTGACCCGTGAAAAGATCGTTGCAGCTATCGCTGAGAAATTTATCTGCATCATCGATGACAGCAAAAAAGTGGACGTGCTGGGTCAATTCCCACTGCCGGTTGAAGTGATCCCGATGGCGCGCTCTTACGTGGCGCGCGAGCTGGTTAAACTGGGCGGCGATCCTTGCTACCGTGAAGGTTGCATCACAGATAATGGCAACGTGATTCTGGATGTGCACAATCTGCAAATCACCAAAGCAAAAGAGCTGGAAGACAAAATTAACGGCATCGCGGGTGTGGTGACGGTTGGACTGTTTGCGAACCGTGGTGCGGACGTGGTTCTGGAAGGTACTGCCAACGGTGTAGTAAAAAGCTAAAAACAGAACGATGAGAACAAGTTAACGCTGTCGTTTTTTTGAAGCAAAAGCCAAACGTTTGCGTATAAGTTTCTCAATAAGTTAGCGGCGCTATTTTGGCGCCGTTTTTTTTCGTCTATATGACGTAATATTCTTACCCATTCAAAAAAATTTTTGTTACCTTAGTCACTAAATATACCCAAGCGACCTCACCGTTGCAGGATAAGCAACCTCAAAATGAGGCCGGTTGGGTATATTCCGGGATCTCTTGCAAACAAATGCAATGGCACCCACGTCTGGACGACGGAAACCGATTTTAATCGTAGGTTTGTTTTTTAAGGATGAGAATTGAATGGCTAAAGTGTCGCTTGAAAAAGACAAAATAAAGATCCTTCTTCTTGAAGGTGTCCATCCATCTGCATTAGAAGTGCTGCAAAGCGCCGGCTACAGCAACATCGAATACCACAAAGGTTCACTGGCGGGCGAAGAACTGGAAACAGCTATCGCTGATGCGCACTTTGTCGGCATTCGTTCCCGTACCCAACTCTCAGAAGCGGTATTTGAAAAAGCGCAGAAACTGGTTGCTGTCGGTTGTTTCTGTATCGGTACCAATCAGGTTGATCTGGATGCGGCCGCCAAACGCGGTATTCCTGTTTTCAACGCACCTTTTTCCAACACCCGCAGCGTGGCTGAACTGGTGTTGGGTGAAATCCTGCTTTTGTTGCGCGGCATTCCAGCGAAAAACGCCATGGCGCACCGCGGCAAATGGATGAAATCTGCAGACCGTTCTTTTGAAGCGCGCGGTAAAAACCTCGGTATTATTGGTTACGGCCACATCGGCACCCAGCTCAGCATTCTGGCTGAAAACCTGGGGATGCGCGTGTATTTCTACGATATCGAGAACAAACTAACTCTGGGTAATGCACAGCAAGTGGCATCAATGTCTGAGCTGCTCAACAAGTGTGATGTGATTTCCCTGCACGTACCGGAAACCGATTCCACCCAAAACATGATGGGCAGCGAAGAGTTTGCCCGTATGAAACCTGGCGCAGTATTTATCAACGCGGCGCGTGGCACCGTGGTGGATATTGATGCGCTGTGTGGCGCACTGGAAAGCGGCCATATCGGCGGTGCAGCTGTCGATGTGTTCCCGACTGAACCAAAAACTAACAGCGATCCGTTCAGTTCACCGCTGATGGCGTTTGATAACGTTATCCTGACGCCACACATCGGCGGTTCAACGCAGGAAGCACAGGAAAATATCGGCATCGAAGTTGCCGGCAAAATGGTGAAGTACTCCGACAACGGTTCAACCCTGTCTTCCGTGAATTTCCCGGAAGTGTCGCTGCCTGAGCACCGCGGTACTTCGCGTCTGCTGCACATTCACCAGAACAAGCCGGGCATCCTGACCAAAATCAACACCATCTTCGCTGAAGAAGGGATCAACATTGCCGGCCAGTATTTGCAAACCAATGCGGAATACGGCTATGTGGTAATTGATGTGGAAACCGAGCACTCAGAAAAAGCGCTGGAGAAGCTGAAAGCGATCGACGGCACACTGCGTGCGCGTATTCTTCACTGATTGTTTTTGACAGATTGACGAGTTTGTTTCCCCCGACAGACTCTTTCTCAATTAAGCAAAATGGCCGCATACAGCGGCCATTTTTTTTAGTTTATTCGCCAAGGGCGTATATCACTTCCACCTGATCGCGGATGGTAATTTCTGCGTCCTGATAGCTGGCATTGGTGTTGGAAACAGCTTCTGCCGCCATGCGCATCATGATCGGGCGAACTGGTGATTCTGTCATGTAGCTGATCTGCCACACGCCGCCAAGCGGTTCTCCAAAACCTTTTGCCAAAGACGCGGCTTTGGCTTTTGCGTCTGCAATCGCTGCCATCCGCGCCTGGTCTTTGTATTCACCTTCCTTGCTGGAAGAGAAGGAGATGGTATTGACGCGGTTCAGGCCATCGGCAAGTGCGCCATCGAGGATATCGTTGAGGCTGGCAAGTTCGCGGACAGTCACGGAAACATTTCGTGTGGCCCTGTAGCCGGTGAGCTTGGGCTCGCCGTTTTTCGGGTAGCTGTATTGGGGTTGCAGGGAAAGGTTGGCGCTTTCGATATCTTTTCGGGCGATACCCATGCCTTCCAATCTGCCCAGCAGTGCGGTAATAGCATCATCAGAGGCTTTCTTTGCTGCCTGGGCTGTGGTGCGGTTTAAGGACACGGCGACATTGATTGTTGCCATATCCGGTTGAACGCTTACTTCGCCGACGCCGACTGTTTCCAGATGGGGAAAGCTAGGCGTATCGGCTAGGGCAAAGGGGGACAGGGCAGCCGTTGCACTGACGATAGAAGCAAGAAGAAGTTTTCGCATGGTGATATTTCCATCCTGATGATGTTTGGTTGTATGACCACATTGGATATCAAATGATTCACAGCAAGGGAAAAATTTTCAGCCGCTGGCCGTTTCAACCTAGTCTGTATTTGAGCGAAGCACCTGACGGGCATGGTTCAGACACGCCTGTGTCATCTCAGCCAGAATGCCGCTTTCAGTTGTAAAGTGATGCCAGTATAGATGACGGGTGATCCCATCGCCCGGACACAAATCGATAAGCGCGCCGGATTGCAGTTCATCCTCAATCATCAAGCGGGGGATCAGGCAGTAGGCAACCCCAAGCTTAGCCATTTTTACGAATGCCTCGGATGAGCGAACCATATGGCTGCGCCAGCCTGCCGCGGGCAAGCGGAAGCGCTCGTAAACAAATTGAGTGTGCATATCATCGAAGCGATCAAAAACCACCGCGGGGGCGCGGCTAACAGTATCGGCATTAAGACCTTCGGGAAAGTACCGCGCTTTAAATTCCGGTGTGCAGACACACAGATAATCCATTGCACCGAGAAACTGGGCGCTGCAGCCATGAAGGGGCGTCGGCTCAGCGCTGATGGCAACCACTGCTTCACCGGAGCGCAGGCGGTTCAGGCTGCGGCTTTCATCATCGACAAGCAGGCTGATTTCCAACGCCTGTGCTTTCATGAGCGGGGTCAGGGCAGGAAGCAACCAGGTCGCCAGGCTGTCGGCGTTGGTGGCAATCGACACCGGCACCGCATGGGAAAGCCCTTCAGTAGCCAGCTCCGGCAACAGTTCTTTTTCCAGCAATTGTACCCGGCGATGGAGCCCCAACAGTTTTTTGCCAATGGCGGTAGGTTGAGGCGGGGATTCACGCACTAACGCAGGTTGTGCCAGCCACTTTTCCAGTTGTTTGATTCGCTGTGACACGGCGGACTGGGTGATAAACAGCGCCTCAGCCCCTTTATCAAACCCGCCGTGGGCAATCACGGCATCCAGTGCTTCCAGCCAGCGGTAATCGAGTCCTTTCATGATTCTCATTAGCTAGTCTTATTTGTGATTAAAATTATTAGATTTACTTACCTTTGTCATCCTCCTACCTTGAAGCTGTTTAAAGATGACGGGAATCAGGGAATAGTCATGAGCAGTGCAATCGTATTACAGGGATTTGGTTTAGGGTTGAGTATGATCATTCCTATCGGCGCACAAAATGCCTTTGTGCTGAATCAGGGCATTCGGCGTCATCATCATATCGCCACGGCAACGCTTTGTTTTATTTGCGATGTGGCGTTGATTTTCCTTGGGGTATTCGGCGGTGGGGCGCTGCTTGCCAGCAATGAAATGTTGCTCAGTGTGGTGACTATTGGGGGGATAGCCTTCCTGCTGACCTATGCATTTCAGTCGTTGAAACGCGCTTGGCGAGGGGAGGATGAGGAGGTGGAGGTCGCAAGCGGACAGGCAAAAAAAGGCATGCTTGCGGTACTTGCCGGTGCAGTGGCGGTGACGTTGCTCAATCCGCATGTGTATCTCGATACCGTGGTGGTGCTGGGCTCTATCGGCGGACAGTTTGATGCTTCACAACGGGTGGCGTTTGCCCTCGGTACCATGCTGGCGTCCTGTGTCTGGTTTTACGGTATCTCAATCGGTGCGGCGTCGCTTTCTCCCTGGTTGTCAAAACCAAGGGTGCGCCAGGTGATTGATGTGCTGGTGGCGGCGATGATGATATATGTGGCTTTTCTGCTGGCTCAAAAATGGATGTTGGGGGGATAAATGGCAATGACTTTGGCGCAGATTTTACAGCGCAATATCGACCTGCTTGAAAGTTGTGGAGTGGCATACCGACAATGGACGCATGAGCCGATCCTGGACTTTGAGATGGATGGGAAAATCGGCGCCGAGTTAGGTTGGACGGCAACGCCGACCAAAAGCCTCTTCCTTCGGTTGAAAAATGGCGGGAACGCGCTGCTGCTGACACACCGTGATGCCCGACTGGACAGTAAACAAATCAAAACCTTGCTCGGTAAACGTCCGTCAATTGCCTCGGATGAAGAAATGATCACACAACTAGGGTGCAGGCCAGGTGCAGTGTGCCCATTTGCTCTGCCTGAAGATATTCCACTGGTTGTTGATGAGGTTTTGTTTACTTTCGACGAATTGATGTACACACCGGGGCCACCAGAGCTGACCTTTGCGTTTCCCGCCAAAGCCCTTCCAGATATCCTGGGGGCATTACCTAATCCTGTCTATTATCTCAATGCGTGACAATTGCTGTCACAGCGCTGCGCATATTGCACCTTTTCCACTTCCAATTGCATGATCTGCCACTGCCATTGCTGGTGTGGCAGTAGCGAATATGGGATTATTAGCTCTCCTATACCCAAGCGGCCTCAAAACCAACAAGATCAGGATGTTTGGGTATAATCTATCTTGTTAATTGGCGTTGTGGCGGAGGGCAAAACACGATGCGAATGCTGACACTGATGTTGCTCGTGTTGTTTGGATGGCTCCAGTACCACTTATGGTGGGGAAAGAACGGGGTCACCGACTACCTGGAGGTGAGTGCCGTTGCTGAATCTGTTGCGTTGGCCAATGAAAACCTTCATCAGCGTAACCAGCAGATGTACGCAGAAATTGCCGATCTGAAACGCGGGCAGGAAGCCATTGAAGAGCGTGCGCGCAATGAGCTTGGGCTGATCAAGCCGGGAGAAACCTTCTTCCGCATCGTTAGCGAATAACCCGCTCACCTATCAAAGAAGAGAAAGATGACCACCCCGTCCAGTGAAGAAACACTGCACCAAACGCAGAACACCATTTCTGGCATTGTTGCCATTGTTCCTGCGGCTGGTGTGGGCAAGCGGATGCAATCTGCCGTGCCCAAACAATATCTGACCATCGAAAATAAAACCCTGTTGGAGCACACGGTGCACTACCTGCTGGAGCATCCGGCAATTTCAAAGGTCGTGATAGCGATAAGTGCCGAAGACGCCTATTTTCATTCCACGTCACTGAGCGGCAATACACGAGTGGTGATTGCGACCGGTGGTGGTGAGCGGGCAGACTCAGTGTTGGCCGGGCTCGAAGCCACGGATGCAGAATGGGTGATGGTGCATGATGCTGCCCGCCCATGTGTTCGCCATGACGATATTGACGCTTTGATTGCTACCGCTGTAAGCCACAATGATGGCGCTATTCTGGCTGCGCCGGTGCGTGACACCATGAAACGTGGAAATGCTGAAAGCGGCATTGAGACCACCGTGTGCCGGGAGCAGCTTTGGCATGCCCTGACGCCGCAGATGTTTCGCCGTACCCAACTGCTTGAGGCGCTGAAAAGTGCGCTGGAAAAATCGTTGAATGTGACCGATGAAGCATCGGCCATTGAACTGACAGGCGGCGCCCCAAAGCTGGTTGCAGGACGCGCAGACAATATCAAAGTGACACAGCCGGAAGATCTGGCTCTGGCCTCTTTTTTCCTGGCACAGCGCCGTCAGGATAACGGATTGGAAGAAAGCAAATGATAAGAATTGGACACGGCTTTGACGTTCACAAGTTTGGCGGCGAAGGCCCGGTAATTATTGGTGGCGTCAGCATTCCCTACGAGCAGGGGCTGGTTGCCCACTCTGATGGCGACGTTGCATTACACGCAGTCTGTGACGCCCTGTTGGGGGCAATTGCAGCTGGCGATATCGGCCGTCATTTCCCGGACACTGACGCAGAATGGGAAGGGGCAGACAGCCGCTTTTTATTGCGCGATGTGTTCGCCAAAGTGAAAGCGAAAGGCTATGTGATAGGTAACCTGGACGTCACCATCATGGCACAGGCGCCGAAAATGGCACCGCATATCGACGCCATGTGTGCGGCGATTGCCGAAGATTTGGAAACGGATGTCACAAACATTAATGTGAAAGCTACCACCACGGAGCGACTGGGCTTTACCGGCCGCAAAGAAGGCATCGCCTGCGAAGCCGTGGTAATCATCCGTAAGGACTCCAATGACTGATTTAATGAACTCGCTGGCCTATTTGCATGGCCAGCCGACCGCCACTGGCCGTCTGAAATCAAAACCTGAAGATTTCTTTGTCAGTGAAACCCTCGACTTCACCCCTGCAGGGCACGGCGAGCATTTCCTGGTTCGCATCCGTAAAATTGGTGAAAACACCAAATATGTTGCCAATGAACTGGCAAAAGCATGTGGTGTGACTTCCCGGGATGTCAGCTGGGCTGGTCTGAAGGATCGCCATGCAGTAACCGAGCAGTGGTTCAGTGTACACCTGCCAGGGCAACCGGATCCGGATCTGAGCGAATTTGTGGCGACCCATGAAGGGGTGGATGCGATTCTCGAAACCGCCCGCCATGACAAGAAATTGCGTCCGGGTGACCTTATCGGTAACCACTTCAAGTTGGTGATCACAGATTTTGATGGTGATGATGCGATTGAAACCCGTCTGGCCAACATTCGCGACCAAGGTGTACCAAACTATTTTGGCAGCCAGCGTTTTGGCCGTAACGGCAATAACGTGACGTCAGCCCGTGACTGGGGACAGGACAAGTTCCGTGTCCGCGACAAGAGCAAGCGCAGTTTCTATCTTTCAGCCGCACGCTCTTACCTGTTCAACCAGGTGTTATCTGCACGTATTGAAAAGCAACTCTGCCATACACCAATATTAGGTGACTTGCTCATTGATGATCAGGAAAACACAAAGCTGGTGGACGACATTGCAACTGCGCAAGAAAAGCTCACCAAGCGTCACTGGCAGATCTCTGGCCCAATGACCGGCGACAATGCATTGCCAACCCAAGGTGAAGCGCAGCAATTTGAGCAGGACATCGTGGATACCGAGCCACATTTACTGGCTGTGATCCGTTCCAACCGTATGCGTCACGAGCGCCGTCCATTGCTGCTCTACCCACAGGATATGCAGTGGCAACGTGACGGAAACACCCTGGAGGTGGAGTTCGCTTTGCCAGCAGGCTGTTTTGCAACGGCAGTGATGCGGGAAGTCATCGAAGATTTATCAGACGGAGATGCTGATGCACATACTGATCAGTAATGATGATGGTGTGTTTGCAGAAGGGATCAATGTACTGGCAGAGGTGCTGTCAGACATTGCCACAGTGACCGTGGTAGCGCCGGATCGGAACCGTTCTGGCGCATCTAACTCACTGACGCTGGAAAATCCCCTGCGTGTCCGTGCGGTGGGTGAAAACCGTTATGCCGTGCAGGGAACGCCGACGGACAGTGTACATGTGGCTTTAAATGCGTTGCTGACCGAGAAAGTGGATTTCGTTATTGCTGGAATCAACCATGGTGCCAACCTGGGTGACGATGTGCTGTATTCGGGCACGGTTGCGGCAGCAACAGAAGGCTTTTTCATGGGAGCCCCTGCGATAGCGGTCTCCCTTTGTGGTGACACGCATTTCCATACTGCGGCGCAGGTGGTAAAAGAGGTGGTGCTCAGTGATAAAGAGCACCCGTTGCCTCGTAACCGGTTGTTGAATATCAATGTACCGGATTGCCCTCTGGAAGCACTCAAAGGGTGGGAAATCACCCGTCTTGGTGCGCGTCACCGTGCTGAAGACATGATAAAAGACACAGATCCCCGTGGACATGCGATTTACTGGATTGGCCCTCCAGGTGCCAAACAGGATGCCGGTCCAGGGACTGACTTTTATGCCATTGAAAACAATTGCGTCTCACTGACACCATTGCAGGTTGATTTAACCGCGCATGATTCTATTGCGACCTTAACGCATTGGTTGTCACAAACTACGGAACAAAAAGGGTGATATTGGTGAATTACTCGCATTCACTTATACAACTATTACGTCAGCAGGGAATCACCGATCAGCGTGTGCTGGAGGCAATCGGTCGTTTACCACGCCATCTGTTTGTCTCTGAAGCCATGGCTCATCAGGCTTACGACAACAATGCACTGCCGATAGGCTTCGGCCAGACCATTTCTCAGCCCTACATTGTGGCCAAAATGACCGAGTTGTTAGGTCTTAAACACAATAGCCGTGTATTAGAGGTGGGAACCGGTTCCGGGTTTCAGACATGTGTGCTTGCGCAACTGGTTGAGCATGTTTATTCCGTAGAGCGAATTAAGCAACTGCAAATGGTCGCAAAGCGCCGTTTCAAGCAGTTTGAGCTCTATAATATTTCGACAAAACATGGGGATGGATGGCAAGGATGGGCCAGTAAAGGGCCGTTTGACGCCATTATAGTAACAGCCGCTGCTGCCAGCATGCCGCATGCATTGTTAACACAGCTTGCGGACGGTGGAACCCTTATTGTTCCTGTCGGTGAGGCCGATCAGACCCTCTACAAAGTGACACGTCACGGTGATGAGTTTGATACCTCACCGATTGAAGCTGTGCGCTTTGTCCCACTTGTTGCGGGTGATTTGGCATAGGTAACGAGCGGTGACAGCCCTTTCAATTCAGTTGAAAATATTAGTAATCATCTCAGTACTGGGATTATTGTCTGCGTGTTCGGTATCAAGCCCTGCACCTGTGTCCAGTGTCGGGCCGGATTACAATCAAGTTGAACGGGGGAGTTACCGCGGAAGCTTCTATGAGGTGCAAAAAGGCGACACACTGTACTATATCGCTTACATCACTGATCGTGATGTGAATGACATTATTGATGCAAATAAGCTGTCTAAACCTTACACCATTTATCCCGGGCAAAAGCTGAACCTGTGGCGGGAAAAATATGTCCCGCCAAGTTACGGCAAGAAAGGCAAGCCAGAAGCGGCGGTGGTGGTGGCTGCAGCATCGACAGCACCGGTTGTTGTGGCGGCTTCTAAACCGGTAGCGGTTTCAGGATCTTCTGCTAAGACCGCGAAAGATAATCAAAAATACGTGTCGCAAAATAAGTCGGGATCAACATCTCAAATTAAGAAAAATGTTGAACAGCAAAAAGTGAAGGAGTACAGTCGAGCTGTAACAAAAAGTAAACCACCTGTTGATAAACCTATAAATAAATCGTCTGATACCCCTGCCAAAATAAATTGGCAATGGCCGTCAAGCGGTCGGGTGATATCAGGGTTTTCAAGCTCAGAGCTTGGTAACAAAGGCATTGATATTGCCGGTAAACGTGGGCAGCAAATCAATGCATCAGCAGACGGTAAAGTGGTGTATGCAGGTAACGCGCTTCGTGGATACGGTAATTTAATCATTATTAAACACAACGATGATTACCTGAGCGCATACGCACACAATGATCGTATATTTGTTTCAGAGCGCCAGAGTGTTAAAAAAGGGCAGAAAATAGCCTCGATGGGAAGTTCTGGTACTAACAGTGTTCGGTTGCATTTTGAGATTCGCTATAAAGGAAAATCGGTAAACCCTTTGAGGTATCTACCCAAACGGTAAACCGGGACAGATTTTGTTGTACTGTCTTGCTGCTACGCCAAATCGGGAGGCGCTATGAGTCAGAATAATACTGCAAAAAAAGTCGACGACATGATGGTTGAAGACGTCGAAATGGAGCAAATCGAGCTTGAGAATGAAGAAGAGACGATTGAAGAGGCTGAAGAGTCCATATCGTTTGCTGCTTCTTCGAAAGCCCTTGATGCAACCCAGCTTTACCTGAGCGAAATAGGCTATTCGCCTTTGCTTACAGCTGAAGAAGAAGTGCTGTATGCGCGCCGTGCCCTGCGTGGTGATGAAGCTGCCCGCAAACGAATGATCGAGAGTAACCTTCGATTAGTAGTGAAGATTTCCCGCCGTTATTCAAACCGTGGTCTGGCTTTGTTGGATCTGGTTGAAGAAGGTAACTTGGGGCTTATCCGTGCGGTTGAGAAATTCGACCCAGAGCGTGGTTTTCGTTTTTCTACCTATGCTACATGGTGGATTCGTCAGACAATTGAACGCGCCATCATGAACCAAACACGTACCATCCGTCTGCCTATCCATGTGGTTAAAGAGCTGAACGTTTACCTGCGTACTGCACGTGAATTGGCACAGAAGCTGGATCATGAGCCAACGGCTGAAGATATCGCGCAGCAACTCGATAAGCCGGTTGAAGACGTTAACCGCATGCTTCGTCTGAATGAGCGTATCAGCTCAGTTGATAATCCGATTGGCGGTGATTCTGAGAAAGCCCTGCTGGATATCATTCCGGATGAGAAAGAGGGTGGCCCTGAAAACACGACCCAAGACGATGACATGAAAAAATCTATCGTCCACTGGCTGCAAGAATTGAATCCAAAACAGCGCGAAGTGCTGGCGCGTCGATTCGGTTTATTGGGACACGAAGCGTCCACGTTGGAAGATGTGGGACGTGAAATTGGGTTAACCCGTGAGCGTGTACGTCAAATTCAAGTTGAAGGTCTTCGTCGCCTGCGCGATATGCTGACCCATCAAGGCCTGAACATTGAATGCCTGTTCAACGCTGAGCACTAAGCCTTCCTTTAGTTCTTCATTTTGTGCTCAATAAAAAAGCCCCGTCCGGGGCTTTTTCAATTTTTACAGTAGTGCTTTAAGGCGATAGAGAGCTTCCAGTGCCTGACGTGGCGTCAGGTTATCCGGGTCCACATCCGCCAGGGCTTTTTCTACTTCACTCAATTCGGGCAACAAGGAAAGCTGCGCGGCAGGCTGGGAAACCGTATGCTCACCAGTAACCACTTCATGACCACTCGCTTCCAGTTGGCGCAATTTTGTTTTCGCGCGCTGGATGACGGTTTTTGGCACGCCAGCCAAGCCAGCTACGGCTAGGCCATAGGATTTACTCGCCGCACCTTCCTGCACCGCGTGCATAAAGGCAATTTCATCACCGTGTTCTACAGCATCCAGATGGACGTTGACCAGCCCTGGGATTTGGCCTGACAGTTCGGTCAGTTCAAAATAGTGGGTAGCAAACAAGGTCATGGCCTTGAGTTTTTCTGCCAGCCACTCAGCGCTTGCCCATGCTAAAGACAGGCCATCATAAGTGCTGGTGCCCCGGCCAATTTCATCCATCAATACCAGGCTGTTTTCGGTTGCGTTGTGAAGGATGTTGGCGGTTTCTGTCATCTCTACCATAAAGGTTGAGCGGCCAGACGCTAAATCATCCGATGCGCCGATACGGGTGAAGATACGGTCGACTGGGCCCAGTGTGACAGACTCTGCTGGCACATAAGAACCAATGTGGGCCATCAGGGTGATCAGCGCAGTCTGGCGCATGTAGGTCGATTTACCACCCATGTTTGGCCCTGTGATGATCAGCATACGGCGATCCGGGCTCAACGAAGTTGGGTTGGCGATGAAGGGTGCATCCAGCACCTGTTCAACCACAGGGTGACGACCACCGGCAATGGCGATGCCTCGCTCTGACGTCAATGTTGGGCGGCAATAACCCAGTGACTCTGCACGCTCGGCAAGGTTTGCAAGCACATCCAGTGTCGAGAGGGCTTCTGCCGCTTTCTGCAGTTGCTCCAGGTGTGGCAGTAGCTTATCAAACAGCTCTTCCCACAATTTTTTCTCCAACGCCAGCGCCTTGGATTTGGAGTTCAGCACTTTGTCTTCGTGCTCTTTCAATTCAGGAATGATGTAGCGCTCAGCGTTTTTCAGTGTCTGGCGGCGCACATAGTAAGGTGGCACCAGATGGCTCTGGCCACGGCTGACCTGTATATAAAAGCCGTGGACGGAGTTGAAACCGACTTTCAGGGTATCGATGTCATGGCGCTCACGTTCGCGGATTTCCAGCTCTTCGAGGAAGCGGGTAGCGCCGTCCGCCAGATCGCGCCACTCATCCAGTTCGGCGTTGTAGCCAGGGGCAATCACACCACCATCACGAATAACCACCGGTGGCGTTTCTACAATGGCATGCTCAAGCAGCGCAGTCAGCTCAGGCATCGGCATGCTGGCCGTTTTCAGCGGTGCGATGGATTCGTCCTGCACTTCCTCCAACAGGCATTTAATCTCCGGCAGTTGTTGCAGCGCGCCGCGTAGTCTTGCCATATCACGTGGACGTGCGGAGCGAAGCGCCAGCCGCGCCAGGATGCGCTCCATATCACCTACAGGTCGCAATACTGATGCCAATTCCACATACAGGCCGGTATCTTTCAGCGCGGTAATGGCATCCAGGCGGCGATTAACAATGGAAAAGTCGCGCATCGGTTGGTGCAGCCAGCGTTTGAGCATACGGCTACCCATTGCAGTGGCAGTTTTATCCAGCACTGAGGCAACGGTATTTTCAAAGCCGCCGGAGAGGTTCTGGGTGAGCTCCAGGTTACGGCGGGTGGCCGCATCCAGAATCACTGACTGGTCTTTATTTTCTTTTACCAGCGAACGGATATGGGGCAGGGCGGTACGCTGGGTATCTTTGACGTACTGCATCAGGCAACCGGCAGCGGCAAGCCCTAAAGAGCAGCTTTCTACGCCAAAGCCCACCAAATCACGGGTGCCAAACTGCTGGTTTAACTGCTGTTTGGCGGTTTCAAGATCAAATTCCCAGATAGGACGGCGGCGGCTGCCTTTACACATTTCTGTTAAAGCCGGGAAAGCAAAATCTTCCGGATAAAGCAATTCTGCCGGACGGGTGCGCTGAAGCTCTGCCTGCATTTCTTCTTCGCTGCCAGGTTCGCTCAGCAAAAAGCGGCCAGAGGTAATATCTAGGGTGGCATAGCCAAAGCGGTTGCCATTCGCGAAGATTGCGGCAATCAGGTTATCGACACGTTCGTTAAGCAGGGCTTCATCCGAGACAGTGCCCGGTGTCACGATACGGACAACCTGACGTTCTACCGGCCCTTTGCTGGTGGCCGGATCGCCAATTTGCTCACAAATCGCCACCGATTCTCCCAGCTGAACCAGACGGGCAAGGTAGCCTTCGACAGAATGGTAGGGAACGCCTGCCATCGGAATAGGTTCACCGGCCGAGGCGCCGCGTTTGGTCAGAGAGATATCAAGCAACTGTGATGCACGTTTGGCATCGTCGTAGAACAGCTCGTAAAAATCACCCATACGGTAGAAAAGCAGTTCTTCAGGATGCTGCGCTTTTATTTTCAGGTATTGCTGCATCATGGGCGTATGATTGGCTGTCGCTTGTACTGTCACTATCTGGCCTGCAAAATTACGATATAAGAAGAGGGAACAAGGATACGTGAATCGCGGTAAATGGGTAAAGTATCGATATCGCGATGGTGTGAATGAAATAACAGGGGGTGAGATGGAACAACTGGTAAGACTGGCCACGCAGGTTGGCGAAAAACTCAAAGAGAGCGGGCAAACAGTGACGACGGCAGAATCCTGCACTGGCGGTGGCATTGCGTATATCCTGACAGAGGTTGCAGGAAGCTCGGCATGGTTTGAACGCGGTTTTGTGACGTACAGTAATGAGGCGAAGCACGATCTGGTCGGCGTATCGACAGCCACGCTGGAAGCTTATGGTGCGGTCAGTCAGCAGGTGGTTGCTGAAATGGCGACCGGTGCGCTGGAAGCTGCCAAGGCAGATTTTGCCCTTGCAGTAAGCGGCATTGCAGGCCCAACCGGAGGAACGGAAGAAAAGCCGGTGGGGTTGGTCTGTTTTGGTTGGGCGACCCGTAATGGTGTGGTAACAGAAAAGTGTCTGTTTGATGGAGACAGGCATGATATCCGCCGCAATACCATTGCCCACAGCCTTTGTCGTTTGCTCAGTTACTTGGAAAGCGAAAAACCGGAGCAGTAACACGAAAGCGGAGAAAAAATTTTATACAGGGCTAGACACTGTATAAATGGACAGTATACTTAACAGCAATTCACAGCTATCGAACGATTATTGCTTCCGTTGGAGAATCAAATGGACGACAACAAACAGAAGGCGTTAGCCGCAGCCCTGGGTCAGATCGAAAAACAATTCGGTAAAGGTTCGATCATGCGTTTGGGTGACGACCGCACGATGGACATTGAAACCGTATCAACCGGTTCGTTGTCTCTAGATATCGCGCTGGGCGCTGGCGGTCTGCCATACGGCCGTATTGTTGAAATCTATGGTCCTGAATCATCAGGTAAAACCACACTGACTCTGCAAGTCATTGCGGAAGCACAAAAGCAAGGTAAAACCTGTGCGTTTATCGATGCTGAGCACGCGCTGGATCCAGTCTATGCACGTAAACTGCATGTTGATATCGATAACCTGCTGGTATCTCAGCCAGACACCGGTGAGCAGGCACTGGAAATCGCAGATGCCCTGACCCGCTCTGGTGCGGTTGACGTTATCATCATCGACTCCGTGGCGGCACTGACGCCAAAAGCGGAAATCGAAGGTGAAATGGGTGACTCTCACATGGGTCTGCAGGCACGTATGCTGTCTCAGGCAATGCGTAAGCTGACTGCTAACATCAAAAACAGTAACACCCTGATGATCTTCATCAACCAGATCCGTATGAAGATCGGTGTAATGTTCGGTAACCCAGAAACCACTACCGGTGGTAACGCACTGAAATTCTATGCTTCTGTCCGTCTTGATATCCGCCGTATCGGCTCTATCAAAGAAGGTGATGAAGTAGTGGGTAACGATACCCGCGTGAAAGTGGTGAAAAACAAGATTGCTGCACCATTTAAACAAGCTGAATTCCAAATCATGTACGGTGAAGGTATCAACCTTTACGGCGAGCTGATTGACCTGGGCGTGAAACACAAACTGGTTGAGAAAGCCGGTGCGTGGTACAGCTACAACGGCGACAAAATCGGCCAGGGTAAAGCGAACGCTTGTAAGTTCCTGAAAGAAAACCCTGAGATTGCGAAGGAGCTGGATAAGACCCTGCGCGATATGTTGCTGCAAAACAATGACACCCAAGGCAAAGCGCAAGTTGAAGATGCAGATCTGCCTGAAGAGGAAGCGTTCTGAGTTTAACTGCCCGAGAATTAGCGGTGGGCATGTTGTCCCGCCGCGACCATTCTGAACTGGAGCTGCGTCAAAAACTGGCGCAGCGACAGTGCCCTGCTGACGAAATTGACGCTGCCATTGAACATTGTCTTTACCACAACTGGCTGGATGATAAACGGTTTGCGGAAATGCTCCTGCGCCACGGCGTTGGCAAAGGCCATGGTTGGCAACGTATCTGCTTTGATGCCAAACGCAAAGGCATCAGTACCGCACTGCTTGAAACTGCGCAGGATAGCCAGCAGCATGACTGGTATGAACTGGCAAAAGAGTTAGCCTGTCGCCGTTTTGGTGATATCGACGGTAACCTGCCAGAGGTCGATTTCAAGCAACGTGCCAAATGGACGCGATACCTGCAAAGTCGCGGTTTCAGCTTCGATCAAATCAACTACGCACTGTCAAAAGAGCATTAAATCCCTGCTCGGTCTGCTTCTATCTTGTTTCTGCCTCTTTTCGCAATTGGTTAGGTTGTTTACAATGACCGCCAATTGACTCTGATCACGTCGCCTGTTATGCGACGCAGTGATAACTACCACTCCAATTTTCAGGATTAGCCAATGTACATGAGCACCGACGAGATCCGCCGCGCGTTTCTCGAATTCTTTGAAAGCAAAGGGCACACCATCGTGCCTAGCTCATCGCTCGTGCCTGCCAACGACCCAACACTGTTGTTCACAAACGCAGGTATGAACCAGTTTAAAGATTGCTTCCTAGGCCTAGAAAAACGCGCCTATACCCGAGCGACAACAGCACAGCGCTGTGTACGTGCCGGTGGTAAGCACAATGACCTGGAAAACGTAGGCTTCACTGCCCGTCACCACACCTTCTTTGAAATGCTGGGTAACTTCAGCTTTGGTGATTACTTCAAAGACGATGCTATCGCGTTCGCGTGGGAGTTTTTGACTGAAGTACTGCAACTGCCAAAAGATCGCCTGATGGTGACCGTGTACGAAACAGACGACGAAGCATTCGCGCTGTGGAACGAGAAAATCGGTATTCCGGCTGATCGCATCGTGCGCATTGGCGACAAGAAAGGCGGTAAGCCATACGAGTCAGATAACTTCTGGCAAATGGGTGACACCGGTCCTTGTGGTCCATGTACCGAAATTTTCTATGACCACGGCGATCACATCTGGGGTGGTCCTCCAGGTTCTCCGGAAGAAGATGGCGACCGTTTCATCGAAATCTGGAACAACGTATTTATGCAGTATAACCGTCACGCCGATGGCACCATGGAACCGCTGCCTAAGCCTTCTGTTGATACTGGTATGGGTATTGAGCGTATTGCTGCGATCATGCAGGGCGTTCATTCAAACTACGAAATCGACATCTTCCAAACCCTGATCAAATCAGCTGCGGAAGTGATTGGCTATGAAGACCTGTCTAACCAGTCTCTGCGCGTTGTGGCTGACCACATCCGTTCATGTGCCTTCCTGATCGTTGACGGCGTAATGCCTTCAAACGAAGGCCGTGGTTATGTACTGCGCCGTATTATCCGTCGTGCAGTGCGTCACGGTAACAAGCTGGGTGCAAACGGTGCATTCTTCTACAAGCTGGTTGGCCCTCTGGCTGACATCATGGGCACTGCCGGTGAAGAGCTGAAGAAGCAGCAGGCGATGGTTGAGAAAGTGCTGAAGATCGAAGAAGAAAACTTCGGTCGTACTCTGGACCGCGGTATGGCGATCCTGAACGATGCACTGGAAGCGGTTGAAGGTGATGTACTGGACGGTGAAACCGTGTTCAAACTGTACGACACCTATGGCTTCCCAGCTGACCTGACTAACGACGTAGCGCGTGAGCGTGGCTTCTCTATCGATGAAGCTGGCTTTGAAGCGGCGATGGAAGAGCAGCGCCAGCGTGCCCGTGAAGCGGGTCAGTTCGGTACAGACTACAACGCAGTGATCAAAGTAGAAGGTAACTCTGAGTTCACCGGCTACGGCGCGACAGAAGGCAAAGGCATCATTACGGATATCTTTGTTGATGGTATGGCTGCTGAGACGGTAGCGACTGCCGATGAAGCGGTTATCATTCTTGACCAGACGCCGTTCTATGCGGAATCTGGCGGTCAGTGTGGTGATGCAGGTTTCCTGATCACTGATGCGGGCAAGTTTGAAGTTATCGATACCCAGAAATACGGCGCGGCGATTGGCCACCGCGGCAAGCTGGTTGACGGTACCCTGAGCGTTGGCGACAACGTTGAAGCGCAGGTGAATGCATCACGTCGTCAGGCGATTGCCCTGAACCACTCTGCAACTCACTTGCTGCACGAAGCGCTGCGTATCGTACTGGGCGACCATGTACAGCAGAAAGGTTCTTTGGTGCGCGCTGAAGGCCTGCGTTTTGACTTCTCTCACCTGGAAGCGGTGAAGGCTGAAGAGCTGCGTGCGGTAGAAAAGTTGGTGAACGAACAAATTCGCCGCAACCACGACGTTAGCACCGAAATCATGGACATTGAGTCTGCGAAAGCAAAAGGCGCAATGGCACTGTTCGGTGAGAAGTACGACGACAATGTGCGCGTACTGACCATGGGTGATTTTTCTATCGAGCTGTGTGGTGGTACCCACGCTAACCGTACTGGTGACATCGGTATGCTGAAGATCACTTCTGAGGGTGGTATTGCAGCAGGCGTACGCCGTATTGAAGCGGTAACCGGCCAGGGTGCAGAAGAAGCGTTCTACCGTCAGCAATCAGAGTTCGCACAGAAAGTGGCTGAGTCTCAAAGCCGTGCGAAGTCACTGGAAAAAGAAATCCAATTGCTGAAAGAGAAACTGGCGGCTCAGGAAAGCGCTAGCCTGATCAACAAGGTTCAGGAAATCAACGGCATCAAAGTGCTGATCAGCAAGCTTGATGGCGCTGACAACAAAGCACTGCGCACCATGGTTGACGATCTGAAAAATCAGATGGGCAGCGGTGTCGTGTTCCTGGGGAACGTGGCTGATGACAAAGTTGGCCTGATTGCCGGTGTGACTAAAGACCTGGTTGGCAAAGTAAAAGCTGGCGACCTGGTTAACATGGTTGCGCAGCAAGTGGGTGGTAAGGGCGGTGGCCGTCCTGACATGGCACAGGCGGGTGGTACCGATGTTGCTGCACTGCCTGCGGCTCTGGAAACCGTTACACCATGGTTGACTGAGCGCCTGTAAGGTAAAGTCCCTGAGACAAATGCGTAAAGAAAGGCTTCCTATGGAAGCCTTTTTTCTTTAGTACCTTAACTCGCGTTTATTCTTTGCACTTTTTTTTTAACACTGTATAGTGCATCGCCTCAATAACGGTGCGGCTACTTTTTTGAGCAGTACCCGTTTCGATTATTCGCGCCGGTGGGATGAACTTTTCCTGCCTCGCAGTATCTGACAACGTGATCTTCTGGGCACAGGGGTCACAATGTCTGGATTCGATGTGTATTTTCTCATGGGTTAACTGGAGTTAGCTGGAGAAATAAGCCATATTGAAAAACCAGACTGGCGCTGGCTAATTTGAAGTCAAGCTTGCAAAAGGATGCTCGCAAGGAAGGAAAGTAGTTGATTGTCCGCCCCGGCGCTTACGCTGCCGTGCATATTGACTTCGCGCAGTATGAAGACCATACCGACTCAACTAATAAGAAAGTTGTAAATACTCAAGGAGTAGAAGAATGCTGATTTTGACTCGTCGCGTAGGTGAAACGCTGATGATTGGTGATGAAGTGACTGTTACTGTACTGGGCGTTAAGGGTAACCAAGTACGTATCGGCGTAAACGCACCGAAAGAGGTGTCTGTGCACCGTGAAGAAATCTACATGCGTATACAAGCAGAGAAAGGTAACCCTGCACCGACGGGCGGTAACTTCTAAGTAAACGCACTAACGTATTCGTAAAGGCCGGAAAATTTAACGGCCTTTTCTGTATCTGAAGAATACATATACCTAAACAACCTGAAGAGGCAGGATTCAGCGAGATTGACTGACGTTGTGATCGCGGCGTTCCTTTGTAGGTGTAGTCACCTCCATCAAAAAGGAACAACAAAGAGCACTGCGTCAGTCGACTCGCCCGAAGGGAGGCCATCAATGTACCCACTTCTTCGTTAAATTCCACGGAAATAGAACGACTATTCCTCGTGAAATTTGCCTCAAATTGAACGCATTGATGACCTCTGAATACGAGCATCTTCAGGTCGTTTAGGTATATCGATCGGTATAAAATAGAAATGGCTTAAAACGCTTTCCTGAATTTATACAATTTGGGAGACACGTCAGGTTGTTCATTTAAAACGCAATTGATGGTTTGATAAATCAAATATTGCGCATGTTGAGTGAGAAGTGTGCAAACGCAACGTGAATGCAGATTTTTCCCGATAAAATGTTTGACTTATTCTCGGCTCAAAGTAATATGTGCCTCCGCAAGACGGTGAGGTGGCCGAGAGGCTGAAGGCGCTCCCCTGCTAAGGGAGTATGCGGTTTATAGCCGCATCGAGGGTTCGAATCCCTCCTTCACCGCCATTCTTGCACTGCGCGACCGTAGCTCAGCTGGATAGAGTACCTGGCTACGAACCAGGCGGTCGGAGGTTCGAATCCTCCCGGTCGCGCCATTATTTATGTTTATTGATAGCGTCAGTAAACAAGCCCGAATTGTTGTGCGCTCGTAGCTCAGCTGGATAGAGTACCTGGCTACGAACCAGGCGGTCGGAGGTTCGAATCCTCCCGAGCGCGCCATGATTTGTGCGGTGAGGTGGCCGAGAGGCTGAAGGCGCTCCCCTGCTAAGGGAGTATGCGGTTTATAGCCGCATCGAGGGTTCGAATCCCTCCTTCACCGCCATTTAGTAAGTAAGTTGTGCGACCGTAGCTCAGCTGGATAGAGTACCTGGCTACGAACCAGGCGGTCGGAGGTTCGAATCCTCCCGGTCGCGCCATCCTTACTTGCTCCAACCTAGGCTTATCGCCTACCAAGGACGAAGCTCCGTTTCCGACGAAGCGCTGGCATCTGGATGATGCATGAAGTGATTACTGCGCGACCGTAGCTCAGCTGGATAGAGTACCTGGCTACGAACCAGGCGGTCGGAGGTTCGAATCCTCCCGGTCGCGCCATTTCACTTTCACCCTGATTGACACCTATAATCAATCATTGCCTGCGCGACCGTAGCTCAGCTGGATAGAGTACCTGGCTACGAACCAGGCGGTCGGAGGTTCGAATCCTCCCGGTCGCGCCATTTCTTTTGAATGTCTATTCAATTAATCCGATTGGATTATCGTTTTTCTCAAAACACACACTTCTTGTCGTTACCCGCACTTTTCCAGTTTTTCCAAATTCGCTTTTCCAGCGGTCATATCTGCAACAAAACCCACTTTTAATTCCCTGAATTTCCGTATATTTCTCCTATAAAGTTTTTGCAATCAAACACCCCAGATAACCCTGCATGTGCATTAACAAAATGATAACAATTGTGCGATTTTATTGCGTCAGAGGCCGAAAATGGCGCAAATGAAGAGTATTACAGGATTGTCATTATTGTGATTTGTTAGTATTTTGACCAATAACTTAACTCAGTGAATAAATTCTCTACAAAATGTTGAGAGGCGCGTCGCTGGGATTTGCTGTGACCACCTGTCGGTGTCAGACCGGTGGTGAAATGGAAAGGAAGCTGACATATGGATTTGGGTAGCACACTCCAACAGGCCGCAGCGCTCATGATAACGGGCATGCTGGTCGTCTTTATTTTTCTGACAGTTTTGGTCGGTTTGGTCAAACTGATGTCCCGTCTTGTCCCCGAAGAGTTGCCACCTCAGGCAACCACGACCACCACGCCCAATAATAGTGGTCAAATTCCAGGGGAAACCATCGCTGCCATTTCTGCAGCGGTGCATAAATACCGTAATCGCCAGCGTTAGCTGATGCGAAACATACAATTACAAGGAGTATTGTCGTATGTCTAAGCCACTCGCTATTACAGACGTTGTCCTGCGTGACGCGCACCAGTCGCTGTTTGCGACCCGTATGCGTCTGGATGATATGTTACCGATTGCTGCAGCGCTGGATGATGTGGGTTACTGGTCGTTAGAGACCTGGGGCGGCGCAACGTTTGATGCCTGTATCCGATATCTTGGTGAAGATCCATGGGTTCGTCTGCGCGAATTGAAAAAAGCCATGCCGAAAACCCCGATGCAAATGCTGCTTCGTGGGCAGAACCTGTTGGGTTACCGCCACTACGCGGATGATGTCGTCGATAAGTTTGTTGAACGTGCCCACGCCAATGGTATGGACGTTTTCCGCATCTTTGATGCAATGAATGACGTACGTAACTTTGAGAAAGCGGTAAAAGCTGCGGTCTCTGTCGGTGCGCACGCCCAGGGTACACTCTCTTATACCACCAGTCCTTACCATACCCTGGACACTTGGACCGATCTGGCAAAGCGTCTTGAGGACCTTGGTTGTCATTCACTTTGTATTAAAGATATGTCTGGCCTGCTCAAGCCGTATGAAGCGGAAGAGCTGATCAAACGTATTAAAGCCTCCTGTGATATTCCACTGGCACTCCATTGTCATGCAACAACTGGCCTTTCCACTGCCACCGCTGTGAAAGCGGTTGAAGCGGGTCTGGACGTTCTGGACACGGCGATTTCTTCCATGAGCCAGACTTACGGCCACACGCCAACCGAAACCGTAGTTGCCATGCTTCAGGGAACGGAGCGTGATACCGGACTGGATCTGGAGAAAATTGAACCTATTGCGGCGTACTTCCGTGAAGTGCGTAAGAAATATGCCAAGTTCGAAGGCCAGCTCAAAGGTGTGGATTCCCGAATCCTGATCGCTCAAGTACCGGGTGGCATGCTGACCAATATGGAAAGCCAGCTCAAAGAGCAGGGCGCAGCAGATCGCATCGACGAAGTACTGCTGGAAATTCCGCGCGTACGTGAAGATTTGGGTTATATCCCACTGGTAACGCCAACATCCCAAATCGTGGGCACCCAGGCGGTGATCAACGTATTGACCGGTGAGCGCTACAAGAGCATCACCAAAGAAACAGCCGGTGTGCTGAAAGGTGAATACGGCGCGGCACCTGCCGAAGTCAATAAAGACCTGCAAGCGCGGGTTCTGGATGGTGCAGACCCAATAACATGCCGTCCTGCTGATCTGTTGAAGCCTGAACTGCATATTCTGACCGACGAGCTGATCGTCAAATCGAAAGAAGAAGGCATCTTGCTGGCTGAAGCGCAGGTAGATGACGTACTGACGTATGCACTGTTCCCACAAGTCGGTCTGAAGTTCCTGAAAAACCGTGGTAATCCGGAAGCGTTCGAGCCGGCACCCGGTACAGAGCCAGCTGTGGCTCCTGCACCAACGACTGCGCCTGCGTCTACTGGGGGCGTGGAAGCTTACAGCGTTCAGGTGAACGGTCAGACTTATGATGTGGTTGTTGGTCCCCAGGGCGAATTGACGTCGGTAACGCCTGCGGCTTCACAAGCAGCACCTACTGCGCCAGCGCCTAGCGCAGGGCCATCTGAAGCTGTGGCTGCACCGCTGGCAGGTAACATTTTCAAAGTGGTGGCTAAACAAGGCCATCAGGTTCAGGAAGGCGATGTACTGCTGATCCTGGAAGCGATGAAAATGGAAACCGAAGTCCGTGCGACCCGCGCGGGTACAGTTCAAGATGTGATGGTGAAAGAGGGTGACTCAGTCACTGTCGGTTCACCGCTGATGAGTCTGGCGTAAGAGGGTAAACATGGAAGGTTTAAGGATCCTCTGGACGGAGACTGGCCTGGCTAATTTCCATTTTGGTCAGCTCATCATGATCGCCGTTGGTTGTACTTTGCTGTTTCTCGCCATCCGCAAGGGCTTTGAGCCCTTGCTGCTGTTGCCGATCGGCTTTGGTGCCATTCTCGCCAATATTCCGAATGCGGGATTTACAGAGCCAGGCGGCGTGCTGTACTACGTCTACTATGTGGGTATCGAAACGGGCATCTTCCCGCTGTTGATCTTTATGGGCGTTGGCGCCATGACAGACTTCGGGGCGCTCATCGCCAACCCACGCACGCTCTGGTTAGGGGCTGCAGCGCAGTTTGGTATCTTCGCGACGTTGTTTGGCGCGATTTTGCTGAACCTTGTGCCGGGTATGGAGTTCAACCTCGCTGATGCGGCGTCTATCGCTATCATCGGTGGTGCAGATGGCCCGACGGCGATCTTCCTCGCCAGCCGTTTGTCTCCTGACTTGCTGGGTGCGATTGCGGTGGCGGCTTACAGCTACATGGCGCTGGTACCTATTATCCAGCCGCCTATCATGAAGGCGCTGACCAACGAGGAAGAACGTAAGATTGAAATGCGCCAGCTCCGCCATGTATCAAGAACAGAAAAGATCCTGTTCCCATTGGCAGTGCTGATGATGGCAATCCTGTTCCTGCCTTCAGCTACGCCGCTGGTGGGTATGTTCTGTCTGGGTAACCTGATGCGTGAATGTGGAGTTGTTGACCGTCTGTCCAATACAGCGCAAAACGAGCTGATCAACGTGGTTACCATCTTCCTGGGACTGGCTGTTGGTTCAAAACTGCAGGCGGATCAATTCCTTCACTTTGAGACCCTGGGTATCCTGATTCTGGGCGCCGTTGCTTTCAGTATCGGTACCGCAGCGGGTGTGTTGATGGCTAAACTGCTCAACAAGGTGAGTAAAGACAGCATTAACCCATTGATTGGTGCAGCGGGTGTTTCTGCTGTACCTATGGCTGCACGTGTGGTGAACAAAGTGGGTCTGGATGCCAACCCGCACAACTTCCTGTTGATGCATGCAATGGGGCCGAACGTGGCGGGTGTATTGGGCTCAGCGGTAGCGGCGGGTGTGCTTTTGGCACTGGTCGGCGGTTAGCCAAGAAAGCCGGTTTAAAAGACATTCACAAAATAATAGGGCGGAAGGCATTGAGTCTTCCGCCTTTTTTATTAACACTGAAAAGCTCGAGGCTGCAAAAAAGGACGATACGCATGGCTAACCTTCAACTGGCAATCACCGCGTTTGGCGGGCCGGAAACCCTCAAGCTCCAAACCACCGACATCCCGGTACCTGCAGACAATCAGGTATTGGTCAAAGTCGCTTATGCCGGGGTAAACCCGATTGATGCCAAAACCCGCGCAGGGTTGGGATGGGGCGCAGAGAAAATCAAAGACAGCCTGCCGTGGGTACCTGGCTTTGATGTCGCCGGTATCGTTGCTCGGGATGCCGGAGAGTTTAAAGCCGGTGACCGTGTGGTCGGCCGCATTGTCGAAGGTGGTGGCTATGGCCAGTATCTCTGTGCAGACAAGTCAGCGTTGGCAAGGGTGCCAGACAGTGTCCCGCTGGAGATTGCCGCCACATTTCCCGTCGCAGGGCTGACGGCACTTCAGGTGCTGGAACATGCCGATGTGCGCCATCAGGACAGAGTGTTGATCCTCGCCGGTGCCGGTGGGGTTGGTCATATCGCAATCCAGCTTGCCAACATCAACGGTGCAACAGTGTATGCCTCTTGTTCGACAGCCAATGTGGACTTTGTCTCTTCCCTGGGGGCGGAGGCGGTGGATTACCACAAAGCTCCCGTGGAAGAGCAGGTGAAAGATATCGATGTGCTGATTGATTTGATGGGCGGCGATGTAGGTGAAGCGGCGCTTCAATGCGTCAAGCCGTCAGGGCGCGTGGTAACTGTCCCTACCATCACTGCACCGCGTATCATCGAGGCAGCCAAGCAACGAGGCATTGAAGCCAAAGGGATGCTGGTGCAGCCAAGTGTAGAGGATCTGGATGTTCTGCTTCACGCCGCCGATGAAGGGAAACTGCGCATCACCATCAGTGCCACCTACCCGTTAAAGCAAGGCGTCCAAGCCCATAAAGATATAGAAAGTGGCCGCACACGCGGCAAAATCATTTTGGAGATCCCCCAGTAATGTGTCGTTACGACAAATATGAAGCCTTTATTTTCGATCTCGATGGCACTTTGATTGATTCAATGCCGGGTCACTATGCGGCCTGGCTGCAAACAGCTGCAGATTTTGGATTTGACGTTGATGAAGCTTGGTACCACACACGCGGTGGCAGCCCAACCCTGCTGACGGCCAAGTCGCTGGTGGAAGAGAAAGACCTGGATATAGATCCGGCGGTGCTTGCTGCCCATAAAACACAGCAATTCAAAGCCATCATGGAAGATCATCTCGAGATCTTGCCGTTTGCGGAAGTGGCTCGGCATTTCGCAGGTAAAAAGCCGATAGCAGTTGGAACCGGTACCCTGACAGATATTGCTGAACGAATGTTGGAAAAGACCGGTCTTTTACCTTTGATGGATGTCGTTGTCGGTGCTGATCAGGTGTCTGCCCATAAACCCGAACCGGATACTTTCCTGCGCTGTGCTGAACGATTAAACGTGGCACCGGAAAAATGCCTGGTGTTCGAAGATGCGGTGTTTGGTATCAACGCAGCGAAAGCGGCAGGCATGGATGTCATTGATGTTCGGGTGACAGACATTGGATTGGATTAGTGGTGACTCGGCGCTGTGGGTGTTGTTTTCAACCGGTTTTCTCAGCGCCACCTTGCTTCCTGGCGGTTCGGAAGCCAACCTCGTTTTACTGCTTAAGCAAAACCAGTTCAGCGTGGCGACACTGGTGTTGGTCGCCACCTTAGGTAACACGCTGGGGGGCATGACCAACTATTGGATTGGTCGTTTCATTCCTGCGCGAACCCTTGAGCAGAAACACGGTCAAAGAGCCATTAACTGGCTTCAACGCTACGGTTACTGGACCTTGTTGCTGAGCTGGCTACCCATTATCGGCGACCCGCTTTGCCTGGCTGCTGGCTGGCTGAGACTCAAGCAGCGTTGGTGCTGGCTCTTGATTGCCATGGGCAAAGCCCTCAGATACGTGATACTGGCACTCGTGACCCGAGGCTTACTGTTTTAATTTTTATCAAAGGATAGCGTGTGCGTTATTTTATCCTGACGGCAACCCTGTTTGGGTTGTCAGGGTGTGGCATCTTTCCGTCCACACCCGTGCTGCCTGATGGCGTCACTTTTATTGAAGAAAAAGGCGCTACGGGTGACGCCCCGGCCATCCCCTATCAAAAATACCGTCTCTCCAACGGCTTGACGGTGTTGCTTCACCCTGATGATTCCGATCCACTGGTTCATGTGGATGTGACCTATCATGTCGGCTCGGCTCGTGAAGAGCCGGGTAAGTCCGGCTTTGCCCACTTCTTTGAGCACATGATGTTCCAGGGATCGGAGCATGTCGGCGACCAGCAGCATTTCAAATTGGTGACGGAATCCGGCGGCAGCGTGAACGGGACGACCAACCGAGACCGCACCAACTACTACGAAACCGTGCCTGCCAATGAGCTGGAAAAAATGCTGTGGCTGGAATCTGACCGCATGGGCTTTTTGCTGGATGCCGTCTCCCAGCGCAAGTTTGAAATCCAGCGCGATACGGTAAAAAACGAACGGGCACAGAACTACGACAACCGCCCTTATGGCCTGGTGCAGGAAACCCTGTCAGCCAGTCTGTACCCGCCGACGCATCCCTACAGCTGGCCGACTATCGGCTATGTCGAAGATCTCAATGGCGTGGACGTGGATGATCTGAAAGCCTTCTTCCTGCACTGGTATGGCCCGAACAACGCCACCCTCAGCATTGGCGGTGATATCGATGTTGCCAAAACCCTAGAGTGGGTAGAGAAATACTTTGGCGATATTCCTGCCGGGCCCGAGGTGAAAACCGCAGATAAATGGCCGGTGACCCTGGACGCTAACCGCTTCGTTACTCTTGAAGACAATATCCAGCAGCCGATGCTGGTGATGACCTGGCCAACGGAATACCCAGGGGCAGACTCCCGTGTCGCGCTCGACATGCTCGCCTCTGTGCTGGGGCAGGGACGTAACAGTCTGCTTTATCAGGAACTGGTTAAACCGGGCAAGGTACTGAGTGCCAGCGCATATCAGGACTGTGCCGAGCTTGCCTGTAACCTTCAGGTATACGTGCTGGGCAATCAGGGCCAGAGCCTGCAATCGCTACGTAAAGATGTCATGGGTGTACTGGCTTCCCTCAAGACGCGGGGCATCAAAGCGGATGATCTGGCGCAGGTGAAAGGCAGTGCTGAGGCCAGCGCCGTATTTGGCCTGCAAAGTGTGCACGGTAAAGTGGCACAACTGGCCTCCAATGAGACCTTCTATGGCGAGCCGGATAGGCTGGCTATCTGGCTTGATGAGCTAGACGATGTCTCGACCGGGGAAGTGGAAGCAGCCTTTGACCGCTTTATCTGGAATAAGCCATCACTGAGCCTGTCGGTCGTGCCGGTTGGCAAAACCAGCCTCGCTGCTGCAGCCCCCAACTTTTCGCCGGTGCGTGCCAAAACAGACGGTAACGCGGATACCGGTGATGCATCGTTAGCGTTGCGTGAAACACCGGAAACCTTTGACCGTTCTGTGATACCAAAACCAGACAGCGCTGTAACGGTGAAAGTGCCGAAGCTTTACAGGGCCAAATTGGACAATGGTATTCAAATTGCCGGTGCAACGTCAGATGAAACGCCAACAGTGACCGTTCACCTGATTTTACCTGCAGGCAGCTTGATGGAGCCGGAAGGTAAAAATGGCCTGGCGTCGCTGACTGCTGATCTGCTGGCAGAGGGAACCACCAACCGCACCAGTGAAGCGATTGCAGCCGAGCTGGATCGCCTTGGGTCCAGTATCAGCGTCAGTGCGTCTTCCCGTGGCACCACTATCAGTGTTTCTTCCCTGACTAAAAACCTCGAAGAAACCCTGACCCTTGCAGGCGATATGCTGTTTCATCCCAAGTTCGACGAGGCTGATTTCGAACGTCTGAAAAAACAGGCGTTGGAAAGTATCCAGTTCAGTCACCAGACACCCCAGTGGCAGGCAAGTCAGGCAAGACGCCATGTGCTGTTCAGTGACCCGTGGCATGCATTGCCATCGGAAGGCACCCTTGAAACGCTGGGTGCGCTGACTGTCGGCGATGTGAAAGACTTCTATGCCCGTCACTACACCCCGGATTCGGCAAGACTGATTGCTGTCGGTGATATCGACAAATCCACCCTGTTGTCGAGTATTAACGGCTTGGCAGCATGGAAAGGGGAGCCTGCAACGGCACCGGCTAAGACCCTGATTAAGGAATACAGCAAACCGCAAATCTGGCTGGTGGACAAACCTGGTGCACCGCAAAGCGTGGTGCAGATGGTGCGCCATGCCATGCCTTACGACGCCACCGGCGAGATGTTTAAAACCCAGCTGGCTAACTTCAACCTTGCCGGAAACTTTAACTCACGCCTGAACCTGAACCTGCGCGAAGACAAGGGTTACACCTATGGGGCAAGCGGTTATGTCTATGGCGATCAGGATAAAGGCGTTGTCGTATATCAGGCACAGGTGCGCGCAGACAGCACAGCCGATACGGTCAAAGAGATGCAAAGTGAACTGCGCAACATGGCCGAGAACGGTATGACTGACGAAGAGCTGGCCTTTTTGCGCCTGGCTGTCGGGCAAAATGAAGCCCTGAGCTATGAAACGCCGGGGGATAAGGCGGGACTGATCGCCAATATGATGCGCAACAATCTGCCCGCCGACTACAAGGCAAAACAGAAAGCGATCATCGATACAGTCTCGAAAGAAACACTCAATGAACTGGCAAAAATCTGGTTTGCGCCCGAAGATTATCAGGTGATTATTGTCGGTGATGCAAAGGCGCTGGCGCCATCATTGAGCACCTTGGGACTGCCGGTTAAGCGTCTGACTATTGAGAACTGACGCCACGTTACCGACAGTGTAAGCCGAGTGAGAAACAGTGAGATGGCTTTTGCCACCAAGAGTGATTATGCTTAGTCATCTTACTGCTTTAATTACAATAAAAGAGTGCAGCCTTGACTAGTTTTTCCCAAAGGTTGGAAGCGTTCTCCGCAAACCCGGAAGCGCTCAGCGGCATTGGCAGAGGCGTTGAACGCGAAGCATTGCGGATCACCCCGCAAGGTACCCTGTCAGCCGCCCACCACCCTGATGCGTTAGGTTCTGCCCTGACCCACAAATGGATCACAACCGATTTTGCTGAGCAGTTGCTGGAATTTATCACGCCTGTCAGCCATTCGGTGCCGGAGATGCTCAACCAACTCCAGGACATCCACCGTTTCACCTACCGTGCGCTGGGAGAAGAGTCCCTTTGGCCGTTGTCGATGCCGTGCTATGTCGGTGAGGAAGATGACATCACGCTAGCACAGTATGGATCGTCCAATGTTGGCCGCATGAAAACCCTGTACCGCCAGGGACTGAAACACCGCTACGGCAGTGTCATGCAGATCATTTCCGGTGTGCATTTCAACTTCTCGTTTTCAGACAGTTTTTGGCAGCAGTTGTTTGGCGATCAGACACCTTACGCGAGACAGGAATCCGTGTCTGAAGCGTACTTCGGCCTGATCCGTAATTACTACCGCTTTGGCTGGATGATCCCGTATCTGTTCGGTGCATCCCCGGCGCTGTGTGGCTCTTTTATCAATAAAGCAGCGACTAACCTGCCGTTTGAAACTGTCGGCAATGGTACCTGTTACCTGCCGTATGCCACCTCCCTGCGCCTGAGCGATCTGGGTTATACCAACAACGCGCAAAGCAGCCTGAAAATCGGCTTTAACGGTCTGGAGCAATACCTTCAGGGCGTACGTGCGGCGATTGGTACTCCATCAGAAGATTTCGCCAGAATTGGCGTGAAGGACGAGAACGGTTTCCGTCAGCTCAACAGCAATGTACTGCAGATAGAAAACGAGCTTTATGCGCCAATCCGTCCGAAACGTGTCACGAAAAGTGGCGAGAAACCGTCGGAAGCGCTGGAGCGTGGTGGCGTTGAGTACATCGAAGTCCGCTCGCTGGACGTCAACCCGTTCAGTCCGGTCGGTATTGATGACTACCAGGTGTACTTCCTCGACCTGTTCCTGACCTGGAGTGTGCTGTCAGAGTCTGCACCAATGACTGATTGCGAGCTGCAATGCTGGCGCCAAAACTGGAGCAAGGTGGTACTGGAAGGCCGTAAGCCTGGGTTGACCCTGCAGATCGGTTGTGACGGTGAGCAACTAACCCAGGCGGAGTGGGGACGCCGTGTCTTTGCGGACTTGTCTGCACTGGCGGTGGTGATGGACGAAGCCTTTGGCGGTGATAATTACCTGCGCACCTGTAACGAGCTGGTGACCTGGTTCGACGAGCCGGAAAAAACACTGTCAGCCCGTATGCTGAAGTCCATTCTGGAAACCGAGAGTATTGGTAAAGTGGGTCTGGAGATCGCCAAAGGAAATCGCGAGCTGTTTGCCGGCGGCGACTATGTCACGTTTTCAGAGCAGCAGTTCAAAGATGAAAGCGAAGCCAGTGTGAAGCGTCAGCAAGATGTGGAACAGGGCGACGCAATCAGCTTTGAGCAGTACCTGGCTGAGTATTTTGGTGATAGTGTATCCCTGTAGTGATACCCAACATCTTGTATAAAGGTCGGTATTACCGGCCTTTTTTACGTTTGATACCCAGAGAAAGAGAAAACACCATGCATGCTTGTTCCAAGTGGATGCTCATGTTCACGGCGCTCGCACTGACCGGTTGCGCGGCAGCGCCACCGAAAAACCAGGACAACATCTGCAGCATATTCCGCCAGTATGACGACTGGTATGAAGATGCGGTGGATATGCAAGAGGACTGGGGAACACCGATCCACGTTGCCATGGCTTTTGTGAAACAGGAAAGTTCCTATGTTCATGATGCATTGCCACCACGAGACTATGTGCTTTGGGTGATCCCATGGGGGCGCGTGAGCAGCGCTTACGGCTATGCGCAGGCACAGGATCCGGCGTGGGAGGATTACCAGAAAGCGACGGATAATGGTGGGTCGCGGACAGATTTCGGGGATGCGCTGCAGTTTATCGGTTGGTACACCAGTGAAACCCAGCGCCAGTTGGGCATTTCCAAATGGGATGCCTATAACCAGTACCTGGCCTATCACGAAGGGCGCGGGGGATATAAGCGCGGTGTGTATAAATCCAAACCCAAGGTGATGCAGGTAGCTCGTAAAGTGGAGCGCCAGGCCAAAACCTATGGTGCTCAGCTACAGAGTTGCCGCAAGGAGCTGGAAGACAACCGCAGCTGGTGGCCGTTTTAATCCCTGCACTATCAAGCCAAAAAGCGCCGTTGTCGGCTAATGCCGATCAGTTAAGAGATAAATGATCGGTTGAACGATCCAACAGATGGCTTATAAAGGCTCTAAGTCCCCATACTTAGAGCCTTTTATTTTGCAATTGACCACAGCCCTTACCCTCGCGA